>CAZEGE010000076.1:0-16862 GCA_964511765.1 uncultured Anaerolinea sp.
ATTTGATATTTATAATTCGGACTTGGGGAGGGTGCCACGAAGTGGCGGGAGGGGCTAATATCTTCCTCTAACTAAAACATTTTCTGGGTTGGGCAGGTCGCTTTCCCTCGCAGGGAAGACCTGTACAGCACAGGCTTTGAACTCAGGGATCAGTGCCTGTGGGTCGAGCGCGTCGTTCGTCAAAAGGTTCGCCGCCGCTTCGGCGAAGTGCCAGGGCAGGAAGACCACGCCGACGGTTGTTTTCTCCGTCACCGTGGCGCGGACGACGATCTCGCCGCGTCTGCTCTGGACTTTGACCGCGTCACCGTCCCGAATGCCGTGGATCTCCGCGTCGGCGGGATGCATCTCCACGCGCGCTTCGGGATAGATTTCGTTGAGCGCCGAGTTGCGAGTCATAGAGCCGCCATGCCAATGTTCCAGCAGTCGGCCTGTGGTCAGGATGAACGGATATTCATCATCGGCTTGTTCGCGCACGGGGACATAATCCAAGATGTGGAATTTTCCGCGTCCGCGCGGGAAGGATTCTTTGAAGAGCGTCGGCGTACCGGGGTGGGTCAGATCAGGCACGGGATAGATCAAGCCAACTTTATCGATGCGGTCATAGGTAATGCCCGCATAATCTGAATTGACATCGCCCATCTCGCGCAGGACCTCCTCGGGGTTGGCATAATCCCATTTGGACGTGGCAACCCCAAGTCGGGATTCGATGCGCAGCGCCAGGTCGCAGATGATCTGCCAGTCGGGTCGCGACTTCCCGCGCGGTGGCTGCGCAACGCGCACGCGCTGCACGCGCCGATCCGTATTCGAGAAGGTCCCATCCTTTTCAGCGAAGGGAGTGGCGGGCAGGAATACATCCGCAAACGCGCCTGATTCATTGATGAAAATATCCTGCGCGACAAGGAACTCGAGCTGCCCCATGTGTTTGCGCGTCTCATTGAGGTTCGGCTCGGACATCATCGGGTTCTCGCCCATGATGTACAGCGCGCGAATCCCGCCTTCGTGGGCGTGACCCAATATTTCAGTGGTGGTGAGACCAAGTTTGAGGCTCAGGCCGCCGGCTTCGATATTCCAGGTCTTTTCCCATTTCGCGCGGTGAGCGGGATCATCCACGCGCATGTAGCCGGGATAATGGAAGGGCATGGCGCCCATATCGCTCGCGCCCTGCACATTGTTTTGTCCGCGCAGGGGGTTGAGTCCCGTGCCATCGCGCCCGATATGACCCGTCAGGAATGCGAGATGTATCAAAGCCAGCGCGGAAGCCGTGCCGTGCGAAAGCTGCGAAATGCCCATGCCCCAATAGATCGCGCCGTTCTTTGCGTTGGCGTAAAGCCGCGCGGCTTTACGAATATCATCGGCGGGCACGCCGGAAAGTTCCTCGGCATATTCTGGCGTGAATTTTTCAAGGCTTTCGACGAATTCCTGATAGCCTTCCGTGCGATCCGCGATGAATTCATGATTGACGAGATTCTCTTTCACGATCACATGCGCCATGGCCGAGAAGACCGGCACGTTCGTGCCGGGTTTGAGCGGAAGCCACATCTCGGCCATATCCACCAGGTCGATGCGGCGCGGATCGACCACGATCATCTTTGCGCCGTGTTTTTGCACAGCCTCCTTCATTTGCAAGGCAATGATCGGATGATTTTCAGAAGTGTTCGAGCCGGTCACAATGAAGACGTCGTTGAGAACGACCTGGCTCGCCGTGTTGCTCATCGCGGACGATCCAACCGCCTGTTGCAGCGCAACCACCGAACCCGCATGGCATAAACGCGTGCAGTGATCCACATTATTGGTGCGGAACAAGGCGCGGTACATTTTCTGCAGCAGATAATTATCCTCGTTGGTGGCTTTGGCGCAGCAATAGACCGCCATGGCGTCCGAGCCATCGCGTTTGTAGATTTCAACCAGACGATCCGCAACATAATCGAGCGCTTCATCCCATGAGACTTCACGCCACTCGGACAGGTCAAAGGCCTGTGTGCGTTTGCCCGCTTCCTGTTTTGTTTTACGAATCAGCGGCGTAGTGACGCGCTTTGGATGATAGATATAGTCATAACCGAAACGCCCCTTCACGCACAGGTTGCCGTGATTGACGGGCGAATCGAAGGGCGTGGTCACCTTGAAGATAAAGTCGTCTTTGACGTGCAGTTGTAAAGTACAACCCACGCCGCAATACGGGCAAATTGAAGTAACAACACGATCGGCTTTGATCATTTCGCCTTCCTTTGCTTTCGACCGGTATTCATTACGCTGATCTCGCCCGCACTCAGGCCCTGTTCCAGTAAATATTCGCGCTTCGGTTTCAGCGCGCCCGTTGGGCACACGCCTACACATTGACCGCACATCACACAGGATGTTTCAGGGATGGCCTTATCAAAAAATGTTCCGATCTGTGTTTCATACCCGCGTCCATCGAAGTTGATCGCAAAGGTGTATTGGGCATCGTCCGCGCAGACTTGCACGCAGCGCCAGCACAGCAGGCACTTCGAGTAATCGCGGATAAACATCGGGTTGTCGTCTTTGACTTCCGACTCGCGGCGCTGCGCGTCTGGGAAGCGGCCTGTATCCGCGCCGTATTCCTTCATCATCTGCTGGATTTCCGGCGCTTCTGATAGATCCATGCTGGAGGCAAGCATTTCCAAAATCGTCCTGCGCGCGCGGATGACCTTCTCGCTTCTGGTTTGGACCTTCATATTGCCTGCCGCTTTGACGATGCAAGCCGGCTGGAGCACCCGCTGGCCTTCCACTTCCACCACACAGATTCTGCAAAGCGCATTCGCCGTCGTCGCTTCATGGAAGCAAATCGTGGGGATGTCCACTCCACTCTCGCGCGCGGCTTCGAGCAGGGTTTTTCCTTCATCCGCCCTTATTTCTTTTCCATCCATTGATAATGTGATTGTCATCGGTTCACCTTGTATGTCAAATGTCGAACGTTAAAAGTCCTGCCTATTGTTTTGTGGTCGTCCTGGTTGTTTTCTTCCTGGTTGCTTTTGCTTTTGCAGCCTTTTTTACCGCTTTCGGCTTTGTCTTTGATATTTTCAAAACCCTGGACATCTTAGACGCTTTTTCCTTCGGGACCTTCGGTGTCGTTTTTTTCACAACGGATTTCTTTGGCGTCTTGATTGTCTTTGAGGTCTTCACCAGATTTTCAACCTGCGAGCTTTGACCCTCCTTAAATAACCCAGGCCATACCTTCATCGCCGACAATACCGCACTCGCGGCTGTTTGACCCAAACCGCAGAGACTCGCGTCCGTCATCGTCCAGCCGATATCCTGCAAGCGGACGAAGTCGTCGGGCAAGGCGTTCCCTTCCGCGATACGGTCCAATATCTCCATTTGACGCTGGGTCCCCATCTGGCAGGGATAACACTTCCCGCAGGATTCATGCGCAAAGAACTTACCCAGTCTCTTCAAGACATCGCGGATATCGCGGGTTTCGTCAAAGACCATGACCACGCCGGAGCCAAGCGGCAAACCTGCAGACCGCAAGTCTTCGAAAGTCAGCCTGACATCCAAATTTTCCGATGTGGCGAAAGCTCCCGCCGCACCTCCGAATAAAACTGCTTTGAGGGATTTCTTTCGGGCAACGCCGCCGGCCATGGTCAACAGCTCACGGAGTGTAAGTCCAAACTCGATCTCATACAGCCCGGGCTTGACCACGTCGCCTGAAACACAGAACAACTTCGAGCCCGGTGATTTTTCCGTGCCGATCCTGCGATATTCGGCAGAGCCTTTCGAGATGATCAGTGGAACATTGCAAAGTGTTTCAACATTATTAATAACGGTTGGCTTGTCGAACAAACCATTGGTCGTCGGGAAGGGCGGTTTCACACGCGGGAAACCACGCCTGCCTTCGATCGATTCAAACAGCGCGGTCTCCTCGCCGCAGATATACGCGCCTGCGCCGACGCGGATTTCAATGTCAAATGAAAATTTCGAATTATTTATATCTTTCCCAAGATAGCCTGCATTCCTGGCTTCATCGAGTGCTTTTTCCAGAACAGGCACAATATATGGATATTCCCCGCGGATGTAAATATAACCTTTACTTGCGCCGATCCCATAGGCTGCAATGCACATGCCTTCAATGGTGCGGTGTGGGTCGTCCAATAAAAGAATTCTATCTTTGAAAGTGCCCGGTTCGGATTCATCCGCGTTGCAGACGACGTATTTCTGATCCGCCTGCGCCTGTGCCGCGCCTTCCCATTTAATTCCCGTCGGGAATGCCGCCCCGCCGCGTCCCACCAGACCTGAGGCCTTGATCTCCGCTACCACCTCATCGGGTCTCATCTGCAGGGCTTTGAAGAAACCTTGATAACGTCCATACTGCGATATGGAGGCGGTTTCATTGCCACAATTCGCGGTCAGCAAGCGGATCGTGCCATCTACAACGGATGCCGGCCGAAAAACCTGATCTGCGCCTAAATGCACGCTTGACTGATCCCCTTCGGTCGTCAATACGGCCGGAGCTTGTTCACACAGCCCCAGGCATGGACTCGGCTCAACGGTTAGATCCAACCCAGGGTGAATCTGATGCGGTTCTAGGTCGTATTGTTTGCAAAGTTTTTTCAAGAGTCCGTCTGAATCCCTTAATCCACAGGCTGGGTCCGTGCAAACACGAATGATCTTTTTGCCGACAGGTTTATTATAGAACATGGAATAAAATTCGATCACGCCATGCACATCGGCAAGCGGCACACGCAAGGACTGCGCCACCTCGGCGGCAACTTCCTGAGGCAGCCACCCATAGACAATTTGGGCTGCATGCAGGGCTGGCAGTAACCCGGAGCAACCCAAAGGAATATATTTTTCAATTGCAGGTTTTAGTAGGGTGAGGTCGATTTCAGACATTAAGTCTCCAATATATCGAGTATAACCGATGACAATTTTCGTGACACGCTGCACTTCCGAATTTCAACATGATTATATATAATATATAATCATGACGTCAATGGCAGAGAAAGAACTCACCCACAAGCCTCTCAAAGAGGAAATTTACGATGCGCTTCATCGTCATATCATCGCGGGCAAATACGGTCCCGGGGACTGGCTGCGTCAGGATGATATTGCCAGTCAAATGGGTGTCAGCATGACCCCCGTTCGGGAGGCGCTTGACCTCCTTGTTTCAACAGGCCTGGCCGAGCGCGTGCCATACCGTGGCGTGCGCGTGCGGGAAATGTCCACCAAGGATATCGTGGAGGCGTACGGTCTGAGATTGATCCTCGAGGCAATCATTGCCAAAGAAGCGGCAATGAACATTACCTCCGAACAGGCTTTAGGGCTTAAGAAGATATTGGATGAAATGAACAGGCATGTGAAATTGAACGAAATGCCGCTGGAAAGACAATTAAGCCGTGAATTCCACACTGCCATTGCCGAGGCTTCTGGAAATGATCTACTGATCAAGTTGTACGCCGTGGTCGCCAATGCCTTTCCTGACTGGTTATTATATGAAGCGTTGTTCCGCAACCCTGAATTGCTGGCAGGCAGTGTCGCTCAAACCCACGACGAACACACCGCAATCATGGACGCGCTCACCAAAGGGGATGAAGACAGGGCGGTTCAGGCATCCATCGAGCATGTCATGGATTCTGGCAAGTGGCTGCAGGAGTATCTCAATATTCCTGAAAAAATGTTAAGAGAAAAAGAAAAGCAAGTCACTCACTTGATAAGAAAATAAGATTAATCAGGAGGCATTATGTCGGAAGAATTATTTAAAGAAATGGCACAAAGCATTATCGAGGGAGATTCTGACCTCTCCGTTGAGCTTGCAAAGAAAGCCATCGCGATGAACATGCACCCATTGGAAGCGATCACAAAAGGATTCGTCGTAGGTGTGAATTACATTGGCGACCAGTTCGGGAAAGGCGAGGCTTTTCTGCCTGAGCTGGTCATGGCCGGCGAAGCCATGAAAGCCGCCGTTGCGACCCTCGAACCTGAGTTGATAAAACTTGGCGAAGCGCGTGAAACCCTGGGACGGGTCGTCCTTGCCACTGTGGAAGGCGACATCCATGAGATTGGCAAGACGCTGGTCGGCACGATGTTAAGCGCCTCAGGGTTTGAAGTATTCGATCTGGGTGTGGATCAACCCGCGGACAAGATCATCGGCAAAGCGCTTGAAATCGACGCACAGATCATCGGCATGAGCGCATTGCTCACCACCACGATGGTACGCCAGCGCGAAGTGATCGAAGAGTTGGATAAAGAAGGTTTGCGCCCGCGCATCAAGGTGATGGTCGGCGGCGCTCCCATCACGCGCGATTGGTTCGAAAAGATCAAAGCCGATGGTTATTCGGAAGACGCGGTCGGCGCGGTGAAGGTCGCGAAGGAATTGGTTGGCAAGGCCGACGCGTAAGCGGCGTGTAAATATTTACACGTAACAATACATTGGCCCCTGGGGGGGCTAAATCGCAGGAAAACATGAAAAGGTTACACGTTCTAATGTGTAACCTTCGATTTATTATCACTCTCTTTCGCCAAAGAGAATCTATTTAAGCTTAAAGGTATCCAATGCAACCAAAACTCACGCTTTTGAGCGATGAAATTATCGCCCGCATTTTACAGGAAGCCTATGAACTTCTGCTCAAGCCTGGAATAAAGGTCCAAAACGAAGAAGCGCGTGACCTGCTGGCAAAAGCAGGCGTGAAGATCGACACTGGGACCCAGGTTGCACAGATCCCTGCCTCGTTGGTACACAAAGCCCTGGAGAGTGTGCCGCGCGAATTTTATCTTTACGATTATGACGGCAATCCCACCGTCCATTACGGCGGAGACTCCGTCCACTTTGACCCGGGTTCCTCCGGCATTACCATGCTCAACCCCGATACGCTTGAGCATGACACCACGGAGACCGAACACCTGATTCGTTTACTTAAGGTTGCAGAACAACTCCCGCAATATGACGCACAATCCACCGCCGTCATATGTCATGATGTGCCAAGAGAGATTCAAGATTCGTATCGTTTATATCTTGTCCTGCTTCATTCCAGGAAGCCGATTGTCACAGGCGCGTTCACCAACAAAACCGTGCAGGAGATGATCGACATGCTCGATATCTTCGCAGGCAGCAAGGAAGCCGCGCGCACAAAACCACGCGCCATTTTTGACGTGTGTCCCGCACCGCCATTAATCTGGTCAAACTTTGGCGCAGGCAACCTGATCGCCCTTGCCCGCGCTGGGGTTCCCGCAGAAATTGTCTCTGTTCCGCTTTCAGGCGCGGCGGCGCCAGTGACCATGCTTGGCACAGTCACACAACACACGGCGGAATGCTTCGCGGGCATCGTCATTCATCAACTTGCACTCGCAGGCTCGCCCATCGTTTGGGGCGGCGCGGCAGCGATCTTTGACATGCGCAAAGGCGCGACGCCCATGGGTGCAGTGGAAACCGCCATGCTCGATTGCTCTTATGCCCAGGTAGCAAAATCTCTCGGCATGCCCACGCACACCTATCTTGGCGCAACTGATTCAAAACTCGTGGACGCACAGGCCGGCCTCGAAAGCGGAATCTCAGCCATGGTCGGCGCGTTGAGCGGCATCAACATGATCTCCGGTTCCGGCATGCTGGACTTCCTCGCCTGTCACAGCGCGGAAAAACTCGTGCTCGACGCCGAAGGCATCGCCATGGCAAAGCGCATGATCGGCGGCGTGCAGCAACACACCGATACGCTCGCCACAGGTTTTTATGACGACAAGATCAATTTCAAAGGCGGCGACTTCCTCAAGCAGAAAGCCACCATGCAGCTCTTCCAAAAGGAACAACACCTGCCGAGCAGCGTCATCGACCGCGACTCGACTCGCGCCTGGAAGGCCGCTGGCAGTCTGGATGCCTTTGACAGGTGCAAACTCCGCGTAAAGGAATTGCTCGCCTCCTACCAGCGGCCCGAAATTGATCCTGAAAAAATTAATAGACTCCACGCTTTTATATTGGACCTTGCCAATAAGTCCGGTCTCGAACACCTGCCAGCGATAGAGGACTTTAGACCCGCATAATCATGCTCAATCTCACCCAACTTTTACGCATACCGCAAGTGGATAACGGCTTAAGATTTGATATCTCGCCCGATGGGCAAAGGTTGGTCTTTTCGTGGAATAAAACCGGTCGATGGGAACTCTACGAAATGTCATTGCGAGGGCATTCTTCGCCCGAAGCAATGACATCAAGCATTGAAGGAGCCAAATTCTCCCCGCTTCATTCTCCTGACGGCACAATGCTTGCGTACGCCCTGGATCCTGACGGCAGTGAGTCATATCACATCGTCGCGCATGATCCAAGCACCAATATTTGTACCGACCTCACACCTAATATTGCCTACGCGCATCAACCGAATTTCTCATGGTCACCGGATGGAAAAATGCTGGCTGTGCTCTCAGATAAGCATGGCCAATTTGCCTTGCACCTCCTCCCTGTTGATGGCACGCCAGGACGCTTATTGAAAAACGTATTTCACCCGTGCTGGGACGCGAAATGGTCGCCCGATGGTCAATGGATCGCGATCGAGGCGGAGTCCACGGCCAGCGACAGGAGCATTTATATCATCCCTGTTAATCGCCCACGCAAGGGGATGAGGGTCAATACCACACAACTGAAGATCAAGGGTCAGCTATTGAACGCACAGAACCCGGTCTGGTCGCCTGATTCAAAATTCCTTGCATTCTCCGCGGAAAATGGCGAGTGGCATGACATCGGACTGTTCGATGTTGAGTCTCATGAAATTACATGGGTCAATGAATCCAGCGGCGACGACACGCAACCCGCGTGGTCGCATGATGGAAACTTGATCGGATGGATACACTCCGAGGGCGCAGTCACCAGTTTCGAGTTAATGAAGGGAAACGAACCCGTCAGGCAAATTCAAATTGGGGCGGGCGTTCATTCCTTTCCGCTGTTCGCAACCGACAGCGTTGTAATTCTTTACGAAGATCCCGCTCATCCTAGTGATTTATGGAAAATCCATTTGGAAGATGGTTCGCTTGAGCAATTAACAAATTCGCTGCCCGATGAGTTGAAAGATGCAGAATTTATTCAGCCCGAGGAAGTCTGGTATGCAAGCCAGGATGGGACACAAGTGCCCGCGTTGTTATATCGCGCAAAAGACAGCCAGCGCGCGGTGCTTGACATTCATGGCGGACCGAATTGGCATCTGCAATTTTCCTGGAATCCCGTGATAAGTCACATGGCTTCGCGCGGATGGACGGTGCTTACGCCGAATTATCGCGGCTCCACCGGTTATGGAAAGAAGTGGCAGAACGCAAGTCGCTACGACATGGGCGGCGTCGATAATGACGATTGCGCGGCGGGTGTAAAGTATTTAATTGAGAATGGGCTGGCTGATAAGGATAAGATCGGCGTCACGGGAAGAAGTCATGGCGGCTATCTGACGATGACCTGCATGACGACCCATCCCGATTTGTTTGCGGTTGGTTCGGCAGTTGTTCCGTTTTTAAATTGGTTGAAGTCCCATGACGACTCGCGCGAGGACCTGCAACATTGGAATATAGAAAACATGGGCGATCCTGAAGACAACCGCGAGTTATGGGTCGCGCGCTCACCGTATTTCTTTTTGGATAAAGTCAACGCGCCCGTGCAGATGATCTGCGGAGGGAACGACCCGCGCTGTCCTGCGTCAGATTCGATGGAGGCCCGTGATAAACTACTTGAACTTGGCAAGGAAGTGGAATTGCTTTTGTACGAGAACGAAGGCCATGCATTTTTAGATACTGAAAACATCATTGACTCCGAAGTAAAACGCGTTGGATTTTTAGCAAGGATATTGGAAACCAGATAAAAGGAGCAGGGACATGGATCGTTTAAATTTTTTATCCCAGGATGAAGTGAAATCCATTCACGAGACCACTCTACGCATTCTCAGCGAAGTGGGTTATGTGTGGACTCACAAGGAGAGCCTTGATATTTTGACAGGCGCGGGATGCGCCATCAAAGGCAACCGTGTCTATTTCCCGCCTGAGTTGGTGGAGGAAAGCATAAAACAATCAGGGAAGAGAG
This sequence comes from uncultured Anaerolinea sp., assembly GCA_964511765.1. GTDB lineage: Bacteria > Chloroflexota > Anaerolineae > Anaerolineales > Villigracilaceae > Villigracilis. The sequence continues at coordinate 10,004 of CAZEGE010000076.1, forward strand.
CGACCCTCACAGGGCGCGATGGAACAGTAAGAACGCTTGGTGATGGAAATTTATATTTTCATAATCTCGGCGGCGCGCGCGATGTATATGATGCCAAGACCAATTCACACCGTTCGGCAGAAGAGCAGGACGTGATCGACGCAACGCGTTTGCTCGACGCCCTCGATAATTGCCACACGGTTACGCCCTTCTTCACGCCTCAAAATGTATCGGGCGAATTAATGTCTTTGTACATGTATCGTCATTCCATTCCGCACACTACAAAACCGTTGCAGGGCCCCGGGATTCAATATAGTTATGAAGTGAAATATGCGCTTGAAATGGCGAAGGTCATCGGCGTGGAATCGTCAGCGTTGACCCTCTCGCTGTCGCCCGTCAGCCCGCTGACTATTCCGGATCATGAAGCCGAAGCCGTTATCGAAATGGCAAAAGCGGGTGTGGCCTTCGCGACCCTGCCCTGCCCGATCGGGGGCGCCACCTCCCCGATGACGATGGCGGGCAGCCTGGCGCAGCAAAACGCGGAGACGCTTGCTATCGTGGTTTTATCGCAGATCATCAACCCAGGCTTGCCCATTATTTATTGCGGACGTCTTGCAATGCTTGAGCCGCGTACGGGCCTGCTGTGGGGCGGACTCGAACTCGGTCTGGCGTCTGCCGCCACCGTTCAACTCGGACATTATTACGGGTACTCGGTCAATGTATATGGATTTTCCACGAATGCGCACACACTGGAAGTGCAAAACGGATTCGAGCGCGGGCTGAATGCCGCCATCCCCGCTTTGGCTGGCGCAGATGAACTTTCCGGCATTGGCGAAATGGAAGCGGGAGTGATGGGCTCATACGCTCAAATGGTTTTGGATAACGAACTGGCCGGCAATATCATCCGCCTGACAAAAGGGATTGCCGTAAACGAAGATACCCTCGCCTTTGAAGGGATTCTCAAAGCCCTGGACGGTACGCGCAATTTCCTGGGACAGAAACACACCATGAAATATCTCAAAACCGAATTAAATCTCAGCACCAATCTTGCCGAACGCAACACCTGGGAAACCTGGGAGAGGAATGAACGCAGGGGCATGGCAGAACATGCCGCCGACGAAGCGGAACGGATTTTACGCGAGCATCAAGTTCCCCCGCTGGAAGCGCAACAGGATAAAGAGTTGGATGCGATCATGACGGCGGCGGCAAAGGAAGTAGTTAAGAGTAAAAAGTAAGCAGTGAATCATTAGAAGTACAGAGTAAAAAGGAAAAAATAATATGCTCAAACAGGCACATGCAATTTCAGAAGAACTCATTGAATGGCGTCGCGATTTCCACATGCACCCCGAAACAGGATTCGATGTCCATCGCACGGCGAAGATCGTAGCGGATGAATTGGAGAAAATGGGATACAGAGTTAAACGCGGTGTTGGAAAAACAGGCGTCGTTGCCGATATCGGGGAAGGCGGTAAAATGGTCGCCATCCGCGCGGATATGGATGCGCTGCCGCTTCAAGAGTTGAATGAGTCCGAGTACAAATCGACTGTGGAAAATAAAATGCATGCCTGCGGACATGACTCCCACACAGCCATGGCGCTTGGCGCAGCGCAAATCCTCGCAAGTGAAAAACCGCATGGACGCGTTCGTTTCCTCTTCCAACCCTCCGAAGAGACTGCGGACGAGGAAGGGAAGAGCGGCGCGGTACGCATGTCCGAGGAAGGCGCCATGGAAGGCGTGGACTATGTCATTGCACAACACGTGGACCCCACCCAGCCTGTTGGCACGATTGCCATCAATGCAGGTCCATGCTCAGGCGGCGTGGATTCGTGGTTCAGCGTCATCAAAGGCAAAGGCGGACACGGCGCCTATCCGCACACGACTGTCGACCCGTTCTTTTTGCTCGCTCATATCATTATCGCATTGAACGGGATCACCTCGCGCAGGCTGGATCCGTTTGCGCCTGCGGTCGTCAGCATTGGCTCGCTCAACGGCGGCTTTACCGAGAATGTCATCCCGGACAGCATCAAGATCACCGGCACAATCCGCTTCACCACACCCGAAGTACAAAAACAAATCCACGCTGAGATCAAGCGCGCCTTTGAGGTTGCTCGAACCCTGGGCGGTGACTATGAACTCAAGATCGAAATTGGCGGACCACCCATGATCAACAATGAAGGTGTGTCCAGTTTAATAGAAGCGGTTGGCAAAGATTTGCTCGGCCCAGAGCATGTGCAGGAAATGCACAATTCTCTCGGAGCGGAGGATTTTGGTTCATTCCTGGAACATGCCCCCGGCGCGATGTACACATTAGGTGTGCAAAAGAAGGGACATGAGGGTTATTTGCTCCATCATCCGCAGTTCGACCTGGATGAGCACGCCCTGCCAATTGGAACGGCTGTACTGGTTGAAACTGCGTTGAGGTTTTTGAAATCTTCGTAAAACAGTAGGTCTCGCTTCAAGCGAGACCTATATATACTTTGTCGGAGGGCATATGCATACGATACTAAAATCAAACAACAAGGAAGTCATCATCGGGATTGACAAGCCGTTCGTAATGATCGGCGAGAAGATCAACCCCACAGGAATAAAAAAGCTGGGACAGGCGCTGGTCGAAAGGAACATGGAATACGTCAAACATCTTGCCAGGCGTCAGGTGGATTGGGGCGCGGATGTTTTGGACGTGAACGTCGGTCATCCGCAAATCGATGAGGCTGAGATCATCCCGATGGTAGTGGAAGCCATTAAGTCCATTGTAGACGTTCCCTTATGCATTGATTCAAATGAACCAGGGATCCTCGAGGCAGGACTCAAAGTTGCGCCGGGCAAACCCCTGGTCAACTCTGTCAACGGGGAGGAGAAGCAGTTGGCCAGCGTCCTGCCCATCGTCAAGGATAGAGGCGCGGCTGTCATCGGGCTGACAATTGGCGATGAGGGCATCCCGCCCACGGCGGAGGGACGTCTCGCAGCAGCTGGCAAGATCATCGAACGGGCCGCAAAAATGGGAATCCCCATCGAGGATATTATTATTGACCCGTTGGTAATGACAGTGGGTCACGACAGCAAAGCCGCGACGGTGACGCTTAAGGCTATTGAACTGATCAGAAAAGAATATGGCGTAAATATGAGTCTGGGCGCAAGCAATGTTTCTTTTGGATTGCCCGACCGTCATTCAGTGAACAGCGCATTTCTTTCGTTGGCTATCCAAGCGGGTGTCACTTGCTCGATCACTGATCCTATTAAATTAGGCGGTTCCATCCGCGCAACGGATCTATTGTTGGGCAAGGATGCTAACTCGATGCGGTATTTGAAATATTTCCGCGCGACGGAAAAGCTGCGAGAACAGGAAGTAGCAGCGAAGTGATACAAAGACCTCGGAGTTCCTGGAGAGCTCAAAGATCCGTGTAAACAGGTAGACAAGAGGCAGTAATAAACTGCCTCTTGTTGTTTTCTTAATGGGTAAGGAACTCTGTTATGAAAAAAACTTTATTGGTTTTGATTAATATCGCCCTTCTTATAAGCGCATGCGCTCCGCTAGTTGCTGCGCCTGAGATTACGTCCGTTCCGTCGCCAGAAATTCCAAACGTCATAAATAACGCTACAAATACTTTTATCCCTGCGCCGCCAACCTTCACTCTCACACCGCCGCCAACGGCTGCTGCAACACCAATTCCCAACCCGATGAGCATCGAATTTATGCGGGCAGGCGATTACCCGGGCAGTGAAATCGCCATCGTAAAGGAATTGGACAGGGGTTTAAATTATCGCCGCTATTATGCTTATTATCTTTCAGAAGGATTGAAAATATATGCACTTCTCACCATCCCAAATGGCGAGGCTCCCGAAGGCGGCTGGCCTGCCATTGTATTCAATCATGGATACATTCCGCCTGATGTCTATCGCACAACTGAAAGATATATCGCGTATGTGGATGAGATCGCAAAAGCGGGTTATGTCGTTTTTCGAATTGATTATCGCGGACATGATGCGTCCGAGGGCGATGCGACTGGCGCGTACGGAAGCCCCAGTTATCAAATTGATGTCCTGAACGCAGTTGCATCCATCAAGCAATATCCTGAAGTGAATCCCGACAGGATCGGCATGTGGGGACATTCCATGGGCGGCTATCTCACACTGCGTACGATGGTTATTTCAGATGATGTAAAAGTTGGCGTGATCTGGGCGGGCGTGGTGGCTTCATATCCTGACATGCTTTATAACTGGCGGCGCACTGGCTCATTCACTCCATCCCCAAGTTCGCGCGGAGTTGGCTGGCGCACTCGGTGGATTGAAGCATATGGCGCTCCCGAAGATAACCCTTTATTTTGGGATTCTGTTTCGGCCACAACTTATCTCGCCGATCTTTCTGGGCCTTTGGAGCTGCACCACGGAACCGAAGATGAAGACGTCCCTTTGGAATTTTCGATCCGCCTCGCTGAGTTGGCGCGCGATGCAGGCCAAATCGCCGATCTATATACTTACGAAGGCGATAACCATAATATTTCCGGGAACTTCTCAACCGCCATGCAACGAACAATCGCTTTCTTTGATTTGTATTTGAAATAACAAATCTAACAGCAGACAAGAGTGAAATCAATTATTTGTGCAAATAGTAAGGGACATCAATAATTACACGCTGACCCCCCAGTTTACGGCGATGATAAAGTAGTGCGGCTTTCAACAACCAGGCCGTTTGATTGTGCAACAAACTCTGCCACCATTTTACTGGAACAAATTCGGGGAGAATTACACACGCTAATTGTCCATCATTTATCTGGCTGTCTATTTCATCGAGGAAGTCCAGCAGGGGTTGAATAACAGAACGATAAGGCGAAGGCACTATTTTGAGCGGAATATCCGGCCATAAACGAGCCCATTTCTCTTTTACCTCTTTGGTTTCATCTTCCTCCAATTCCACATAAACAGCAGTAATGTCATTTGTAATGGAACGGGCAAAGTCCACTGCTTCAACAATACCTCGATGCACACCAGAGATCGGGATAATCACACGTGAGGCAGACATCGGCTTCAAGGATGGAGGCAAGCCATGTAAAGAAAGTTCCCTCCCCACTTCCTGATAGTGGGAACGGATCTTATAAAACATCGACATGATTACGATGATCAATATGATCGTGATCCAGGCGCCTTCGCCAAATTTGCTGTAGCCAACCACAATTAACGTCACAGTTGTTGCCAGCGCGCCAATACCATTGGCTACGGATTTGAAAACCCAACCCTTTCCACGCTGCCGCCACCAGTGGACAACCATACCCGCCTGTGAAAGGCTGAAAGCCAGGAATACTCCCACCGCGAATAGAGGGATAAGTGAATGGCTGTTGCCGCCAAAGATGACAATCAATACAGCCGTTGCGACAGACAGTAGAATAACGCCATTTGCAAATACAAGGCGGTCACCCAAACTGGTCAACTGGCGTGGAAGGAATCCATCTTTGGCAAGAATCGCACCGAGGCGAGGGAAGCCTGCAAAACTCGTATTTGCTGCGACTGCCAGGATCAACATCGTACTGATCTGGATAAAGAAATAACCCGCACCATTCCCAAATAATCGACGCGCAAGCGCTGAAAGAATTGTTTCCTGCGGGCCACTAACAATACCCAGATACTGGGTCAGACCTATACTGCCCACAAACAAGATCGCCATCAAGGCTGCCATTACAAGCAAGGTCTTGCCGGCATTCTTTGATTCCGGGGATTCAAATGACGGCACGCCATTACTGATTGCTTCGATACCCGTGAGAGCGGTACAGCCGGTTGCAAAAGTGTGGAGGAGCAGGAATGTCGTCATCGGATGAGTTGGTTGAGGGGCAAACCCCGCCAAAGATACCGGACCACCCTTGACCAACACGAACAGTCCGTACGCCAGCATGGGGAGATAAGTAAACAGGAACAGATAAACTGGAATAGACATCAATGTGCCTGTCTCACGTAAACCCCTCAAGTTGGCGAGTGTAATAAATGCCAACAGGATCAATGCGATCAGTACACGATATTGCCAGAGCAACGGGATTGCCGAAGCGATAGCCTCTACTCCAGCTGTCAGGCTGACCGCCGCAGTGAGCAGATAATCAATAGAAGTGCAGAAGCAGCAAGGAGACCTACATGCGTACCCAGGTTATCACGTGCTACAACATACGAACCTCCACCGGAAGGATAGCCATGAATTGTCTGGTAATAGGATATTGCAACGATCATCAATAAACCAGTAATCGCGAGCCCAATCGGCCAGGCAACACCTAAGCCTGCACTTCCAGCGACAACCAATCCAAGGTATATCTCCTGATTGGCATACGCAATGGAAGAGAGGGCATCTGGTGAGAATGCAGCCAGTGCACGGATTTTATTCAGTCTTCTTCCGTGAAGTTGACGTGTTGGGAGTGGAGGACCGATCAGAAAATCCTTCAGATGACCTAGCATTATCTAAAGTATACACCTTTGGCATTATTCCGAATCATATGAAATTAGCATCCATCAGGCTTACTTTTTTCCTGTCTGTATATTTACTTCCCCGCTTATCCTTTCACCGCTAATTTCAATTGATGAATATGCTCGGGAGTAGTGCCGCAGCATCCCCCAATTATTTTAGCAGGCCAATGGATAGCGTGTTCACAATAAGCGTTAGGGTTTTCCGAATCCGTATTGACCCAGCCGACTTTTTCATCTGCATAGCCGATGTTGCCGTAGGCGATCAAAGGGAAATCTTTGCCACATGCAATTTGTAATTCAGCAAGCGGTTTGGCGAGATTTGGAGTTGGCCCGCAATTGACTCCGATGACGGAGATGCCAAGTGGAAGCAATTGGTTTGCCGCGTCGGTGAGAGTTTCGCCCGAGAGTATTTTTCCTTCACGGTTACAAACGAAACTGA
>CAZEGE010000077.1:0-16850 GCA_964511765.1 uncultured Anaerolinea sp.
ATCTCCTCATCGGATAATTCATTCTCGAACGCGAATTTTATCCTCTTCAACGATCCAAAGTTGCTTTTCGATGGATTCGGATGACAAGTGGGGAATTAACTTCGTAATCACTTCCAGCACTTTTGACCTTGATTGCTGTCTTACGCGCAGGACAAAAATGCCGTGATAATTTGATGGAGGATATGCTTTGATGTCGGCAAAATCCAAATCGAGGGTGAGCAATGCGCGTTGTACCTGCGTGCAAACCTGGATAATATGTTCATCTGCTTTGCCTCCCATGTTTTGATCAAGTACTGTGACCGCGTCGTGACCGGATTCGCCAAACACTATGGACACTTCAACGGGGATATTTTCGTCAAGTTTGAATTTCATGGATCAAGCCGCAATCGAGATGACTCGTTCGCGCGCCAATTCCGCCGCGTAATTGATCGCGGCTTGTATGGCTTCCTTTGTCAATGACGGGTAACTTTTGAGGGTCTCCTGCGCATCCAGACCGTCTGCCAAATTATCGAGGATGACAGAAACCATGACGCGCGTCCCTGTGATACAAGCCTGTCCATGACAGATCTTTGGGTCAACTGTAATGTAATTTCGCCAGTCCATAATTTACTCCTTGACGGAAAGAATTATACCTTGCCCGCCCTCTCCAATATCTCAAAAGGTGACAGTCACCTTTGCCCTAAAGGGTGTTGTGCGAAGGTGAGATTGCGAATTAATGCCTTGCCCAAAGGCTTTGGGGGCGGTGCGGTAGTGCATTAGACCCCCCTCTGTCCTGCGGACATCTCCCCCAAAATCAAGTCACGATTTTGGGGGAGAAACAATACTATGTTGAGCAAAGAATGAGGTCTTCATAAAATACAGTACATTCCCCTTCCCCCAAATCCTGTTTTTGGATTTGGGGGAAGGCCGGGAAGAGGCCGAATACCTATGTCGTTGCGAGCACGCTTTGCGAAGTGATCATCTGTTAAGCGGGAGTTGTTCACTATTTCATGACTCACGTCCCCATTCGGGCACGGAGTTCAAGGCGAGAACGCCGTCTCGCAGCGAGATCGAAATTTATGTGTTTGAATTTGGATACGCCCCATTTATTGACAACCCCATTACTTCTTAACTTGTGATCCCGGTTAAAACCCGATCTTGCCTGTCACCAGTAATAACAAAGCGCCGATCACGCAGACTGCCAGCAGGAGCAGAAAAACGATCACAAAGCGCTGGAAGGGGGTCATGCCCAGGAAGCGGCTCGAGGAACGCCCGGCCTTGGGCAATTCCGTCTCGGATTTGAAACTTTGGATGTCTTCCTCGTAGAACGGTGCGGATTTGGCTTCATCACGGAGATTGTCAAACATGGTCACCTCGAATTTTTACTGTGTCACAAAAGTATATCACGCAGTTGGCCTCAGGCTGACATCCCCAAAACGGACGATCACAGATTTGCCATCTGCATTTCGTAATCTTAAGCTCCCATCCGCTTCGAGGCCGATCAACTCGCCGGTGAGCGGCGTTTCCCCTTCGGGGGCGATATCGCCTCCCGCATAAACCTGAACCTGCTCGCCGCGAAAGGCCAGTCCCTGCTCCCAGGCCTGCATCAACTCATCCGTGCCCATGCGTTCGCGCCATGAAATGAAGGCGCTCAAAATATCGAATAGAAAATCCTCGCGTGCGGGTGGTTCTTTCCCAAGTTCAGCCTCGAGGCTGGTGGCAGGGAATTGCAGCAGCTCGGCGGGCGGCACGGATATTCTATGGACGTTGATCCCCATGCCGATCACCAGCGAATCCACGTCAGCGCCGGTCCAGACCGTTTCAACGAGAATGCCCGCTGTTTTTTTTCCGTCCAATAAAATATCGTTCGGCCATTTGATGCGCGGGACAAGGCCGTATTTGAGACAGGCCTCTGCGATTGAAAGCGCCGCCAGGCCGACGGTCCGCGAGAGATGCGGGCGCAGCGCCGCGGAGGGGCGCAGGATCAAACTAAAGGCCAGGGCGCTTCCTTTTGGTGTGAACCATTTTCGATTGAGCCGGCCGCGTCCCTGCGTCTGTTCATCCGCGACCACGATGGACAGGTCTTTTGCATTGCCTGCCGCCCAGGCCAGGGCTTCATCGTTGGTGGAACCGATGGAATCAAAATAACGCAGGTCGCCAATATTTAATTTTGAAAGGGATTTGTTGAGGGATTTTTCGTTCATGTAAAATTAAAAGCCTAAGGGTTGTACAAAGTCCCCGAGGGGGAGACCTTTAGGCTTTTTGCTGTCATTGAACAATATCGTATGGGTTGACGTTCGTGCCGCCGATGCGGATCTCGAAATGCAGGTGCGCGCCGAAGGAGTTGCCCGTATTGCCGGATAGACCGATCAGCGTGCCCTGCCCTACGGCCTGGCAAACGCCGACATTGATCTGGCTTAAGTGGGCATAGACTGTCACATAGCCATTGCCATGATCGATCTGAATAACATTCCCATAACCGTAATTGTAGCCGCCCTGTGCCTGAGTTACGACGCCTGAACCAGCCGCATAAACATTTGAACCCTCAGGAGCAGAAATATCAATGCCAAGGTGGCCGGGGCCATACGGAATTCCCGAGAGGCTATGATCATCTGCAGGCCAGCCAAAGCCCGAAGCGACAGGTCCGCCGCCGCAGTTATTGCCGGCATTCCCGCCGCCTGTACCTGTATTGGCGCCTCTGGGCGCAGTTTGCAAATCTGCCGCCCAATTACGCAATTCGCGTGAGCCGCCGGGAATCATCACCAATGTACCGGGTTCTATTTTGGGGTCGGTGAGATCAACCTTGTTGCCGGGGAACGTGATGATGTCATCGGCATTCGCGTCGAATTTTTCCGCAACAGTTTCAAAAGTATCGCCGTCTTTCCATTCATAGTACAAGCCATCCACAGGCGGAATGATCAACTCCATGCCGGGCTTAAGGCTATGCGGGTTATCATCCATTTGTTTGTTAACGTAAAGGATGGATTCGTATTTGATCTTAAATTCACCCGCAATTTTAAGCATGGCATCACCACGCGAAACGCGATAGATCACGGAGTCATAGCGCGGCCGTTCGGGGATGATGGTTTTTAATTGCAATCCGCGATGGATGGAAGAAACTCCGCCTCCATCCGGTCCGGCAACGGGCATGCCCACCTGGGGTTGAGCGGCGGCTGCTTCAAGGGTTGGTTGCATTGCAGGCGTATAGGATGCGGCGCGTGTGTTCTTGTAAAAAATCGTTGACCCCACCAGGCCAGCCACGATCATAAGAGTCAGGACCCAACTGATGATTGTAAAACGATCCACCTTGCCCTTGACGCGCGGTGTGATGGGCGGCTCATTGACAGCCGCTTCAACTTTCGGTTTCCGTTTAAACTTTTGACCGGCAGCGGAAAAGAAGGATCGAATTATTTCTAAAATGTTTTTCATTCTTTAGTTAGGCAGGATAAATTGAAAATTCGTCCTGTTGTTAGGCATCCTTTGTCAGATTCTCAAGGAATTCCATGTTATTTTTTGCGCGTTCCATGCGAGTGAGAATGGCTTCTGTCGCCACGGAATTATCCATGCCGGCGCCCTGGGGCGGGGAAGAGGTCATTTGAATGAACATGCGGCGCATCAACCAGACGCGTTGCAGCAAGTCCGGTCCGAGCAGCAGGTCTTCGCGGCGGGTGGAGGAGCGTTCGATATCCACGGCGGGGAAAATGCGGCGTTCCTGCAGTTTGCGCGAGAGGATCAATTCCATATTGCCCGTGCCTTTGAATTCCTCGTAAACCACGTCATCAAGGCGGGAGCCGGTATCGACCAGGCAGGTGGCGATGATGGTCAGCGATCCGCCGTCTTCCACATTGCGGGCCGCGCCGAAGAAGCGTTTGGGTGGGTAGAGCGCGGATGGATCCATACCGCCCGAGAGGGTGCGCCCGGAGGGGTTGACCACCAGGTTATAGGCGCGCGCCAGGCGGGTGATCGAATCCATCAGGATGACCACGTGACGACCGATCTCCACCAGCCTTTTGGCGCGTTCCAGGGCCAGTTCCGCTGTGCGGACGTGGGCGGTGACGGGTTCGTCAAAAGTGGAGGCGACCACTTCCGCATCCACGGAGCGGTCCATGTCGGTTACTTCTTCAGGGCGTTCGCCGATCAATGCGATAATCAGGTGCACATCGGGATATTTGGTTGAGATTGAATTTGCAATTTGCTTGAGGATGGTGGTCTTGCCCGCCTTGGGAGGTGAAACAATCAATCCGCGCTGGCCTCTGCCGATGGGTGTGATGAGATTGATCAGGCGCGGAGCCAGCGTATCGTGCTCGATTTCAAGGTCAAAGCGGACATCCGGGAATATGGGCGTGAGGTTTTCAAAAATAACCCTGCGGGCGCCGATTTCCGGTTCCAACCCATTAATTGATTCCACTTTGAGCAGGCCAAAATGTCTTTCACTTTCGCGCGGGGGACGTACCTGTCCGATCACGAGATCGCCTGCGCGCAGATCATACTTTCTCAATTGCGCCTGCGATACATAGACATCCTGGTCGCTGATGCGGTAATTGGTGGCCCGCAGGAAGCCGATGCCTTCGCTCATGATCTCCAAAATACCGCCGCGCAGTTCAATGCCATCCTTTTGCGCCTCGGCCTCGCGGATCATCATCGCGAGGGCCTCCTTTTTCATGCGGTTGAAATTTGGAATATTAAGGTTTTTGGCAAGACTGCGTAGTTTTGATAGCGGTTCGTTCTCTAATTCAAGTATTTTCATGTTGTGTTCTCTTATGGGGGATTGGAATATGAATACAAAAGACCAGCGTCCCTTATGACGGGCTGGTGGGTTTCCTTAGGATGATATTGGTGAATCAGGGGTTTCGGACAAGGTTCTCGTTACACTTTCCGCGCGTGCTGATTGTGACACGCGGGTTTACTGAAGTACATTATCAAACAACAGGGGAGGTGACGGCATTATAGCACGCACATTAAGATGCTGCAAGTAGCGAATCAAGAATGCGATTCTGATACATCCACAAACGATGATACAAACCGTTTTCCCGAATTAAATTCGGATGCCTCCCGCGTTCGACCAGGCGGCCATGATCCATCACGATGATCTCATCCATGTTTTCCATGCCCACCAAACGATGTGTGATAAACAGGGTGGTTTTCCTTTTCATCAAGGCAAACAAGGTTTGGAGCACCTGTTTTTCAGACAGCGGATCCAGGTTGGCGGTGGGTTCATCCAAGATCAAAATGGGCGCGTCCTTGATGATCGCGCGCGCGATGGCCAGCCGCTGGCGTTCGCCGCCCGATAGGCGCACTCCCTGTTCGCCGATCATGGTGTCATAGCCGTTTGGTAATCCCAGAATGAAGTCATGGATCTGTGCGTCCATTGCGGCGGATTCGATTTCCTCCTGTGTGACATGCCGCCGCGCAAACCGTAAGTTCTCGCGGACGCTGGTATTAAAGAAATAGGTGTTCTGGGAAACCAAGCCGATTCTTTCCCGTACCGAATCCTGCGCATACCTCTTGATTGACTCACCGCCGAAAGTTATATCACCCGAACTGTAATCCCAGAAGCGGAATAATAAATTGGCAAGCGTGGATTTTCCCGCGCCGCTGGGCCCCACAATGGCGATGGATCTGCCGGGCTGCAGGTTGAAAGTTACATGTTGAATGGCAGGTGTGGATTGATTTGGATATGAGAAAGAGAGATTTGAGAATTTGATATTCGATGCCTGGGGCCCGACTAACGAATCTCGAATATCATCTTTTACCGCAGGTTCTGTATCCACAACTTCAAATAATCTTCGCGCGGCTTCGCGAGCGGAGTTCCACATTTGCGCGGCGAGCGGCAGCGGCATGACGGCTTCAAACGCGGCGAATGTCAGCAGGGATAACGAGGCAAGCATTGGGCCGTCAAGTGTTCCCGCGTTAACTAATGGGATTGAAAGCGCGAGAATTGTCCACAAGCCGAGGTTGGTCAATAGCGTGGTCAAGCCTGAATGCAGGCCGGTGACGCGCGCCATACGGCGTTGAGCATTGCCGTAATTTAATCCATTAGTGGCGATCTCAGCTAGACGATGCTCGCCGCGTCCATAGGCGAGAAGATCGGCCATGCCCTGGATGCCGTCCACCAGACGAGTGTGCAAGTCTGCGCGCAGGGTGATCGTGTCCACTGCGGGGCGGCGGCTGATGACTTGAGCCAGGAACGGCAGAACCAGGCCGAGGCCGAGGAAAAACATCAGGAAGGCCAGGGCAAGCTGCGGGTGGAAAGAGGCGATGAAGATCGCAGTGAATAATCCGACGAGGACGGCGGTCAGGGGCGGGGAGATGACCCGTACATAGAAATTCTCCAAGGTTTCCACATCGCCGACGATGCGCGCCAGCAGATCGCCTGCGCGGTATTCCATCAGACGGGCAGGGGCGAGCGGTTCGAGTTTTTCGTAGAACCAAATGCGCAGGCGCGAGAGCAAACGAAAGGTGACATCGTGTGAAACGAGGCGTTCGAGGTAACGAAAGACGCCGCGCGTGATGCCGAAGAAACGCACGCCGACGACTGCGACGCCCAGCGCAGCCACGGACGGATGTAAGGCTGCGGTGGAGATCAGCCAGGCAGAGGTGCCCATCAGTGCAACGCTTGAACCGATGGTGCACGCGCCGATCAGCACCGAGAGGGTAACGAGGCCCCATGAGCCTTTGAGGAAGGCCAGCAGGCGGGGCAGGATCTTGGATTGAGGATTGATTAAAGGTAGAACGTTAAAAGTTAATGGTTCAATCTCAAATGTGGAAGGGCGAAGGGCGCTTGGGACTTTTGATATTTGACCTATGACCTGATGCTCGTATGTATTCACCATGTTTGCATACAGGCCGTTGTTCGTGAGCAATTCGCGATGCGTGCCTGTCTCGATGACACGGCCTGCTTCGATCACGATGATCCGGTCGGACTGGAAGATCGTGTTAAGGCGATGCGCGATGATCAGGACGGTGCGGCCTTCCATGAGTTGATGTGTCGATTCTTCAAGGAGTGATTCGGTTTCAGGGTCGAGGCTCGAGGTCGGTTCGTCGAGGATCAGGATGGGCGCATCTTTGAGGAAGGCGCGCGCCAGAGCGAGACGTTGAGCCTGTCCACTGGAAAGACGTGCGCCGCCTTCGCCAATCACGGTCTCATATTTTTGAGGCAGCGATTCGATGAATTCGTACAAGTGCGCGGAGCGCGCCGCAGATATCACTTGTTCATCTGTGGCATTGGATTTTCCAAGACGGATATTTGCCGCGAGCGTATCGTGAAAGAGGTATGGCTTTTGCGGAACCCAGGCGATTTGTGCAAGAGCAGGCAGGCTGTGATTTGAGTTGCCGGAGGTGTAATGCCTAATGATCTGGCCCGAGGTTGGCTGGGTGAAGCCGAGCAGCAGGTTGACGAGTGTGGTCTTGCCGGCGCCGCTTGGCCCGACAAGTGCGGTGTGTTGGCCTGCGTTGATCTGTATATTAATGTGATCGAGAGCAGGGGCAGATTCGTTTGGGTAGGTAAAAGAGATATTGGATAATTCGATATTCGATATTTTGGAATCGGGAATTGAAAATTTGGAATCAGCCGCACGGATCTCGATGGGCGTATCCAAAATCTCGTAAATACATTTGGCTGCCGTGGTCCCTGACATGCCAGCGTGAAATCTTGCGCCCAGTGCGCGCAAGGGCATGTAAAACTCTGGGGCAAGGATCAGCAGAAAGAGCGCCGGTTGAAAATCCATTTTGGCGTAGAGCAGACGGAAACCGATTTCCACTGCGATAATCGCTGTGCTGAGGGTTGCGAGTAGTTCGAGAGCCAGCGCGGAGAGGAAGGTGATCCGTAAAACGCCCAGGGTTGTGTCGCGGAATTTATCGCTGACCTGGGCGATGGTACGCGCCTGCGCCCTGGACTGGCCGAATAATTTCAAGGTGGTCAGACCTTGCAGGCTGTCAAGGAAGTGTGCGCTGAGCAGGCGCAAAGTCTCATATTGACGTTTGGTGACGATCTCTGCGCCTTTGCCGATCATGATCATGAAGAATGGGATCAAGGGTGCGGTAAGCAGAAAGATGAAGCCGGAGAGCATGTCAATTGGAAAGACGACCATGAGAATGGAAAATGGAATTAATGCGGTAATGACCAATTGTGGAAGATATTGGCTGAAGTAGGCATCCAGCGCTTCGATGCCCTCGACCGCGGCGGCGGTCAACTCGCCAGTGCGTTGTCCGCGCGAGTAGGCGGGACCGAGATTCAGGATATGTGTGAAGAGGCGCTGGCGTAAATCCGTTTTGATCTTCACAGCCACGGCGCTGGCTGAGATTTCATTGAGCCAGGCGAGCAGCGCACGCAAGCCGATGGCGACCAGCATGAGGCGCAGAGTTCCAGTCACTTGTGCGAGGGATTTTCCTTCCAGGAAGACAGCATTGATGGATCTGCTGAGCAGCCAGGCCTGCCAGATCGTAAGCAGACCAGCCAGCAGTCCA
Source organism: uncultured Anaerolinea sp. (assembly GCA_964511765.1). Classification (GTDB taxonomy): domain Bacteria; phylum Chloroflexota; class Anaerolineae; order Anaerolineales; family Villigracilaceae; genus Villigracilis. Next base: position 8,446 of record CAZEGE010000077.1, read on the forward strand.
GAAAGAATCGTGAGGGTCAGGGCTGTGCGGGTGTCGCGGGTGAGAGTCAGAAGTCTGCGGTGCATGAGTAAGTTTAAAAAAGTTGAAGGTTGCAGGCGGATGTATAACCTGCAACCTTCACACCTGTCAACAGTGGTTTTAGTAGATGAGGGATTTTTTTGCGGTGCTGATGCGTTTGCGGAAGATATAGTATGACCAGCCTTGATAGACCAGGATGATCGGTACGAAGATCAACGCCACAACAGACATGACCGTCAGCGTGTATTGCGATGAGGATGCGTTGTAGATGGTCAGCGACCAGTCAGGGTTGGTGGTGGAGAGCATCACGTTCGGGAAGGTCATGGTGAAGAAAGTGACTTGTGTCAACACGATGTTCAGCGCGACCAGGATGAAAGACCAGCCTTCCATCCTGCGGTTGACGAAATATCCAGCCGCCAACAGGACGACCACCGCTGCAATCGGGATGATGCCGGGATTGACCATGCCGCGCGCCCAGAAGCCCGCCGCATAGGTGAATATGCCCAATGCAATATATAGAACGGAAGCGGCGAGCCACAGTTTCTTGGCGAAGGTATTGACCCGCTCGCGCAGCTTACCTTCCAGTTTCAAGCCTAGAAAATTCGCGCCATGGAGCAGGAAGATGGATACAGTGGTCACGCCGCCCAGCAGACCATAGGGATTGAGCAAGGTGAACAGGTTGCCTGTGAACATCCTGTCGGCGTTGATCGGTATGCCGCGCGCCAGGTTGGCGAAGGCCGCGCCGAGTAGTAGGGCGGATAGGAATGAGCCGATTGCGATCATCCAGTCGAAGCGATTGCGCCAGGCGGGGTCTGCGTCCTTTGAACGATATTCGAAGGAAATACCGCGCAGGATCAAGCCAACCAGGAGCAGGAAGAAGGCCAGATAGAATCCGCTGAACATGGTGGCGTACCATTCCGGGAATGCGGCAAAGGTGGCGCCCCCCGCGGTGAGCAGCCAGACTTCGTTCCCGTCCCAGACCGAGCCAATGCTGTTGATGATGGCGCGGCGTTCTTCGTCTTTTTTGCCCAGGAAGGGCAGGAGCATCCCAACACCGAAGTCGAAACCTTCAAGAAAGAAGAAGCCGATCCATAGTACGGCGATCAGAATGAACCAAAGGATTTGCAAAAATTCGTAAGACATGTTTTGTTCCTCCGCGCTTAATCTTGCGAGCCAATGACGACAGGCGCGACATCCACCGATTCGTGCATGGCTGCGTCCGGTCCGGCCTTGGCGTATTTTTTCATCAGATACACCATGGCGACCGCCAGTGAGCCATAGACAATTGTGTAGCCGATCAGCGAGATCCACAGGTCAACCACGGTCAGGTTCGGGGAGACTGCATCCTGTACCTTGAGCAGACCATACACGATCCAGGGTTGACGGCCCATTTCGGTCAGGATCCAGCCGCTGGCATTGGCCATGTATGGCAGGAACAGCGCGCCGAAGGGCACCAGTTTCATCCACTTGGAGTTTTCATAGTCCTTGCGGCGGGTCGCATATAGAAACCAAGCGGAGGCGCCCATCATGATCAGGCCGAAGGCCATCATGATGCGGAATGTCCAGTAAGTGACGACCATCAGCGGGATGTAATCATCGGGACCGTATTGTTCAACGGCTTGTTCCTGTAATTCATAGACGCCTTTCACTTCACAACTAAAATTATTGCAGGCCAGGAAACTCATCGCATATGGAATACGAATTGACCAGACTTCCTGCTTGCCGGTCAGGTCGCCAATGGTCAATAACGAGAACGAAGCAGGCTGTTCGGTTTCCCAAAGCGCTTCGAGCGCGGCCAGTTTCATCGGTTGCACTTCGCGCATGTATTGACCCATGGTGTGCCCGCCCAGAAAGACCAGCGTGCTGGCAATGAGTCCCATGACCGCGCCGATCTGGAAGGAGCACTTGAAGAAATCCAGGTTTTGTTTGCGGACAAGGTGATAAGCACTCACGGCCAGGATCAGAAAAGCCGCCATGGCAAAGCCATCAGCAAGGGTGTGCCAGACGAAAATCCATGCCTTGGGATTGCCAACCAACGCAAAGAAATTCACCATCTCCAGACGTCCATTGGCTTCATTGAATACATAGGAAGCCGCGGGCGGAGCCTGCATAAAGCCATTGGCGAGCAAAATCCAGATGGCGGAAAGGTTCGAGCCGATCGCCACCAGCCAGATGGAGGCAAGATGTGCTTTTTTAGAAACTTTGTCTTCACCAAAAATCCAGATTCCCAGGAAGGTGGATTCGAGGAAGAAGGCCAGTAACGCCTCCACAGCCAGCGGAGCGCCGAAGATATCGCCCACATAACGGCTGTATTCGCTCCAGTTCATACCGAACTGGAATTCCTGCACAATGCCTGTTACAACGCCAATGGCGAAGTTGATCAAAAACAACTTGCCCCAAAACTTGCTCATCTTGCGCCAGGTTTCATCATGGGTCTGGTAATAACGGGTCTGCATGAAAGCCACAAACCATCCCAGCCCCAATGTCAGCGGCACGAATAGCCAATGATAGATGGTCGTGAGACCGAACTGCAATCGAGAAAGTGTGATTGGATCCATATGGTTGTTCTCCAAAAGGGATTAATTAATGAACCTCAGTTGCCAGCCTGTTATGAAGAGCTTTTCCCTCGCATCAGGGAATCGCGATGAGGCACACAAGGTTGCTTCATTACTTGATACGGATGGATGACGCTGTGTGAATGGAACGTGATCGGTGATATCTCCTTTCAAGGTCATTATTCATGCGGTTGCTTTCAAGTTCTTTCCCATTAGGGGTTGATCAAGAAACACTCAGAGGGATGATTTGTTGTTCTACAGGGATGGCGGCGGGCGAGTTGTGTGATATCAGATTGCCTTCTTCCACCAGCTGGTCAAAGGTGATGCGCGCCATTTCGTTTCGCAGCATGTCTTTTAGCCGTACCCACTGGCAATGGACAGGGCAAAGTAAATTAAATGGACATTCGCCTGGTTTTAGGACGCAGTCCGATAGATAGAGTTCGCCTTCAAAATGCTCCACCACTTGAAGCAGGGTGATCTGTTTTGGATCGTGGGCGAGGGCTATGCCGCCATCGCGTCCGACTTGTGTATTGATGAAACCGCCGCTTGCCAGTTCCGCTACAATTCTTTGAAGCAGCACCGGGGGAATCAACATTTCGCGTCCGATCTCGGAGGTGGGGAAAAGCCTGTTCTTCTCTTTATTGGAGAGGGCCAGTACTACTCGAACGGCATAATCGGTTTGACGGTTGATGCGCAGCATGAATTTATCCAGGTATATTGACCACCGCGGTCAATATTTACAACCATTGTAAGAATTACGCCTCTATTTTTGACGTGGCTTTAATCACTTTATCAAATGACAACCGTCCTTTATTTTTAGCCATGGCGTGAAATATTTATTACAAAGGTTATCAGAATTATTTTGGCTTTGAGATGAGATATAATCGTCAAAACTTAAACCAGAGGTAACAAATGATAGATCCTGTAATTTTTTCGTTCAAATTGTTTAATTGGGAAATTGTCTTGCGCTGGTATGGCGTGCTGGTGATGCTCGGTGCAGTTGCAGGCGCGCTTTGGGCCGAAAGGGAGATTAAGCGGCGCGGCGAGAACGGTGAAGTGATCTGGGATGCCATGGTCTGGGTTTTACCGGCCGGCATTATCGGTGCGCGTTTGTGGTATGTGATGAACAATATCATGGGGGGAAGTACGTACTACACCGATAACCCCGTGAAAATTTTGAATATCCCCGAAGGCGGCTTGCATTTCTTTGGCGGTTTGCTTTTCGGCGTGATTGCGCTCTCCATCTTTTTGCACAAAAGCGGGAAGGATATGTGGCTCTTCCTGGACGCACTTGCTCCGGCGACTTTGCTCGGGCAGGCAATCGCGCGGCCTGCGAATTTCATCAATCAGGAATTGTATGGCCCGCCGACCCAACTTCCATGGGGGATTTCGATTGAGGCAGGTCACCGCCTCGCTCAATTCTCGGACCTGAACCGGTTTCCGGTAGAGACAACCCGCTTCCACCCGGTCTTTGCCTACGAAATGATCCTGAATTTTCTAATCGTACTGTTCCTGTTTTGGCTTTCCCGCCGTTACGAGAAGCAGTTAAAGCCGGGCGCTTTATTCAGCGTATGGCTGGTGTTTGCAGGCCTTTCACGCACCTTCATTGAGTTCTTCCGCCCAGACCAGCCGCGGATCGGCGAATCGTTCGTGAGTTACACGATGCTGATATCATTTCTGATGGCGGTCGCCGGCCTGGTCATGCTGCTGATCCGTTACGGAAAACTGGGGTTGGCCATGGCCGCAGGCTGGGAGGATGAATATCAGGTCAGGCAGGCTGAGAAGAAGAAACCCCGCGCTCGTATTCAGTCCATTGCGGAAGATGTCTCGGATATGGATAGTGGGGTGGCTTCCAAAGCTGTAAAGAGCAAACCTGTGACAAAGGCAAAAGCATCAGGGAAGAAAACAGCTGCCAGGAAGATAGAACCAAAGAAAGCGCCTGCCAAGAAGGCGCCAGCAAAGAAAACAGAGACGAAACCTAAAAGCAAAAAGTAGTAAGACAAAAAGAGAGCGCCGTACGGCGCTCTCTTTTTGTCCTTTTTGTCTATTTTTTACATATCCAATTCGATGCTTTTCGTGACGGAGGTCTCTTCGCGGGTCTCGAATTCAAAGCGCTTGAAGACATCGGCGTATATTTCCACGATCTGTTCGCGGGTAAAGCCCATTTCTTCGTAGGAGTAGGTGTGATCGCTGTTGAAGTCGAGGGTCTCTTTTACAGCCTGGTCAATGATGATGGGCAGGCCGGGTTTATCGGGATAACCGAATTGTTCATAGAACGAGCGGATGACCGCCTCCGGGCGCTGGATCAGGTCGTCGTATTTCATGATCAGGTGGCGGGGAGAGGGATGCGTATCCAAATATTTGAGCGGATGACTGTACCAGTATTTGGTCATATCCACGATCTCATCCAGATAAAAATACCCTTCGCCGGGGTCGGTGAATTGACGGCGCGCGTAATTCATCCATGAAATTGTAGAGGGGAGCATGTCCAGCGGGTTGCGGGCCAGGTAGATGATGCGCGCATCCGGGAAGAATTCAACCAGCGATTCAATCTTGGCGCTGAAAGCCGGGTTTTTTGCCACAAAGTATTTATTGCCGGTTGCGTACATATGCCTTTGGATCATGGACTTATAAAAGATCATGATGCGCCGTTTGTGTTCGGAACTGAGCGCTTCATCGAAGTGTTGGTAATTCGGCATTTCGTCCATGAAGGGGAATAGGAAGGTGACGAAATAACCGTCCCAAATATGCAGGTGGATGTTCTCGTCCTCTTCCGGTTGGAAGAAGGAGATGGGGTGGATTTTTATTTTGCCAAGCGTGCGGCGGTCGAACGCGTACAGCAAACGATGCAAGGTATTGTCGAAATATTTTTTATCGAGCCGCGCGAAGAATTGCGTGATTTTCTTTTGCGTGACGGAGGGGGTCAAGTAAATATCCCAGGTGGTTAAACTGGTAAAGGTCTCCGAATCGCGGGAGAGCAGGCGATGCAAAAAAGTTGATCCGCTGCGCAGGTTGCCGAGGATGAACAATGGCTTTTCAATGGAACAATTTTTATATTCAGGGAAGAGGACGTCATCCAGCCAGAAACAAAACCAGTGGGTGAGCATGCCGATGGGCCAGACGATATAAAAGAGGGCGAGAAAGAGAAATCGTTTGCGAGTGAGGCGGGCGGGGGTATTTTTTGATTTGAAAAACGAGCGATAAAAGGTGCGCCAGAAAAGGTGGAAGTTATATTTCATTCAGGTCGGTATCCTTGCATTTTATGCTGTATTGAAAAAAAAGCCATAAGGCGATTTCCTTCGCTATTCTATCAGCAAATGGCTTTTTTTGATTAACGATTTGTGAAAAGATTTGGATAAAAAAACCGCATCTTTCCGCCCTGAAAGGTGATTCGGTTTTCTGGGATATTCCCAAACTACCTTGCGTTTCTCATTCGATGAATTCGCAAACGTGACCTGCGAGTAATGGGAGTAAAATTCAATTCTTGAAACCGTAAATCCCCTGGAGAAATTATGACGAACTTCAACACAATTCCTGATCGCCGAAAAAACATAAACCTCACAAAATGGACTTTTGTCTCAAGAGATGCCCTGCCGATGTGGGTGGCGGATATGGATTTCCCCACACCGAGACCAATTTTGAATGCCTTGCATAAAGTCCTGGATCACGGCGTGCTGGGATATGAGTTGCCCGGGGAGGCATTGCAAGAGACCGTTGCCGCACGCATGGAACGTCTATATAAATGGAAGGTGCAGCCTGAAGCAGTGCTGACAGTCACCGGCATCGTGAGTGGGTTCACCGTTGCGGCGCGGGCTTTTTGTTCGCCCCAAAAAGGGGTGGTGGTCCAAACACCCGTTTATAACGAGTTTCATGAAGTGAAGGACAATGTCGGCATCCCGCAGGTGGATATCCCACTCGTGAAGAGCGTGCAGGGAAATATCCTGCATTATGAGATCGACTGGGATGTATTTGAGAAACAAGTGAAAAAGGCGCGGATGTTTTTACTGTGCAACCCGCATAATCCGCTTGGCATTATATTTTCCCGCAAGGAATTGATCCGCATGGCGGAGATCTGCATTAAACATAAAGTGCTGATCGTTTCAGATGAGATCCATTCCGAGTTGCTGCTGGATGATAATAAATTTACACCGCTGGCGAAAATTTCGTCAGAAATCGCCAAACATACAATTACTTTAGTTTCGCCATCCAAGACTTTCAACGTACCCGGGCTGTTCTGCGGATTTGCGATCATTCCAAATAAGGAATTGCGCGATCCCTTTGAAAAGGAGATGAATCGATTACGCCTGCACGTGGGTAGTATGGGACTGCATGCCGCGCACACCGCGTTCTCCGGTCGATGCGACAGCTGGCTCAAGGACTTGAAAGTCTATCTCACTGCCAACCGTAATTTTCTGGTGGATTATGTCACCGCAAATATGCCGGGGGTTCGCACCACAATCCCAGACGCAACTTATTTGGGCTGGCTTGATTTCACACAAGTGGGCATGGCAGGTTCCCCGTATGAATTTTTCAAGGAGAAGGCGAAAGTGGTTTTGAGTGATGGAAAAATATTTGGCAGGAATGGCCAGGGCCATGTCCGCTTGAATTTTGGCACCTCGCGCGCTTTGCTCAAGCAGGGGTTGGAACGGATGAGGCAGGCCTTGAACTCTGTTTAATCCTGTGAAATAGTTGAATAATTTAGTTTATCCTCGTTTTTAAGCGATCATCCGCATTCAGTTCCAAAATAAAAAGACGGATGGGAGTTTACCCATCCGTCAGGTATTTATGTCGGGGAAGGAGCGAATTTGCAGCCTTCATTTCGTTTGGGGAACGTCTGGCTCTAAAGCTGGGCTTTAACCAGGTTGGGGCGTTTCGGCCATCCCGTCTAGGTGTATTTCAGGTGGTATCTTGATTGCAGCCTCCTTTCTTATTCCTGGCCTCATCATACAACAAGAAAAGGCGATTTACATTAAAAACCCATATTAGTTTTATAAATAAGCGTGTAGATTAAATTTGTCCCGGCATAACCCAATACTTGATTTCCTTATGAAGCGGATACAGAGGCAGCCAGTTTGCGCCATAGCCTTTGCCTGCATATTGCATCATTAACTTACGGGCAAGGCGAAGATTGTCCCGATCCATATTCAGGGGCAGGCATAATAACTCTTCCAAAATGGGGTGTAAAGGCTTGTTTGTTATTGTTTTATACAAGTTAAATTCAACCTGCCAGGCATCCAATTCTCCGAAAATGGATAGAGCGGTAAGCCTGCCTTGCTGCAAGTGGCGCACCTCATGGACGAATAAAGTCCACGCGCGCGGATTATCCAAAGCAGATTCTTGCGTGTAGTGAACTGAATTCAGAAAAATCCTCCCCTCGAGCGTCCAGAAAGCGCCTACACTTTTCCTCGCCCGCCTCAGGCCCACCTTTATTTTTTGCGCGCGCACATACTCCACCGCTTCCTGACCCTGGGTGGAAGATTGCGCGATTCTCTCAAAATATTTCTCAAGCCAGTCGGAAGGATGCATGATTATTGCAATGCTGAATCGATCAGCTCACGCAGGAATATCACCAAAGTCTCCAGGCCCGAGTCAGGCGAACTCACATCATCCAATGGAACGATGAATTTGCTGCTGCCCTGTATCTCGAAATCATAGACGAAACAATCCGCACACCTGCCCGTCCCCGGTTTGTCCATGCTGGCATATTTGGAGCTTGCGACGATTTCCTTGAACTTGGCAAATTCCTCTTCCGAGAGCTTGCCCGTAAAAGTTTGCTTGCTGCGGTCATCGGTGATCACATAACCTCCATCGGAGTAAACTTCCACGGAACGC
>CAZEGE010000078.1:0-16765 GCA_964511765.1 uncultured Anaerolinea sp.
CACTCACACCCAGCATCACCCCCACACCAGCTGGATTAAGATCCGTGATCATCAACGAAATCGCCTGGGCGGGCACAGCCTCCGGTCTTAGTAATGATGAATGGATTGAGTTGTATAATCCGGGCAATACCGCTGTTGATATTTCAGGCTGGAGTCTAAGCACCGGAGACGGTGATCCAGATATTATTATTCCACCTGGAATAAGTATCTCCGTCGGAGGATATTACCTGCTTGAGCGGGATGACGATAATACCGTTTCCGATGTCGCTGCAGATCAAATATATACAGGCACTCTTTCCAACAGCGGCGAGACATTGACCTTATACGATGGCTCCAACAAGGTTATAGATACAGCCAATGGCAATGGCGGCAGCTGGCCTGCGGGAAGTTCGTCCACGTATGGAACGATGGAAAGAAATTCAGGAACTGCCGACAGCGACAGCGCCTGGCATACCAATACCGGCACAAAGAAAAACGGAGAGAACGCAAACGGCGGTGATATTTTAGGAACACCAAAGCACGACAATTCTTCGGGTCCCACCCCAACCCCTGCCCGCACTCCGACAAAGACCCGCACCCCGACTCCATTCCCAATTGATCCTCGTCCCATCATCAACGAAATCCTTCCACGCCCCGGCTTTGATTGGAATCAAGATGGCAGGGTGGATGTATTCGATGAATTCATCGAGATCAAAAACCTCAGCCCCATCGATATTAATTTAAGTGGCTGGATACTGGGTGACGAAGAAAACACAGGCTCAAGCCCCTTTGTGTTACCGGATGTCACCTTGAAACCCGGTCAACGCAGAGTCTTCTACGGACTGCAGACCAATATCCTGCTCAGCGACGGCGGTGACAGCGTGCGCCTCATCCACCCCAACGGAAAAATATACGACACTTATACCTACTCAATCGCAAAAAATGCAGACCAATCCATTTGCCGCCTGCCCGATGGAAATGTCCACGGTGTATGGTATGAAGACTGCACCCCCACGCCCAATCTCATCAACACCCGCGACGGCGTGGTACCCTCCTTGCCGGGCGTCCACTACGAATCTCCAGTCTGTGAATTGCCAGACACCCTCCCCGCTGATTTCCTCTTCGCCGAATGTCACGGTTACGGAGAAAATATCTGGAATCCGTTTTATTGGGATCAAAACGGCTGGCTGGGAGCTCAAACCATCCCGCAGAACATGAGTAAATGGGAATCCATCATTAGGTAAAATATAGACACTGTATAATTCAAAAAATCTTTAAGAATGACTTTGACAAGGATACATCATGGAAACCTTCTTTACCTTTTTGGAAAAGCGAGTCGATGACTCGTCCTCCCTTTTATGCATAGGCCTCGATCCCCACATCCCCGCCCTCAAAGAACCTACCGCCTCCGCCGCCCTGGACTTTTGCCTGACTCTGGTTAAAAAGACAGCACCCTACGCTGCGGCATTCAAACCCAACGCGGCCTTCTTTGAAGTCTTCGGCGCCGAAGGTTGGACGGCGCTCAGGCAGGTCATCGAAGCCATCAGCGAAGAATCAGATCGTCTTGGTTCACACATCCCCGTCATCCTGGATGCGAAGCGCGGTGACATTGCCTCCACAGCCGAAGCTTACGCCCAATCCGCGTTTGAAACTCTCGGCGCAGATTGCATTACCCTGAATCCGTACCTCGGCAAAGACTCATTGGACCCGTTCATCCAAAACCCTGAAAAAGGAGTGTTCCTGCTTTGTAAAACATCCAACACAGGCTCAATGGATATTCAGGATTTACTCATCCTGCCGCCGGGTTCCGATAGCCCCATGCCTCTATATCTGTATGTGGCGCAAATGTCTCAGAAGTGGAATGTGAACAATAATATCGGCATCGTCGTTGGCGCTACACACCCACAGATCATGTCCGACATCCGCGCTGCTGCACCTGATTTATGGTTTCTCTCGCCGGGGGTCGGCGCACAAGGCGGCGAAGTGGAACTGGCGCTCAAGGCTGGTTTACGGGCAGACGGCAAGGGAATCCTGCTTCCCGTCTCGCGTGCCATTGCGCGTTCGCAGAATCCTGCCAAAGCCGCGGCAGAATTGCGCGACCAAATTGTAAATATCAGGCGAGAATTACACCAAAGATAAATGGATATAATGGAACATGCTATTAAACAAACTTTGTTTATCACGGTGAATTGAAAAAGGACCCAGCATGACACAACTCGATCCGCGCCTTGTCTTTCTTGCCGATGAACTGCTCTCCGCGGGCTGTATCAAATTCGGAGAATTTACCCTCAAGTCTGGACTCAAATCCCCCATTTATATTGATCTGCGACGGATCATCAGCTACCCAAAACTGCTTGAACAAGTCGGCGCGGCATATTTGCCCTTGCTGGAGGGTTTGAAATTTGATCGTCTGGCGGGCCTGCCTTATGCCGCCATTCCCATTGCAACGACTGTTTCCCTGCAGGGAAACTATCCCATGATCTATCCGCGCAAGGAAGTGAAAGCCTACGGTACAAAAGCAGAGATCGAAGGCGAATTTCACGCGGGTGAAACGGCTTTGGTAATTGACGATCTTGCCACTACGGGTGGAAGCAAATTTGAAGCCATCGAAAAACTGACAGGAGCAGGCTTGAAAGTAACAGATGTGGTTGTGCTGGTGGATCGTCAATCTGGCGCGAAAGAATCACTGGAGCAGGCGGGATATTTCATGTATGCCGTGTTCAACATTACTCAGTTGTTAGATCATTGGGAAGAGACAGGGAAAGTAGACAAGGATAAGATCGAAGAGACGAGAAGGTTTTTAAAGGGAATATGAACAGGCCTAATAAGCATACCTTCACAGCCATAATCCAAAATGCAGGCGGAGGCGGCGCATTTGTCGAGATCCCTTTCGATGTGGAAAAAGCCTTTGGCTCGAAACGCCCAAAGGTTAAAGCCGTGATCGGAGGAATTCCCTATCGCGGCACATTGGCGCGGATGGGAAGCGAACGTCACATACTCATCATCTTGAAAGGCATTCGCGAGCAGGTTGGAAAAACTTTTGGCGATGAAATAAAAATAACAGTAGAGGCAGACACACAGCCGCGTGAGATCGAGATGCCAAGGGAGTTATGGAAGGAATTGAAGAAGGATAAAGATGCGAAATCCGTCTTTGATAAACTTTCGTATACGCATCAAAAAGAATATGTGACCTGGATCAACGAAGCCAAAAAGGAAGAGACGCGCCTGAATAGAATTATGAAAACCATTGAGATGTTGAACCAAAAAAAGACAAGATAATCATGTATAACCTTCTTCTTCCTTATCTTTTCCGTATGGATCCCGAGCGCGCCCATGCGCTAACTTTAAAAGCCTTACGCATTACAGGGGATATCGATCCTTTGCGCTGGCTGGTTGCGCAGCAGTTCAAAGCGCCATCCAAACCTGTGGAAGCCTTTGGGTTAACGTTCAAAAACCCTGTGGGGTTGGCCGCCGGCTATGATAAGGACGGCGTTGCCATTCGCGGACTCTCGGCATTGGGCTTTGGTCACATAGAAATAGGGACGGTCACTCCCAAACCTCAATTGGGGAATCCGACCCCGCGCGTTTTTCGCCTTTTGGAGGATGAAGCTGTTATCAACCGCATGGGATTTCCCTCGCGCGGCTCCGAGTTTGTGCAAATGCAATTGAATCCAAACCTGCACACGAATTGGATCACCCGTGTTGTCGGGTTTTCAGCGCGAAAGGGACATCTTGCTCAACGGAAATGGAATACGATCCTTGGTGTGAATCTGGGCAAGAACAAGGATACGCCCAATGAAGAAGCGGTGTTCGATTATCTTGCTTTATTGCAAAACTTTGCGAGTTTTGCCGATTATTTGACGGTCAACGTTAGTTCGCCCAATACAGCGGGACTTCGTAATTTGCAGGAACGGGAAGCGCTGGAAGGCCTGCTTGTACAATTGCATCAACAGCGATTGATCGAACAAATGGAATATAAAAAACGCCTGCCAATTCTCGTTAAGCTTGCACCAGACTTAAGCGAATCAGAACTCGACGATGCCATTGAAGCCGTCCTCCGCACAAGGATGGATGGGATCGTTGTGACCAATACAACACTTGGACGCGAGGGGTTGCGATCAGAGCATCGGCGCGAGTCGGGCGGTCTGAGCGGCCGACCATTGGCAGTTCAGAGCGAAGCGGTTCTTCGTCGGACGGTGAAGCGGGTGAACGGAGAAATCCCGATCGTGAGTGTGGGCGGGATCATGAGCGCCGAGGATGCAAAACGCCGCCTGGATTGCGGGGCGGCGCTGGTACAAGTGTATACAGGTTTGATCTATCGCGGGCCTGGTTTGGTGAAAGAGATATTAAGTTTTATACAGCATAGGACTTTAGCGGAAGACTTCTAATGTTAGACGACTTGTTGTTTGCACCAATAGTCGTATATTCGTTGAAATGATTTAGACTCGCGAGGATCTTCCGCCTAGCGATTTTGCTTTGGTGGATAGTAGTAGATTTCGCTAAATTTCTCAACCAGGAGCATGGCCTCATCGATTGCATACAATCCGTCAATCAAAAATCCAAAAATACGTTTTTATACTCACAATTCAAGAATATGTCTTGTACATGTTCCAAATTGGTCCTGCCTTTCCAGTGCCTGTCGGGTCATAAATACAATAGGCTATTATCCAGAACCAGGTTCTTTGTGGATTATCTACTGAACATGAACTAGTGATTCAAGAGGCAGAAATGGGATGCTCCGGATATTGTGATGGAGCAAAAACGTGGACCATCATAAAGCAGAGGAGCGTTTCCTATTACTCGTCAACCACTTCCACTAATACGGCTTGGACAACAGTTCGCCAACGATAGAACCCACTGGATTCATTGTAATCCTTGCAGGTAATGAGCGTTATCCAGTCATAATCTTTGTTGTCCAAAATGGATGAATCATTCGGGTCAACTCTTTCGTTCTTATAGCGAACCCTATAAATATATTGTTGTCCCCAGGCATGGATAATGATCTTATCATCCCAGGATAACTTACCTAGATCTACGAATGGTCCCGGGCTGCCATCCGCGAGATAAACGTGCCCAGAGATCGCCGTGTTACCGGGCTGGGTGGGGAAAGTCGTTCCCGACAAATACCCCACATCGTTTGCACCCAGCCAATCCAAATTCCAGCTGTTTCCGTCCTTTGGCACCCCAGTGATGGCGAGCATCTTGCCAAGTTTTGGAATTTCCAAAGTCAACTCATTGTACGATTGATATTCAAGTCGAGCGGGTTGCTCCGGTACGTTGGTCTTGACTTGCGGGGCGAAACCGGTGGATGGTAACGCTCCCGTAGAAATTTGCCACAGCTCCGTACCCGTGTTTCCGTCATTCGCAGCGAAGTAGATCGTCCAGCCACTGCGGATGGAATTCGAAATGGAACCAGTGTCCTCCCCGCTGGTGAACTCAGGGATGGAACCCCTACCTCCCACACGAATATCCTTGAGTAGGAAAGTCGTGTAATGGGGGAATTCAGAATACCACACTTCCTCGCCATGTATGCCATCGTTGGCTGTAAAGAAGAGGGTTGTACCCATGACGCCCAAAGGTTTAGGATTGGAATCTCTATATTTTGGATTAATATCAGATACTTGATAGGCATATTCATAAGGAGGTTCGGTCTTCCATAACTCAACGCCTGTTTTACCATCGTCGGCGCTGAAGAACATCTCCCAGCCGACACTGCCAATGGCGGCCGGGTTAGAATCCTTTTTTTTGTCATTGATGTCAGCCAGTAAGTAAGCACCGTGTTGCATATCGTAACGCCACAATTCATTCCCGAATTTTCCTGTTTTGGCTGGGAAGAAAATTACGGAGTCTCCCAACCGGTTAGACCATCCCGGATTAGATCCAGCACTCCCTGGTTCGATGTCTTTGATCATCTGTGTGGTAGCTTTAGTTCCGTAACTCTGCCAGAGTTCTTGGCCATGCACGCTGTCGTTGGCGCTGAATATTAACATGTCGCCAAGCATATTGAAACTGGACGGTTCCGAGCTGTCCACGCCATCATAGATGTCCTTGATCATGGTTGTACCGTTGGTTGTGCCGTTGCTGCGCCAGGGTTCCTTGCCATGGTGTCCATCATCAGCGGTAAAAAACAAAGTATCGTAATACGCGTACAAGTACTCTGGATTTGAGTCGCCATGCGGGTTTATATTCTTCACAAGTTGGGATTTTCCCGTTTCAGGAAAATAGGCATATAACTCTCTTCCATCCACAGAAATAGCGTTGAAATACAGAGTGGAACCGACAAACTGAAGCCACCTTGGATCGGATCCTAACGGGTAATTCCCCAAGTCAACGACCAGTCTGACGGTTCCGGAAACAGTATTGTATCTCCAGAGTTGACGTCCATGGGTTGCGTCGGTAGCAGCGAAGTAGATATCATTCCCGTAGACAGTCAGCCATTCCGGATTCGAGTTTGCACTGCCGGCATTGATATCGCGCACCAGCATCGCTTCGCGCGTAAGGTGAGAGTATTTCCAAAGTTCGACGCCACTCTCTTTAGTCTTGGCTTGGAAATAAAGCGCGTCATTTTTTATGGTGAACCAGGCAGGGTCTGAACTATCCGCCCCTGTGGCGATATCCGCGACCTGCTCAACGTAATACGGTGCCCTATAATTGTTGGCTTTGACCTGTGAGGAGGAGCTGCTGCCCATGTTCATAAGGAATAAAAGAGCGATCCCTGATAGAGCCAGTATTTTCAATACGCGCGGCTTATTTCTCAATGCTGAGACTCCTTATGGAACAGAGCAGATGAGGAGATCATCATACCAGATCGTCCCCGCCAGATTTTCCAGCCCGATGCCACCGGGAGGTAGCGCCTCGCCATCGAAAGCTCCGAGTGACTCCTCGTCAAAAAAGATTTCCAATCGGCCATCTACGGCGGACAAAGCCAGCGTGTGCCATTCGGTGTCGTCTGCGAAACTGACTTTGCCGAGGAGAGCCTCTGTGGCGGCAGGCGTGTCTTGACTCAACATACCCTGCCAGTAGTTCAAATAGTAACGGTTGCCTTCGCCCAGGTGAGAATTGAGGTGAAAATCGGTGTTGTCGTAGGTGAGGCGCTTGAGGCGGAGCGTTATCGTGTAATTTTGCCACTGCCCGTCCATACTGGCCCAGTTATGATCACTGCCTACGAGCACATGGTTGCTGCCGTCTGCCGTGACCGGCCAGGGGCCCGTGGCTACGCCGCCTTCGTCTTGAAAGTGCCATTTTGAGAGATCGCCGCCCTCGAAGTCGTCGGAGAACAATTGCGTTTCGCCCTCGCCGCAGGCAAGCCCAGGGATGATCTCGGTCACGCGCACGTTGTCGAACAGTGTCTCTGTGCCGTCGTTGGTCACCAGCGCGAATCTGCCGCTGAGCAAGGGCGAGTCGGCGTCCACGGTGTCAATCACCGGCTCCCCGTCCAGAATCACCTCCACGCGATTGCCGATCAGGTTGAGTTGAACGTTGTGCCACTCCGCCGGGTCCAGTTGGAGGGCAGCCTCGGCCAGTGTGATCCATTCTGTTGGTTTGTCGCACACGCCTTTCGACAGCACGGCCCGGTAGGCAAAAATGTCCACCGTGTACGAGGACTGCCACCGCACGCCGGCAGGGCAACTGCCCCCGCGCGCGAATAATTGAATGTGATACTCGCCCCCCGCGGCGGGTTCGATAAACTTGAAATCGGTTTGTGCGGCGTAATCGGCCCAGTCCTGTTCGAGATACGCGAAGTTGCCGTCGTTGCTCCCCGCGCCGTGCAGTACTCCGCGCCCATCCACTGTTTCAACTTGCCAGCCGGAGTCAAGCCGCCACTCGTTCGAGAGACCGTCTTCAAAATCATCTTCAAACAACACCTGGCCCAACTCGCCTTCGGTGACGTAAGCGGGAACGGACGTGGCGGTGGCGGCGGCCTCCCCCGGAATGATCTCATTCACGCGGAAGTTGTCTATCGCCAGTCCGACTTTGTTCTCTAAGTCCAGCGTGATGCCGCCGTCGAGGTGCGGCGACTCGGAGTCGGTGTAGTCGAAGTATTGCTCACCGTCGATCAGCAGTCGCACGCGGTTGCCAATGGCGATGACCTGAGCCGTGTGCCAGACCTCCCCGCTGATGTTGCGATCACTCTGCGCCACCTGCTCCTGCCTTTGCGTTTCACAGCTTTCATCGCGGAGTTCGACGATATCGGTCGTGATGAGAGCGACGTAGTTGTCCATCGCCTTTACCGTCGGCGGGCAGTCAGTGGCGCGGAATCGCAGATAGAAGTAATAGGCGTCGTGCTCGTCTGGTTTGAGGAACTTGAAGTCAAACTGAGCGGTGTAGTCGGTCCAGCCTTCGCCCTTCACGGAAACAAATGCGGTCGGCTGCGAGGTGTCGCTCAAAAGCACGGTGCGTCCGTCCATAGTTGTGGTCTCCCACCTTCGCGGCTGGAAATCCCAGCGCATGGAAGGCTCGCCTTCGAAATCGTCCTGGAATAGGATCGGGCCCAGCGTACCCTCGGTGATCATTGGCGTGGGAACGCTCGTTGCCGACCCTCCACCGAAAGTAGGCAGTTTATAGGGCGAACCCGGGCACCAGGGCGGCTGCGGCCAGGGCCCGACAGGCGGGCAAATATCGAAGACGCCCATCAAGATCACCCCAAGGATACACAACCCAAGGAGGCCGAGTATCACTATTAACGCGGTTTTTAGCGCCTTTTTTGCTCCGGGCTGTTTCGAGGAGGGCATGTACTCAGGCTTAACCTTCTTTGAACGGACCTCCTCGACAACTTCCTCTTCCTTGATTGCCGCAGCCAACCGGTTTAGTACACGTTCCATAGCTGTGACCATTTCCCCGGCCGTTTGGTAGCGGTCTTCTGAATCCTTGGCGGTGGACTTCAGGATGATATTCTCCACTTCTGCCGGGATGTTCGGGTTCAACTGGCGAGGCATCGGCATCGGGGCAGTCATGTGCTTGATGACGATCGCCATCGGCGTATCAGCGCGGAAAGGTACATCCCCGGTTACCAATTCGTACAACATGATGCCCAGCGAGTAGATATCGGTGCGTGCATCCACCTGGTCGCCGCGTCCCTGTTCGGGTGACATATACATCGGCGTCCCTAGTCCCACACCCGTGCCGGTCAGTTTCATGGAGGATTCAGTCATCTGCGCCAGACCGAAATCAGCCAGCATCGGCCAGTTTCCCTCCGCCATCAGGACATTGCTCGGTTTGATATCCCGGTGGACAATGCCGCGCCCGTGTGCATACCCCAGGGCGCGGGCGATGGGCAGCAACAAGCGCAGCGCCTCTTCTGGGCTGTGAGTTTGACCGCGTTCGTGCTTGAGCGTACCACCCTCGACGAACTGCATTACCAGGTAGGTAATCCCGCTTTGCTCACCGTAACTGTAGATTGGGATGATGTTGGGGTGGTTCAACTGGGCGATAGCCTTAGCCTCGCGGCGGAAACGCTGGGTGAAGTTGGGATCGCTGGCGAAGAACTGCGGCAACACCTTGACCGCCACGTAGCGGTCGAGGGCAGCTTCGTAACCTTTGTAAACCGTTGCCATGCCTCCTTGACCTAATCGCTCCACCAGGCGATACGCGCCCAGCGTCTGCCCAACCAGTGAGTCCTCCATCCCGATCATTGTGGCCTGGGCGCCTTCCGCCATCCCGCGCTGAACCTCTGTGACCCGGTTCAGGAATTCGGCCGCGCTCTGGATGCGCTTGGCAGGAACGGGATGCAGGCACTTGGCGACCAGCTCATCCCATTCGGGCGGGATACCCAAGCGCTGTCGGCTGGGTAGCAAGTCTGCGATCAACGAGCGATCAGATGCGATGGCATTTGCATCCAGTTCCTTGCCGGTCAAGATCTGGAACAGCAAAGCGCCCAGCGAGTAGAAATCAGTCCTGGGGTCGGCTTTCTCGCCGCGCAGTAATTCGGGAGCGTGATAAGGCTGTGCTTTGGCTTTACCTTCGGCTAGCAGTTCGCCAATGTTCAAGCCCTGCGCCATACCTAGATTGGTCACACGAACAACACTGTCGCTGGAAAGCAGAATCTCTTCCGGGTCGAAGACTACCTGGAAAACACCAGCCTGATGGATCGCCTCTACATATTCCCCTAACTGCCGGGCGATATCGAAGGCAATATCCAATTGGAGGCCGTTCCCTCCCGTCACCAGATCCGCCAGTGACTGGCCATCGATGCCTTCGCGGACAATGACAACCTGCCCTTCCACCTCGCCATAATCAAGCACAGGAACAGTGTGGGGCGACTCGATCTTAGTGATTGCCTTTGCCAGCGATTCGAATCGCTCCAGGAAATCCACAGCAGCGACCATGTTTGGTTTGATGGCGGTGACGTTCACGGTCAGTCCGGTTTGGGTATCTTTGCCATTGTAGGTAAGGAAAAGATCATTTTCTCCGGTTTGTTCTGAAACAAGGAATTTTTCCAGGACGGTTTTATTCAGCATAATTATTCCTTTACGAGTTCAATTACGAACATTTTATAACTTTTTTCTAGCGCACATTGATCTACCTCGGATTTTTGAGATATCCCGTGATGAATGGGATGATGCAATCTTAACTTCTGCCTTGTAGTTATCCCTTTTTTTTGCGTAGAGTCAGGAATCCAACCAGGGCTGTGAATGCAATCAACAACAATCCAACCACAATCAAGAAGATCAGTACTTTCATGTTTATTTCTACATCTCCACCACTTTGGACAAAATCTGGTGTGTTTGTACCGTAGAAGATAATCAGACCAAGGAAAACAGCAATCATCCCTGGTAATCCGCATAGAAGGCTTGTAACAATGGTGGCAATTATTCCTTTGGTTCTATTATTCTTTCTTTCCCCTTCCTCTTGAACTGTGTGTACAGGTCGAACGACTTTCGCCTTGGACACAGCAGACAGACTGCTCATTGCTTGTTCCATGCTTGTGGCCATCTCGTCTGCAGATTGGTAACGGTTGTCCGGGCTTTTGGCTGTCGCTTTCAGGATGATCTCCTCGACTTCCTTTGGAATATCCTTCTTTACTTGACGCGGCAGGGGCATCGGGGCACTCAAGTGCTTGATGACGATCGCCATCGGCGTATCGGCGTGGAATGGAACATCCCCCGTCACCATCTCGTAGAGCATGATACCCAGCGAGTAGATGTCGGTGCGGGCATCCACCTTGGCTCCCTGCCCTTGCTCGGGTGACATGTAAGCAGGTGTGCCCATGCCAACACCGGTGCCGGTCAGCTTGGTGTTGGTGGATGCTTCAGCCATCTGGGCCAGGCCGAAGTCCGCAAGCACCGGCCAGTTTCCTTCCGAGAGTAATACATTGCTCGGCTTGATGTCGCGGTGGATAATGCCGCGCGCATGGGCATATCCCAGGGCGCGGGTGATCGGTAGCAGCAGGCGCAGGGCTTCTTCAGCGCTGAAGACTTTGTCCCGGCCATGCTTCAGTGTTCCACCCTCCACGAACTGCATGGCAATATAGATGATATTCCCATCTTCCCCGTAGGAGTGAATCGGGACGATGTTGGGATGGCTGAGTTGAGCCACGGCTTTGGCTTCGCGGCGGAAGCGCTTCAGGAAGTTGGGGTCGTGGGCGAAGAACTGGGGCAGCACCTTGATGGCCACATAACGTCCAAGAGCAGACTCATAAGCTTTGTAGACAGTTGCCATGCCGCCCTGTCCCAATCGCTCCACCAGTCGGTAAGCACCCAGGGTCTGGCCGATGAGAGAATCTTCGATACCGTGAATCGTTTCCTCCGTCCCGACAGCCATCCCGCTATGTACTTGCTCCACTCTATCCAGGAACTCGGCCGCGCTCTGGATGCGCCGGCTCGGGTCAGGGTGAATGCACCTGGCGATCAATTCGTCCAGTTCGGGCGCCAGGCCGGGGCGTACATGGCTGGGATAGAAATCTGCTAATGTTGGTGTTTTCCCCACTGCA
This sequence comes from uncultured Anaerolinea sp., assembly GCA_964511765.1. GTDB lineage: Bacteria > Chloroflexota > Anaerolineae > Anaerolineales > Villigracilaceae > Villigracilis. The sequence goes on from CAZEGE010000078.1 coordinate 11,909, forward strand.
GCTTGCGCATCCGGTTCCTTGCCCGTCAGTGCGGTGAAAAGTAGCGCGCCTAAAGAGTAGAAGTCGGTGCGAGAGTCTGCCTTCTCACCCCGCAGTAATTCCGGGGCATGGCAGGCAGACGGCTTGAGTTGGCCTCCGGCGAGCAGAGCGCCGACGTCCAGTCCCTGCGCCAGTCCCAGGTCGAGGACGCGGATGATATTATCATTTGTGAGCGTGATGCTGGCAGGCTCGAAGACGACCTGGTACAAGCCGTGGCGGTGGAGTGCATCCAGGTATTCCCCCAATTGGCGGGCAATACCAAGAACAAGTTCCAATGGGAGGCTATCCCCTTTCCCTGTCAGGTCAGATAGAATCCGACCTTCTACTTCCTCGGATACGATGACCGCCTGCCCATCCGCCTCGCCGGAGTCCAGAATTTTTACCAGGTGTGGTGATTCGATCCGGGATATCTTCTGAGCAATTTGGGTGAAGCGGGAGAGAAAATCCGCTGGTTTGGCAACTTTAGTGTTGATTACGGAGGTCGTGACTGGTCTGTCTGTTTTTAGCTCTTTTCCAGCATATATGATGCAAATATCGTTTTCACGAATTTTCTCACCCAGCGTGTAATTCTGGAGAAGCGTGGCTTCAACCATTATTCCTCCTCGATCATGAACAATAATTCGGTGTTTCCAACCCTGATCTTGTCCCCGTGTTTCATGATGGTTGGCTGCTGGATCATTGCATTGTTGATATAAGTGTGGTTCGCCGAACTGAGATCACGCAGGAGGTACTCTGTGCCAAAAACTTCGATGCTGGCGTGCGAACGGGACATGCGTGGGTCACGGATGACGATCTCCACGTTATCGCGGCCGATCACCTGTTTCTTGGAGAGTTTATATTGTTGCCCAACGCGCTCACCTGACATCAGGGTCAGGAAGGCGCACGGCGGTTTAATTGATGCAGCGTTGATCTCCGCCTGGGTGGCGGCGAACACATCCACATCCTGCGAGACTATCCTCTCGACAGGTGCTCCACAGGCCGGACAGGCTTTTTGCCCGGCCTGGATTTCCTGACCACAACGAACACAATCTATTTTCTTTTCCAACAAACCCCTCCCTCCCAAAATTTACAGTGTGTCTTTCCGTTTCTGCAATCCCAAGATGGCGAAGAACATTACCGTGATCTGGATACCCAGGATCATCCAGCGTTCAGTGGAAGTGCCGTAAAACGCTCGTCCATAACGGTTCATGATGGTGCCGAGGATGTTTTCCGCTGCGCCAATGGCTTTCTGGCGGTTGCGCTGCCAGTCGGCGAGATCGTTGCCGTATAAGTCAATCTGTTGCGAATAATCTGTGAATTGTTGCTCGCTGGCATCGCTGTAGGTTTCCAGGGCTGTTTTTTGGGCGTCCGAGTATGCCTCGAACTGATTCTGCGAGGAGTCGTAGTATTCGCTCAACTGGTCCGACCGACTCTGGAAGTAAGTCTCATTCTGTACCACGCTGTCATCCCGGTACTGATCGAGTTCGTAGAGCAGAATGGGTGTTGGCAACGGGGTTGGGGATGGATATGGCGTGGGCGTCGGTAGGCGTGTCGGTGTCGCTAGTGCCGTGGGTGTCGGCAGGCGGTCCGGTTGTACCGGTTTCTGCGGTTCAGTCTGACTGAGGGCTAGTTTCGCAACGTCATCATAGTATTCCTCTGCGAACAAGCCGGGTATGCCAGGACACTCTTGGAACAAATAGGTTCCCATGCAGGGGCATCCGGGTTGGTTCTTTTGCACTTCTGTTAAAGCACTGCGCTGATCTTTAGGCAAAGCCCAACATTCATCTTGCACTAGGGTATCGCCCATGCCGGTTGAGACCACAAAGGCTTCGAATGTCCAACGCGCCGGCGTGATGTAACTGACCAATTCACCCAACGGCACCTCCTCGAGCGGTATCAGGACACCTGTGTAGAGAAATTGCGGCACGATCACTGCAATCAGGGCGATCAGGGCTGCGTTCTGATTTGGGACAGCGGATGAGATTACCAGTCCCAGCAGGTATCCCGATAGGATACCCAGGACAATGGTCATGAACAATGCGCCATAGATCCCCGCGCTTGTGGCCGGCGGGTTGATCAGTAGAATTACAGTGAGCAGGATAACGCCGCCCTGGTAGAAAGACATCACAAAACCCATCCACAATTTCGAAATAACATAGGGAAGGATTTTCAACCCCACGGCGCGTTCGCGTTTGTAGATATCCGCTTCTTTGATGATCTCACGCACGCTTGTCATCGCGCCGACCAGAAGAGCAACGATGGCTGTCATGAACCACATACCCATGACGTTGTTCATGCTGCCATCGACTTCGTCGAAGATGTTCCTGCCCCAGATGAAATTCATCAGTCCCAGGATCGGCGCCAGGGCCAGCATCATCGTCAGCGAAACCTTATCTTGGAACAGAATCTTCAGGTTGCGCGCGGAGAGTATCCGCAATTGCTCGAATGCCGATGTTTTTTGAGCTTGCTTCTTAGAGGGTGCTGCTGCCTTCGCGTTTCGAGGTTTTGCGGACTGGAGCGGTTGTGCGGCTTCCAGTTCGCTTTTCACCGGTTTGCAGTATTTGCTTGCCTGGAATCGTTCTCCCCATTCCTTCGGTGTTCCCCGCTCACGATCGGTCAGGAGACGGTAGATCTCGTCGAATTCCATCTCCTTTTCCAGCCGTTCGCGCGGCGTACGGTAGGAGTCGAAATGCGCCAGTGCATCTTCAGGCGCGCCGAAAAAGACCAGATAACCGCCTGTGCCGAGAATGATTACCTTGTCGCACAGCATGACGTTCTTGGTCGTATGGGTAACAATGATGATCGTGCGCCCCTGGTCGGCCAGGCGGCGCAATAGGCGCATCATCTCGTACTCGGTGCCGGGGTCAAGGCCGCTGGTCGGTTCATCCAGGAAAAACAGGCGCGGGCGGGTAAGCAGTTCGACTCCGATTGAGACACGTTTCAATTGACCACCTGACAGACGCCAGATGGGTACATCCTTTCGCTCCCACAGGCCCAAGTCATGGAGGGTTTGTTCGACCACAGACTGGCGTTCCACTAGCGATGTGTCCGCAGGCAGTCGAAGGCGAGCTGCATAATCCAGCGCCATGCTTGGGGTGAGTTCCATGTGGACAATATCCCGTTGAGGCACATAGCCAATTTCATCGCGGAACATGTCGTAGTTGTCGTACAAATTAGTGCCATTGACGTACACTTGTCCATTGGTAGCTGGGCGAAACCCGTTTAGCGTATCTAGGAAGGTGGTTTTTCCCGAACCACTCATCCCAACTAGGGCGACGAATTCATTCCCGCCAATGCTCAGATTAATATCCTTGAGAAGGTTGAGGCTCTTGGATACCCATTTATGGATATGGATGGCATCAATGGAGTAACCGGTCTCCGCCTCCATCTGGATGCCAGCCCCAGAGAAGATGAAAGAGTAGGGGCCGATCTTGACCCGGTCACCCGTTTTGAGCCACGATTCGCCTTTAATCAGGGTGCCGTTGACGTAGACACCGTTGGCGCTTTGCAGGTCGAGGACGCGGAAGCGTTTGCCCATGCGCTCGATGACTGCGTGATAGCGGCTGATTGCAGGGTGATCGAATTGAACAGTATTCTTTTCGGAGCGTCCGATGGTGACTCGCTCCTTGCCGCTCAAGTCCAGGAATCGGGCATCTGCCAGTATTGAAAGCCGGGTCGCATCTTTCTGAACGACGGAGAGAGCAGCATTATCCTCAGGCAGTGAATTGACGAACTGTGTCCCAAGCCCGGACAGTGCACCTTTATCTGATATCTCCGCAGCAACCTGCGCGGAGATCATGAAGGTTGTTTCATGGATGATGAAAGGATGGTCAAGCTCAATCGGATGAGGTTGTTCCGCATCGATCTTCTGACCGTTGACGATCACACCGTTGGTGGATTTCAGGTCGGTAATCCAGAAACTATCGCCTTCCACTTTCAGACGGGCATGTTGACGCGAGATCCCCAATGATTTGATCTGTACCTCGCAGCCCGGTTCGCGCCCGATGACAAACTCGCCATCTGGCAGATGTATGCTCTGCTGAGGTTGATCCTTATCACTGTAGATTAGGAAATATTTGCAGGCTGGGGGTTTTTCGGGTGCATTGAACATGAAACTGCCCAGCATGGTCTTATCGGAACTGATATTGGGCAGTTCATCAGGTGCATAATCCATGCCCTGGTTTAGGACAAGCTTCCCAGACTCCGCCGTTTCCCCCAATTGGCTAGTCTTGATATCGAATTGGAAGCCTGCGATTTTGAAGGACTGTCCCGGCGCGATAGGGAAAGCCTTGCGTGGCGGCAGGGGAACACCATCCAAGATCGTGCCCCTTGCTGAGCCAAGATCCATGAGCACGCAGTGCTCCCCTCTTAACTGGATCTGGGCGTGTTTCCGGGAGACATCATTTTCGCCTAGAACAATATCACAATCTTCCATCCTGCCGATGATGGTCTTTTCGCTTGTGAGAATATATTTCTTTTTCTTACCGCCTGAATACTTAATTTCCAACAACATTCCTGTGGCATCCTTCATCGTTATCTTTGCCTTCTTGTCATCGTGGTTGATAGAAAATAATTGTTGTATTATTGGTCATTATATAACTGGTGGAATTGAAAAACAAGAGCCCATTAAGTATTCCGCTTGATAAGTTGATAATAATACTCTAAACCGATTGCAAATTAATTTCGTAGTGTATATTTTCAATATAAGTAATTTTATGAAAGATAAAATCGCGGTCTTGGAAGGTTCCTCGCCGATGATTGAACATGTCAATGTCGGCTGGGTGTTGGGCTTGAATGAAAGCCCCAATCTCTCGTCTTTGCGCATACACGTTTGCAAAC
>CAZEGE010000079.1:0-9533 GCA_964511765.1 uncultured Anaerolinea sp.
CAGGTAGATCCGCTCGACTGGCTGATTCAGGCTTACCCGTAGCGCAAAGCGTTGCACTTACAAGTTGAATTCACAGGTGCAAAAAACTAGGATATGTATGCAAAACCTTTTTTCATGTCATTCTGAGGAGCGAAGCGACGAAGAATCTAAGATTTTGTCTTCAAATAGCTCGAGACCGAGACTCTTCGTTTTGCTCAGAGCAACATAATATTAATTTGCATACAGACCCTGGTAAATAATTACTTACACCGTTCCCAGTTTTTCCATCAACCGATTATTGGGTACTTTGTCACGATCATTACCCGAATTAACTCCGCCCAGGACAATCTTTTAGGCAGTTTGTTTTGGTGGTCGAGGGCTGCGATCCGCCTCCGCGCGCGCTGCGGAAAAGCACATCCACGAGCAGCTTTTGTATAAAGCCCACGAGTAAAAATATAGGCTGTGGCTAAAAGTCTAAACACGAACTCTTGACCTGTAACAAAAATCGTTTTATCATCATGGCTTAATAAATTTAATGGTGTTATATTATTAGTGGTTTCGGGTCAAGCCTAAAAAATCCAGACTCATAGAGGATTTAGGCTTTCTTTATTATATCAGCATCAGTTAAAAGGAGGTGAGGCCGCCACAGAAACAACCGTCCGTTATTCGTTGGCCCCCGTACATGTTGAAATCGATTTCACCTAATATAATTTTGGAGGAGTAAGAAAAATGAATAAACGTTTGTTTGCTTTGCTATCCGTGCTGGTTCTCGCCAGCATGGTGCTCGCCGCCTGCGGAGCTCCCGCCCCTGTGGAAGAAGCCCCTGTTATGACAGAAGCCCCCGCCATGACCGAGGCGCCCGCCGCCATGTATGAATGCACCGACGCCATCGGTTGCGTGGACTACGCCTCAGGTGACCCAATCCGCATCGCGTCTGCGCTGGTAATTTCCGGCCCGAACACTGATTTGGGTACGGATTCACAACACGGTGTTGAGATCGCGATCAAATTGCGCGGCGACGTTGCCGGCCATTCTGTGGAATTGCAGGCCGAGGATGACGGTTGTAACGCTGAAGGCGGTCAAGCCGCCGGCCAGAAGATCGTCTCCGACCCGTCCATCATCGGGGTTATCGGTACCAGTTGCTCTGGCGCTGGCGTCCCAATGTCCAAGGTTATCTCTGACGCCGGCTACTTCATGGTTTCCCCGTCCAACACCGCGCCCAGCCTGACCGATCCTGCCCAAGCCTGGAATCCCGGCTATCTGCGAACCGCGCATAACGACAAGGTTCAAGGAGCTGCCATGGCCAAGTTCGCCTACCAGGAATTGGGTCTGAAGACAGCCGCCACGATCCACGATGGCGATCCGTACACCGAGGGTTTGGCCAATGCCTTCAAGGACGCCTTTGAAGCTGAGGGTGGCAAGGTTGTTGCCTTCACAGCTATTAGCGCGGGCGATACCGACATGCGCCCGGTGCTGACCTCCGTTGCCGCTTCAGAAGGCGGCGCACCCGAATTCCTGTTCTACCCGGTATTTACTGCAGAGTGCGCTTTCCTGACCAAGCAGGCCAAAGAAGTATCAGGCCTTGAAAACACCGTTCTGGCCGCTGCTGACGGCTGCTTCTCTTCTGCTGCGGCTGAGGCGATCGGCGTTGACGGTGAAGGGATGTACTTCTCCGGCCCGGATCTGTCTTACGCAGGCGACACATACGTCACCTTCAAAGCTACGTACCTGGAGCTGTTCGGCTCTGAGCCCATTTCGGTCTTCCATGCACATGCCTTCGACGCCACCAACATGGTCTTTGATTGCATCGAGGAAGTTGGGGTTCAGGACGCCGATGGTACAACCCACATCGGGCGCGATGCCATGCGGTCATGCTTGTACGCCACAGCGAACTATCAGGGTATTACTGGTAGCCTGACCTGCAACCAATATGGCGACTGTGCAGATGCCAAGATTTCGGTATCCATACTTGAAAATGGTGAATACAAGCGCATCTGGCCGTAATAGTTCGTAAATACTAGAGCGTGTATCACTTGTTCTAGCACCAAAAGCCTTAATTTGATGGGCTCGGGTTATGGATCAATTCCCGAGCCCATCAAATATCAAATACCAAGGGACAATAGAAGAACTGCACGAATGTTGTTGTTTTTCAGCAAGATTTGTCAACACGAGAGAAGTTGATATTTACGAACCCTAAGTGGAGTTATTCCATGTTAAAACGCTTAAAAAACATTGATTTTCTTGGCCTTATACTTTGGTTTATCCGGGCCTCCATTATTGCAGTAGTTATATGGGGATCAGTAGCAACAATCATAAAAAACCCGTACACAACCAGCAATTGGATTGACTTCATTGTGTTTGGCATTGCTCAAGGCAGTATGTATGCCCTCATTGCCATTGGATATTCACTGGTATATGGCGTGTTATTCATGATCAATTTTGCGCATGGCGAGTTTTTTATGTCCGGGATACTCACGGCTACAGTCCTTATTGCCGGACCCTTAAGCGCATCTGGGTATCTTGACAAACAGCCCGTTTGGGGATTATTGCTAATCCTGGTGGTTTCCATGGCAGTCTCCATTGGGGTTGCACTGCTCACGGAGCGGATTGCATATCGCCCTCTGCGAAAAGCGCCTCGACTTGTACCTCTTATTACAGCCATCGGAGCATCGTTCTTCTGGCAGTATACCTTTAGAGGCTTATTTGGCTCCCAGACCAAACCCTTTCCGCAAATTCAGGTACTTGCCGGAACCGTTCCTGTGCTTGGAATCGAAATATTGAAATCACAATTGATCGTTATCATCACAACCATCATCATGCTGATTGGTTTATATATCTTCGTTATGCGTACCAAGACCGGCAAGGCAATTCGTTCTGTCGCGGAAGACAAGGACGTGGCTGTGTTGATGGGCATTGATGTAAATCGAACCATCACCATCACATTCGGGGTCGGAGCCGCGATGGCAGGTGCAGCGGGTGTAATGTATGCCCTGGTATTTCGTCAGGTACATTTCTTTATGGGATTCTTCCCAGGCCTTAAGGCCTTTACTGCGGCGGTACTAGGCGGCATCGGAAGTATTCCCGGAGCGGCTATTGGTGGATTATTCCTAGGCATATTCGAGTCGCTTGGACCCGCCTTAATCCTGCAGGGGCTTGGAATTCCAGCACCTCACCAACTTAAGGATGTAATTGCCTTTACCATGTTGGTCCTAATCTTGATCTTTCGTCCGCAAGGCATTCTTGGCGAACGATTGGCTGAAAATAAAGCATGAGGTAGAAAAAATATGACCACAATGCAAGATTTCAACCTTCGCAAAGCGATCAACCTCGGGCTTATAGCCGGCTTCATCTCGTTATTCATTAGTGTGATTGGCTTGACCGCCCTCTTGAGCAAACGCCAGTTAATTGCAGGAATTCTAACCCTTGGCCAATTGCTAATCTTTCTGGCGACTGCGTTGCTTAGCTATCAAGCCGCTGAAAAGTCTTCTAAAAAGAGCACTGCCGTCCTCAACAGCGTAATTGTTGGACTAGTTTCAGCAATACCACTTGCCTTTCTCATCGTATTTGAAAGCTTAATTGACTTGCGTCAGTTTTTTGTTAATATATCGCCCGACCTCATTAAAATCATCAGTTTCGGCCAGGGTACCACAACAGGTATTGCCATACTTTTCGCGGCCATGGGTCTAGTCGGATTGATAATGAGTTTGGTCTATTTGTTGCCGCCTCAAATCCGCAGATCAATTATTACCGGCCTTGTAGCAACGCTTATTATCGGAACTTTCTCAGAACTTCTTACGGAACGCTTGCGTGTCTTCTTTGGCGTCGCATTCAGTAAAACGATATTTCAATCCAAGGCCCTCTTGCCAAGCGTGGCGGCAATCATCCTGATCGTTGTGACAGCATTGTCTTTTGTGTGGACGAAAACTGGCGATGGAATCAAACAGCGGTTTGACGTTATTCCTGACAGGCAAAAGCGCTACTTAAGGGTTGGAAACTGGGTTGTCTTATTGATAATCCTCTTCCTGCTTCCTCAATTCTTAGGTTCCTACCTTTCCGAAGTAATCAACAACGTTGGGATTTTCGTGCTCATGGGCCTGGGATTAAATATCGTGGTTGGTTTTGCAGGCCTGCTGGATCTTGGCTATGTGGCCTTTTTTGCAATCGGCGCTTATACAATGGCAGTCATGACATCTACAGGATCGCTGGGAGTGGGACATGTATCCTTCTGGTTGGCACTACCCGTCTCTGTAACGGCCGCCACACTCGCCGGCATTATGCTGGGAACGCCAGTATTGCGCATGCGAGGCGACTATCTGGCGATTGTCACATTGGGATTTGGTGAGATTATTCGTATTCTGGCAAACTCAGACATGCTTAAATCCTTCCTGGGCGGCGCACAAGGCATCCTTAATATCCCAAAACCAGAATTCATGGGAACAGTGCTCATCCAGCCGGCACAACTCTACTACGTTGTGTTGGCCGGTTGCTTGCTGGCGGCTTTTGTCTCATACCGGTTGAGCAGGTCGCGACTTGGACGTCAGTGGATGGCCATCCGCGAAGACGAAGATGTGGCCAAAGCCATGGGAATTAATCTGGTTAAAACCAAGTTGCTCGCCTTTGCAATTGGAGCGGCCTTCTCCGGACTTGCTGGAGCAATCTTTGCCAGTAAATTGACCTCCATCTTCCCACACAGCTTTAATCTTCTGATATCCATTAATGTGTTATGCCTGATTATTGTAGGAGGGATGGGTAGTCTTCCAGGCGTGGTAGTTGGTGCACTGATTTTGGTTGGATTACCCGAATTACTGAGGGAATTTGCCGAGTATCGCTACTTGATGTATGGAGCGCTTCTGATTGTCATGATGCTAGCCAAGCCGGAGGGCTTCTGGCCGTCGGCCATACAACGCCGCGAACTGCATGCCTTTAAAGACACAGAGCCTGTCCCAGATAGCACTCAAACTGAGTAGATGAGAGGAAAGAAACATGCCCATCCTAACTGCAAATAATGTCACCAAACGCTTTGGCGGATTGGTGGCGGTCAATGATTACAGTTTCGTACTAGGAGAGGGGTCCATTACCAGCATTATCGGCCCCAACGGCGCAGGCAAGACCACTTTCTTTAACTGTATCACTGGCTTTTATCAAGCTGATGAAGGCGAAATCGTTTTCAATGAGCAAAAGATCAATGGTTATTCTACAGACCAAATTACCCGTTTCGGAATTGCCCGTACTTACCAGAACATTCGCCTTTTTGCAAACATGACTGCCATTGAAAACATCCTGGTCGGGGAAGAGCCTCGCCTGAAGTCTTTCTGGATCGAAGCAATTTTCCGCACACCCCGCTTTGTCAGGGATGAACAAAAAGCGGAAGAAGAGGCCAAGCGGCTGTTGCAGTATGTAGGACTAACCGGACTTGGAGATCAACTGGCTCGCAATCTCCCTTATGGCGCACAACGCCGCCTTGAAATTGCTCGCGCGCTGGCTAGTCAACCCAAGCTGCTATTACTCGACGAACCAACCGCAGGAATGAACCCCCACGAGTCAACCGAGATGATGCATTTCATCCGGGGACTCCGCGATGACTTAGGAATCACAATCTTGCTGATTGAACATGATATGCGTGTGGTTATGGGAATTAGCGAGAATATCTCCGTCCTCGACTTTGGAGAAAAGATCGCGGAAGGCACCCCGCAGGAAATTCAGCATAACCCGCGTGTAATCGAAGCCTACTTGGGAAGCGGTACGGCTGGTGCGGGTCTAGCCCACGCCAACTAATTACGAGCTACAGGAGTAAGCATTCATGCCAATGCTAGAAGTTAACAACATACATACGTATTATGGCAATATCCATGCCTTGAAAGGCATCTCGCTTGTCGTCGAGAAAGGTGAGATTGTGACCTTGATCGGGGCAAATGGCGCTGGTAAAACCACCACATTGCGCACAATCAGCGGCCTGTTAAGACCGAGAGAGGGTAATATTGCATTTGAGAGTGAAGATACACTTCATATCCTGCCTCATCAACTCCCCTCCAAAGGCATTGCAATGGTTCCAGAAGGGCGCGGTATCTTTTCGAGGCTGACGGTTGCCGAAAATCTTGATATGGGCGCTTACGTTCGGAATGATAAGGAGGGAATCCAAAAAGACTTCGAACGGATCTATACCCTCTTCCCACGCCTCAAGGAACGCCGCAAACAGGTGGCCGGCACACTTTCGGGTGGCGAACAGCAAATGCTAGCCACCGGTCGCGCTCTGATGGCTAAACCGCGCCTCCTGCTTATGGACGAGCCTTCCATGGGACTGGCTCCGGTCCTGGTGGATTTGATCTTTGATACCATCCAGCAGATCAACAAGGAAGGCACCACAATTTTGCTCGTCGAGCAAAATGCCCTCATGGCCTTATCCATTGCAAATCGCGGCTATGTGCTGCAGACCGGCGAGATCATAATCAACGATACGGCTGAGAATCTGAGGAAAAATCCGATGGTTCAAAAAGCTTATCTGGGTATGGAATAAAAAGGATAAATTACAATCAAACGCAGAGGGTTGACTTACCCTCTGCGTTTTTTATATTAGATGTCTTAGGTGACTTAAATATAATATTGTAGTAACGAGCATAATTCATTTTGTTAACTTTGCGGCTACAATATACTTTTGCAATAGGTCATCAATTGAATCATGGAGATCACATGCTCATTCTTAATGCTGATGAAATTCGCAAAGTTCTGCCAATGAAAGACGCCATCGAAGCAATGAGACAGGCATATGCTTCATTGTCAGATGGAAAAGCGGAAGTGCCCTTACGCAGTCGTCTGCCTGTTCCGGCTCACGATGGTTTAACCTTGTTTATGCCGGCCTTCGTCAACGACAAGAAAAGTCAGGCGCTCGCCGTAAAAGTAGTCTCCATATTTCCTCACAATTCACAACTCAACCTGCCCTTGATTTTTGCCACCGTATTGGTATTGGAAGCCCATACGGGGAAACCACTCGCCTTACTGGAAGGCAACTCGCTTACTGCCATTCGCACCGGGGCGGGAAGCGGGCTCTCCATAGATTTACTTGCGCGTCCGGAGAGTTGCATAGTTGCGATCTTTGGGGCGGGCGCACAGGGACGCACCCAGTTGGAAGCAGCATGTACGGTACGGAAAATTAAGCAGGTTTGGGTTTACGATTCAGATCATGAACGCGCTGAAACCTTTGTATCCGATCTGGCAGGCGTGGGTGTCATTCCTCGTGATGTGCGTATCGCGGCAACATCCGAAGAAGCAATTCACAAGGCGGATATTATCTGCACCGCTACTACATCCATCTCGCCCGTTTTCGACGATGGAAAACTTAAATCCGGTGTTCATATCAGCGCTATCGGCTCCTATACTCCGGAGATGCAGGAAATCCCCTCCGAGACTGTAAGCCGAGCACGCATTGTAGTTGATTCTCGGACTGCTACGCTGGCAGAAACAGGCGATCTGGTCATTCCCATTCAATTGGGATTGATCCGACCTGAAGACATCGATACTGAACTCGGTGAAATTATTTTGGGCAAAAAACCCGGCAGGCAGTCACCTGAGGAAATAACCTTGTTCAAATCCGTCGGCGTAGCAGTTCAGGATGCAATGGCCGCACAAACCGCCCTCGAAAATGCCCAAAAAATGGGAGTTGGGCAATCTATCATCTGGTAAATTAAACACGAATGAAAGATATAACATGAACCTACCAACCACAGCAGATATCGTCATCATTGGCGGCGGCGTGATGGGAGCCAGCACGGCCTATCATCTTGCACAACGCGGTCTGAAAAACATCCTCCTGCTTGAAAAGGAAAATTTCTTCGGGCAGGGGGCCACCGGCAGATGTGCAGGCGGCGTGCGTTATCAATTCTCCACGGAGATCAATGTGCGGCTCTCACTCGAAAGCCTGCCAATGATCGAACGCTTCAAAGATGAAATTGAGCAGGAAGTAAGCTACAAGCAATGCGGCTATATGCTTGTGGCTACAAATGAAAAAGATGCCAGTATTTTCAAGCACAATGTTGAAATGCAAAACAAGCTCGGTGTGCCAACCCAACTCCTGAGCGGAGATGAAGTCCGCGCGCGCGTACCGTTGATGAAATTCGATGACGCCCTGGCAGGCACCTTCAACCAAAAAGACGGCACGGTTGACCCAAACAGCGTGGTGATGGGATATATCAACGCGGCGCAAAAGATGGGAGTGAAAGCCGTCAGCGGCGCAGAGGTGATTGGAATCACGGTCAGCGGAGGCGAGGTTGAAGAGGTACGAACAAGCCTCGGCGCGGTCAAGACGCGCATGATCCTCAATGCGGCGGGACCGTGGGCAGGTCAAATCGGTCAGATGGCGGGAGTGCAAATCCCAATCGTCCCCCTGCGCAGGCAAATGTTCACGACAAATCCATTAAAAGAAATTCCAGAGGATTTTCCGTTCGTGATCGATTTTGCAAAGTCGCTTTATTTTCATCGCGAAGGTGAAGGTCTGCTGATTGGCATGAGCAATCAAAATGAAAAGCCCGGTTTTGACCAAAATGTGGACGAGGATTTCGAGTTGGTGAATTTGGAGGCCGCGCTCGAAAGAATGCCATTGGTGGAAAAAGCCAGCCGCGCATCACATTGGGCCGGACTTTATGAAGTAACCCCGGATGCGCATCCAATCTATGGAAATACAGACGTAAAAGGCTTTACGCTTTGCGCGGGTTTCTCGGGACATGGTTTCATGCATGGACCGATCTCGGGAAAATTAATGAGCGAATTTATTCTGGATGGAAAGTTTTCCAGCATGGATATTTCAATGTTGGACTTAAAACGTTTTGAAGAAGGCCGTTTGATTCAAGAGTACAATGTGGTCTAATTTCAGCCACAGAGCACACAGAGTTTTACGAGGAAAGACTTTTAAACTCTTATTTTCTCTGTGATCTCTGTGGCAAAAAACTGAGAAATATTACTTACTTCGCTCCAGCCGCCGTCCCCGGCGGCGAGGACGCCGCCTAAAGCAGATTAAATATATGACATCAGCAGAGATTATCACAATTGGAACAGAAATATTACTCGGTGAAATCGTGGACACCAACACCCGCCACATCGCGCGTATGTTGCGAAACATGGGGGTCGATTTGTATCGCACCATCACCATCGGCGATAACGTGGATCGTATTGCAAGCGCAATTCGCAGCTCCATGGAAAGTGCAGACATCGTCATCACCACTGGCGGGATGGGACCCACCATCGACGACCCCACGCGTGAAGCCGTTGCCAGAGCCATTGGGGTGGAAACAGAATTTCGCGAGGACCTTTGGCAGCAGGTCGTTGAAACCATCGCGCGTTATGGACGCAAACCGTCTGAAAATCAAAAGCGGCAGGCGTATGTCCCCAAAGGCGCGCTCGGCCTTAAGAATCCTGTCGGCACTGCGCCATGTTTTATCGTTGAGACCCCCCTCCGTCTCCCCCCATCCCGCCTGGGCGGGATGGGGGGAGAGAAAGAGGGGGGCGGAGAGGGGATGAGGGTGGTCATCTCCCTGCCGGGCGTTCCGCAGGAAATGGAACAGATT
>CAZEGE010000079.1:9633-11267 GCA_964511765.1 uncultured Anaerolinea sp.
GGGGATGAGGGTGGTCATCTCCCTGCCGGGCGTTCCGCAGGAAATGGAACAGATTCTGCATGAGTCGGTCATCCCATATTTGCAAAAAAAATTCGACCTTAATGAAATCATCAAGATCCGCATTCTGCATTGTGCAGGGCTGGGCGAAGGCACGATCGATGAAAAGATCGCTGACCTTGAAATACTCAATAACCCAACCGTTGGCCTTGCCGCACATACAGGCGTTGTAGATGTGCGCATCGCCGCGAAGGCAAAAAACGAAGGCGAAGCAAATACCATGATCGCCGAGGTCGAGACTCAGGTTCGCGAGAGACTCGGCACTGTCGTCTTTGGTGCGGATGAGGATAAACTGGAAGAAGTCCTGCTGGACATGATCGCCAAACGCGGCATGACCCTGACTGCCATTGAATCCGGACTCGACGGCTTGCTGGCACGAAAAATTCCGCATACCGCTTCCCTGCCTGACACTTCGACGCCGCTCAGTGCAAGCCTCGATCCTGCTGCCCTGATGGAGGCATTACGTGCCGCCCGAGCAGATTCAAAAACAGACCTCGCTCTCGGCGTTTCCGTTTACATGGATGAACGCGCCGCTGAAATGGCGATGATCACACCCAGGGGCGAAAAGACTCATCGCATCACATACGGCGGCCCGCCACGCAGTTTGCCGCGCTGGAGCATGAACCTGGCTTTGAACTGGCTGCGCATGACCTTGGAGGAGATGGATTAATGCCCGCGCCAAAACGACGCAAAGTATCTCCCTGGGTAATACTTGCATGGGCATTGAATATTATCGGCCTGGGTGCGCTTGCGCTTGTACTGATTGCCTACTGGGCCTTACAACCAGTTTCTGCCGCGTCCCAGGAACAAAAACAAATTTATACCGCCACGCTTCCGGCCACATACACAGCAGACCCATTATCGTTAAATATCCCAACGGTTACGCCAAATCCACGCTCCACGATGATTGTGGTGGAGAGCCCAACGCCATTTGTACTGGTTGAAGGCGATAATCGCCGCACAATTATTGGATACTCCGTCTCAGGCCGCCCGCTTGAAGTTTATACTTTCGGTAATGGCGGAACCGAACGCATGATCGTGGCAGGTATTCACGGCGGGTATGAATGGAACACAATTGCACTGGCAGATGAATTAATCACCCATATCAATAATAATCCAGATGTGATCCCAAGTGATGTGACCTTGTACATCCTGCGAAATTTTAACCCCGACGGCGACGCCCGCGACCATGGCATGGATGGACGCATCAACGACCACGGTGTGGATTTGAACCGCAACTTTCCCACCAATTGGGCTGCGAATTGGGACCGCGATGGATGCTGGAACTACGGCCCTACAACAGGCGGCGCAGGCCCCGGCTCGGAACCGGAGACTCGCGCATTGATGTATTTTCTACAAACTCACAACGTGGAAACGCTGATCAGTTACCACAGCGCCGCGCTCGGTGTTTTCCCCGGCGGAGAACCCTGGGAAAAAAAATCGATTAAATTTGCGAAAGCGCTTTCCAGGGTAACAGAATACCCCTTCCCACCCATTGACACGGGCTGCATCTTCACAGGCACACTTGCAGATTACGCCGTCGAACTCGGCGCTGTTGCTGTGGATATGGAACTCTC
>CAZEGE010000079.1:11367-13277 GCA_964511765.1 uncultured Anaerolinea sp.
GGAGCATAAATGACTCAAAAAGTAGACACGCTTTTCACAAACGCCATTGTCCTCACCATGGATGGTGAATTGAATCAATATGATCCCGGCGCAGTCGCTGTCAAAGGGGATTCTATAATTGCAGTTGGGCCGCAGACACAGATCAAAAACGAATATTCAGCAAACGAGACGATTGATTGCGGCGGCAAAGTACTGATGCCGGGCCTGGTCAACGCTCACACACATGTGCCCATGACCCTGCTGCGCGGCCTCGCCGATGATCTGAGACTGGATGTCTGGCTGATGGGTTACATGCTCCCCGTTGAGCGTGAATTCGTCTCACCGGAATTCGTGCGGCTTGGCACACTGCTGGCCTGCGCCGAACAAATCCGCAGCGGCGTGACTACATTCAACGATATGTATTTTTTCGAAGATGCGATTGCCCAAGCCACAGCTGATGCGGGCATGCGCGCGGTCTGCGGACAATCCGTCATGAAATACCCCGCTCCAGACGCGGCAGCCTACGAGGATTCGCTGGCGATGGCGCGTGAATTCATCAAGAAATGGAAAGGCCATCCCCTCATTGTCCCTGCGATTGCGCCGCACGCGCCTTACTCCACTACGCCAGAGATCCTGCGAACCTGCGCCGACATTGCAAAAGAATTCGATGTGCCTTTGCATATTCATATTTCTGAAACCGCGTTTGAAGTCGAAACCATGCGAAAAGAACAAGGCATGCCCGTTGTGCCATACATCAAAAAGCAGGGCGTGCTCGAAGCCAAGGTCATCGCCGCGCACTGTGTTCATATTGATATCGGCGAAATAATAACACTCCTGCATGTCAATGCGGGCATCGCGCACAATCCATCATCGAACCTAAAACTGGCTTCGGGGTTTGCGCCCGTACAAAAAATGCTCGAAAACGGACTCAACGTCGGCATCGGCACGGATGGTCCCGCCTCGAATAACGACCTCGACATGTTCGAAGAAGTGCGCCTCGCTTCATTCGTTGCGAAAGCCACTTCCAACGACCCAACGGTCGTCCCTGCCGCGACTGCCTTGCTGATGGCGACGCGCATGGGCGCCCAGGCGCTTCACATCGGGCATTTGACTGGCTCGCTCGAAGCAGGCAAACGCGCCGACTTGATCCTGGTGGACACCTCCCCCACACATAACTCTCCCCGCTTCCGCCGCGATCCAAACAATGCCTACGCACAACTGGTATTCGCCTCCAAATCCACGGATGTCACGGATGTGATGGTCAATGGAAAATGGTTGATGCGCGCGCATGAATTGCTCACCCTGAATGAAACGGACCTGCTGAAGCAGGCGCGCCTAGTGGCACAAAAGATAGATGCCTTCCTGATCGAGCGTGAACAATCCGTGCTTTCGAAATTGATCGCGCTCGGCGGCTCGATGGAACAGGAGTCGTTCGAGGTGCAGGTCAAGGTCAAGGTAACGGAACCAGACCGACTGATCCAGAAAATGAAGCGTCCTGAGATCGAGATCACAGCCCATAAACATTATCATCAATATGACGAATATTTCATGTTCGAAGACGCGGCCCAGGGACGTTTGCGCTTCCGCGAAGATAACCTCATCGACGCCCAGGGTGAAGTGGAAAATGTGCGTTCGCGTTTGACATTGCTCGGTCAGAAGCGGGAAGGCGAGATCGGACATGACGTGCTGCTTTCGCGCAGCCGATTCCTGGCGCCCGCCGTGCATACCTCCCGTTTCTATCGCGAATACTTTACACCAAAACTGGAGGTTTCAGTTGAGAAGGACCGCTTGCGCTGGCACATCCGTTATAAAAATACGGAATTCTTTGTAAATCTTGACGAAGTGAAGGAGCCGCACATGGGACACTTCCTTGAGATCAAGAGCCGCACATGGAGCCGCAAGGATGCGGACCTCAAGGCAGAGTTGGCCAG
>CAZEGE010000079.1:13377-16615 GCA_964511765.1 uncultured Anaerolinea sp.
GAAACCTATCAAAGAGCATTTGCCCGCGACGATTTTTATAACAAGATTCCCGGGTTGATGGCCGAGGCAATGACCTCCTCGGCAGCAGGCCAAAGCCAGTTCCCCCTGATGATGAGCGGCATGAGCAAGCAGGCATGGGAGGCTTTCTTCCACAGCCTGTTGCCACCAGATACGTTGAAAGTAATGGGCGATGATGTGCTTAACTCCACTTTTGCCTACCTCAACATGCAAGCGGATTCGGCGGGGCTTAATCTCGTTCCATTGAAAGCAAGCATGGTCAGCGATAGAGGCGTGCAGGCTGTATTCTCCCTTTTGAGCACACAGCCCGATTGCACCTTCATCCAGATCGCTCAGATGGCAATTAACCTTTTTTCGGGAGATCAACCTGAATTATGCAATCCGCCTGCTGAATTAATTCCTGCGTTGACGCCGATCGTACAGGGTCAATTGCAAATTGCGGCGGCGGTGATTCCAGACCAGGTCACCATTATCAGCGCGCCGCCTCAAAATGACCCCCGCCAAGGATTGCAAACTGCAAGGCTATTCATGCGGATTAGCCCAATTTTGCCGCTTGCCTTCCTGTTGGGAATGACGATCTTTGCGGTCAGGTCGCTGAAGAGTTGGTTAGGCTGGTGGGGAGTTTCATTTTTCATCAGCGGTGCCATCGCTTTCATAATGAGCCTGAGCGGCGCGCCGGTAGTAAGCGCGATTTTTCAGGCTCTTCTTGTCAGGCGAATGCCAGTTTACCTGCCCTCCATCCTGCTTGGCTACGCGGGCGATCTCGCCTCCGCGATGGTGAACGCTTTGCTGCGTCCCGTTTTGTGGCAGGGATTGGTGATTGCTGTGGTGGGATTTGGAATGGCGGGTATTTCGTATTTTGTGAAGAGCCAGAAATAATGGGATTGGAAACGACTTAGACTGCGAGGCGCATAATATGAAAAGGTCTTTGATTTCTTCAATTATTTTCTCGATTTTGATAATCACCGCCTGCTCTGCTCCGCGCCAACCCGAGGTGACTGTCATTTTGGAAGTGACAGTCACCCTACCATCACCAACAGAAACCCCAACACCTCTCCCAACCCCATCCCCAGAGTCCCTCCTGCCTCAGGAAGTGAAGGAGAAATTTGAATTGGCGGGGATTGACCTAACGAAAATGGAAAACGCCCAATATGACAAAGACGGCTTGCATATCACTCTTGAGAGTGGGGAAGTCATTGTTTTGACAAATACTGATTTACAAAAAGGGATTTATAACGGACAAGACAATGTCCTGCAATACAGAGATGAAGCCAACCAAAATGCCATTTATGCTTTTGACAAAGAATCAGGCAAGTGGGGGGCAATGGGAACTTCACTTTCAATTGAGAACTTGGATGCAAAAAAATGGGGAAACTATTCTTTGATCGAAAACCCTGACGGGTATTATGAAATGAAAGATGTTCAAGGAAATTTAATCCCGGAAGTTAAACTTTTTAGAGATGGAACAGTTGACCTGACCTATAATTCAAAAACATATACGGTGGCTTTTGAAGCAACCAAAATTAACTCAAACGGGGAGGGAGTTTATGGTTATTGGGATTTGAAAGATGGTCGACTGGTACTGGCGCCTGGGTATACAGCCGAACAAGTGAGAGCTGGAGAAATAGGGGATGGTGTGCATGGAATAACTATTGTGCGGGGAGAGGGCGAGATTGAGACAAAACTAACACAGACAATTTTTGAGCTCCGCGATCTGCTGATGAAAAATAGTGCAAAAGAGTTTGAGGGGTTGACCGTCACAGATATGAACGGAAACATAATAGAAAACTTTGATGGACCCGCAAGATCGTGGAAAATATTAAACGGTAGTAGTGGCGTACATACTGCAGGTATTTATTATTTCAAAGCTGATTTGAAAAAACCGGGTATTGTTGCCAATGATGGTAGTAGTGATGCTAAGGTTAGACCACTGCAGGTAGCAATAAACGAAGAAAATGCTGCGTATTTCCCCATAAGAATAATAGATCCTAAAACTAAACAAGAAATGAATGTATTGCATGTACCTGTAGTAGCTAAGGAACCAGGAAAAATTATCAATATGAGTGCTTTAATTGGCGAAAATGATTGGGCTAGATTAGCGCCATATTTGGAAAGTAAAGATACGAGGGGAAGCCTTTTTATTTGGTTGATCAAGGGAACTCAACCAAATTTACACCCAAATATTATTTCTAACCCTGTTTTATTGGGATTCCAAGGAGAAATAAACAGTGATGCCTTTTTTAATAAACCAGGCGTTTTTACATATAACCCACAGGATAATTATAGATCTTTACCTGTAGAATTTGAAGATGTCTTTTTTACCTTTCTTGAACCAAACGATTGATGGATCGAATATTGAATAAACTTTGTTGACTTATTAAGTTTTAACACACATACTAAATTTAATGAGTCACGGTATTCGTGTTGCTATTGTCATAGTTTTGGTTTTAATCCCTTTTGGTTTTTTGGGGTGGTTGATAAATTCAGCGAGTGTTGCCAATTCTTCGCTGGCGATTGATGCTCGGCGTAATTATTATTTTCATTTTTTACCTACAATTGGGTTAAACCCCAAATCTTTGCCATTGGAGATCACGCCTATATCTGAAGCAGTAGATAAATCCAGCTATGTTTATACCATGATCGGTAAATATATTGGAATGGATCCGGGAAACCAAACTTTAGACCTTGAAACAAAGGCGGGAAACAGGTACAGCTTTAAATACGCATATTATCCCACAGATGATTTCGTCTACAAAGAAAAGATTGATAATAATTTTGAAAATGTACACTTTACAGATAAACCAATCGAACCAAATGAGATGATTATGGTCGAATGGTCAGATACCAGAACCTTGGAAGAAATTACCGCCAGTCTGGAACAAAATAGTGAAAATAAGTTGGTAAATCCTTTTATGGAAATCCCGGATTATTCGTCAGTTATCAAGGTAAAATAAGATGAAATTTTTATTGAAACTTATTATTCCGTTGGTTTTTGGGTTGGCTGTTTTGCTAACACAAAGCACGACTGCAAAAGCCTGCTGTTGCATAGATAATAATCCCGTCACAGGGCAGTGTTGTGATGGTTGTTGTGTGGCGTGTCCGAATCCTGATGGGGGCGGGAGTGATGGGGGTGGTGGGGGTAGTTGTAATTGGAGCCAAGTAAATTGCCCTGCTGGTGGAACAAGGACAAATCAAGTTGCTGCTGTTAGTTGCGGTTCAT
>CAZEGE010000080.1:0-16524 GCA_964511765.1 uncultured Anaerolinea sp.
CCGGACTGCGCCACGCCCCGATATAGGATTTGAGACGATAACCGTCCGACCTTGGTGCCTCAGCACCACGCGCTAGCCGGACTGCGCCACGCCCCGTTCAAATGGACTGGCCGAGTATAATGCGAAGGATGAGCACCCGTCAAGCTATTCTTATAATGACTTATTTCATGCTTCTGCTTGGACTTTCAGCCTGTTCCGCCTCAAATGATATTATTTCCAACCGGACCGTGACCTCACCTCCTCCCATACCCTCCCCTGTGGCGACCGCCACAGTCCCTCTCACTCCCAGTCCCGTCCCGCCCACCTCCACGCCCACCCCGTTGACCTGTCTCACCCAACCCGGCGCCATTAAACAGGATGTGGTCTCCTATACAAATCCACCGCAGGAATTTCTGATCTACCTCCCGCCTTGCTACGGGGAATTGAACGATACAAATTATCCGGTCCTTTATCTGCTGCATGGGCAAACCTATACACAAGACCAGTGGGTGAGGTTGGGTGCGCCAAATATTGCAGACCAGCTGATTTTATCAGGCGAGACCGAACCATTTATGATCGTCTTCCCCGATGACCGTTTTTGGAATTTGCAGGCCGGCGCCGGTTTTGGAGATCGTTTCATCAGAGATTTGATTCCCTACGTCGACAAGAATTACCGCACGATACCAAACCGTGCCCATCGTTCTCTTGGCGGTCTCTCTCGCGGCGGTGGTTGGGTTGTGAAACTTGGCTTCGAATATCCCGAATTGTTTGGCTCCCTTGGTTTGCATTCCCCCGCCATTTTTAAGGATAATGCCCCTTATGTGGAGAAGGCCATTAAAAATATTCCAGAAGAAAATCGTCCACGATTATGGCTGGATGTTGGGGATGCAGATAGGGAACTGGAAAGCGTCACTGCCTTTGAAGAAATACTAACCCGAAATAATTACATCCATGAATTTTACCTCTACCCTGGCGACCATACTGAAGACTATTGGGGCGCACATGTGGAGGAATATCTGCGTTGGTATGCACAAGCGTGGCAGGCAGAACCAACAGAGTAATGGGATATAATTTTTTATAGTATACATCCCGTCATTCCCCATTCGGGGACGATGTGCGAGGGTGCTCTTGTTCCTGCCCGAAGCAATCTCGCCAACAATGTGGAGATTGCCACGCCGCCAAAAAACAAGAGCGGCGGCTCGCAATGACATCAATTTATGAGGAGTATCAATGAATATCTTTGTTACCGGCGGCGCGGGCTATATCGGATCTGCCACGGCAGAGGCGTTGATAAAGGCGGGACATTCCGTCACAGTATACGATTCACTTGTCACCGGCCATCGCGCCGCAGTTCCTGCGGGTGCGAAATTCATTCAGGCCTCATTGGATGACGGCCCTGCTCTTGCCGAGGCGTTATCCGCAACGAAATACGATGCCATCATGCACTTTGCGGCATTCATCGAAGCCGGCGAAAGCATGAAAGACCCCGGTAAATTCTTCCGCAATAACTTGGTCAATTCATTGCAATTGATGGAAAATGCAGTGCAGGCGGGTGTGAAAAAACTTGTCTTTTCATCCACTGCTGCGGTGTATCGATCCAGCGAGCAACCCCTGACGGAAGAATCCCCGCTTGGCCCCACCAACGTCTATGGCCAGACAAAGCTGATGACCGAACAGGCCCTTGAATGGTATCGCAGTATTCACGGCTTGGGTTATGCCGCCCTTCGATATTTCAATGCCTGCGGCGCGTTGCCCGGGCGTGGTGAAGCGCACCAGCCAGAATCGCATCTCATTCCACGCGTGTTGCAAATTGCCTTGGGACAGGCTGAATCCGCAACCATTTTCGGCACCGACTATCCCACACCTGACGGAACGTGCATCCGCGATTACATCCACATTGCAGACCTGGTCTCCGCGCACGTCCTGGCTTTGGATGCGCTTGAAAACCGCGACAAGATGATCTACAACGTGGGGAGCGGAAATGGTTTCTCGGTGCGTGAGGTGATCGAGACGGCGCGAAAAGCGACAGGCCATGCGATTCCCACAATTGAAGCTCCGCGCAGGTCCGGTGACTCTGCCCGCCTGGTCGCATCTCCAAAAAAGATCATCAATGAATTAGGCTGGAAACCAACCCATACCAATATGCGGGAAATCCTATCCAGCGCCTGGGAATGGCATAAGTCGAACCCGAATGGATATGAAAAATGACCTTTCTTGTTGTAATTATCGGCTGGGTGTTTTCACTTTGCCTGCATGAATTTTCTCATGCGTTGGTTGCTTATTACGGCGGCGATATCACCGTGAAAGACAAAGGTTATCTCACTTTTAATCCGCTTAAATATACGCATCCTGTTTATTCATTACTCCTGCCAATGATCTTCTTGATGATGGGTGGCATTGGCCTGCCTGGCGGCGCAGTATATATTGAAAGATGGAGATTGCGGGGCAAACAATGGGAGACTGCTGTTTCGCTGGCCGGGCCATTCTCCAATGCGCTTCTCGCTATAATCCTCGGCTTGATCCTGCAACTGATGCCGGTCAGCGCCTCGGGCGTTTGGCCGGGGCTTGCTTTCCTGGCGTTCCTGCAAATCTCAGCAGTTGTTCTGAACTTGATTCCACTACCGCCATTTGATGG
The DNA here is from genome assembly GCA_964511765.1 of uncultured Anaerolinea sp. GTDB lineage: Bacteria > Chloroflexota > Anaerolineae > Anaerolineales > Villigracilaceae > Villigracilis. Next base: position 2,615 of record CAZEGE010000080.1, read on the forward strand.
CTTTGGTGCCATTGAACCCTATCTTCCCATGGACATGCGCGTAAAACTTGCCGAAACGCGCGGCATGTTATCGTGGATCGTGCTCATCCTGCTCTGGCAGGTGCCATTCATTGGCAGCCTGTTCTGGGGTTTGATCGGTTTCCTTGCACAGCTGGTTGGAATCCCATTGCAATTGGCAGGGCAGGGGTTGGATCAGTTCATGTTTTGGTAGTTATAAACTCACATCACATTCATATTACGGATGAGCATGACCTCCATGTTTTCATCGCGGATGTCATTCGCTTTGAGGTCAGAAAAAAAACGCGAAAGGGTTTTCATAATCAAAATTATATAGCAAAAGCCCCATCACAATGACAGGGCTTTTGTTAGCTCTTGACGGCGTTCCCGCCGCCGAGGACGGCGATGGGAGCGTTATTAGTGTCCGCTTCCTGCGGAAGGTGTGCCGAGGAAAATTTCGGGAGCAGCTGGCCCTTCAACGATCAGATATCCAGCAAGTCCGCGTTGTAATCTTGAGAGGGCATGGTCAACAAGAATATAGTTGCCGGGCACTTCAAGGCTGAATTCAACCATGGTTGCGCCGCCGGGTGGGACGAGAGTGGTTTGTACATCAGTGAGCGGCACACCCGTGAGAGATGCCTGATCGAAAACTCTATCAAAGATTTCGCCGATGACGTGGAAGGATGATGTGAAGTTGGGTCCGCCGACGCCGAAGAAGATGCGCACTGTTTCGCCTACATTCGCTTTGAGCGGTTTTTGAGCAGTGAGCGCGCCAACTGCGCCATTGAAGACGAAATACTCAGGGTCTTCGTCGAGCAGTTTGGTGGTATCGGACATTTGGTGACCTTGTTCGCCAAATGCGCCTGTTGTGTATAACTCACCCTGCATGACATAAAACTCACGGTCAACCGGAGGCAGGCCGCCTTCAGGCTCAACAAGGATGAGTCCATACATGCCGTTTGAAATATGACTTGCAACCATTGGAGTTGCGCAATGATAGACGAAGAGTCCAACGTTGAGCGCTTTGGCGGTGAAGATGCTTTCTTTGCCGGGTTCGGTCTGAGTCATGACTGCGCCGCCGCCCGGACCTGTTACAGCGTGGAAATCAACTGAGTGTTTCATTACGCTGGAAGTGTTGTTGGTCATGTGGACTTCGATGGTGTCGCCCAAACGCACACGGAAGAATGGACCAGGGACTGCGCCGTTGAATGTCCAATAGGTGTAGGTGGTTCCATCTGCAAGTTGACCTTCGACTTCGACAGCTTCGAGATTGATGACGACGGTGGTTGGTTCGCGGACCTCAAGAGGCGCGGGCAGGTCAGTTGGGTCGCGCACAACATCTGCGCCAGTGGTAGGGGCTTGAGGCGCGGTGACTGCTGCGGTGGTTGAATCGCCATACGCGCCAGCAGGTAACCCATCAAGGTATTTGACAACGGCGTTAATCTCATCGGTTGTCAATGTGTCAGCTAGCGTGGCAGGCATGACATTGGGTGTGCATGCGCCGGTTGGACATTCGGGCGCAACGAACAAATTGGGGTCGAGAATCGATTCGCGAATATATTCCTCGGCATTGGTCGCTTTGCCTGTGTATGATCCGCTCTTGATGTGTTCACCAGCCATCATGTTTATATCAGAAAGATCAGGCGCGATCACACCTACGGCATTGGGGATTCCAGCAATTGTGTGGCAGCTTCCACATGCGCCTTTTTGGAAGGCAGCGAGTACTGCGGGATCACCATTACTCGTGGTGGAGGAAACAGGTGCAATGTCCGATGTGCTTACAACTAAAATACCTCGCATGCCCAATTCTGCATGGTTGGCTACGCCGTCATAGTATTCCATTTCCCCATGAACATTCGGCACTGTAAATGTGACCGAGGCTTCCTCACCCTTTTCTTTAACCACTCCTGTGCTGACCTGGACTTCCGGGAAAGTAATCTCATGTTGTCCCATGCCGCCGTTAATGAGTGTGACAGTGATGGTCTCACCGGGCTTGGCGTTCAGAGTAGGGTTTGGGATTCCGTTAATTTCATCGCTGACACCTAGAAAGATCAAATTGCCGTCTCTCAAGTCAGTGGTCAGCACATATTCCTTGGCGATAGGTTGGAAACTCGTGCCCGTGCAGGCTGTGATAAATACAGCCAGACCAATGGTAATTGCCAAAAAAATGATGATCTTTTTCATTTTGTGCTCCTTATTAAAGTTGTCTGAACGTTATACTTGGAAAGATCATTCAGGAAATTTTTTTCGTCAAGTTCGTAAGTCTTTACAACATCATGAAGGGTACAGAAATGCGAAAGACGACAGCCAACACAGTCTGTGTGCCGACCAATGAAAAACTTGACGGTTTCAGGTGCGGACTTTAAAACTTCCGCCACGGTCATATCCAATAATTCCAAATGTTCGTTCATAGTGCACACAGAATATCGTTTTCCCTCAAACCTGTCTTTGCGCTGGCGCAAACAACTATTTTTCCAAATTTTCCGCAATTCGCACCAGCTCGTGCGGCTTGAGGATTTTTATTTTTTCCCGGCCCGTTTTGATGATGCCTTGCCGTTCCCATTCGCTCAACAGACGACTGACGGTATACAATGTTGTGCCGGTCATCTCCGCCACATCCTGCCTTGAAAACGACAAGACGATCACTGCTTCTTTTTCCGCTCTGACGCCTGTTTGCCCTGCCAGGCGGATCAACGCGTTAGCCACTCTCTGCTCCACCCGCTCCGTTGCCAGTTCCCTGTAACGCGCCTGCATTTCCTGAATGTAGGAAGTCATCAGCTTCATCAAGCCAAACGAGAAATAGGGGCGTGTTTCCAGCATGGAGCGGAGAAATTGACTGCCAACCGCCAGGGCGGAACTATCCTCCAATGCCTGTGCGTTTGCGGGGTAGGCTGTTTCTGCACGGACAGCGCCCAGCGCGCCAAACATCTGCCAGGGATAGATCGTCCGCAAGTTGACCTGTTGTCCATTGGAATTGGATTGCATGAGTTTCACCTGTCCGCTGGTGAGGATATAAAGATATTCGGCTGTATCTCCCTGAAAAAAGAAGAAACCGCCCTCCTCGATGGAACGGTCAACGCTGTTTTGCAAAATGAGATGCAGGTCATCGTCGGTTGCGTGTTCAAAAACGACGACCCTGCGAAGATCACGGGGCGAAATTTTCATTGCGTCATTTTACCCTCTATCAGATGATATTTGTCACTATTGACGAATCCATCTGTGTCGTTTATATTCTGCCTGCCCCACCCCCCAGGGGGGGGTAAGAGAAATGACCAACGCCTTCTCAGGATGTTAGAGGTAATCATGGAAAACGAAAACACGATCCGAAGATTGAAAACCGTCGAAGGCCACCTGCGCGGCGTGATCCGCATGGTGGAGGAGGATGCGTACTGCATTGACGTGATCCGCCAGATCCAGGCGATTGAGGGCGCGCTCAATAAGGTGAGTTCACGCATTCTTGAAGACCATCTGAATTCATGCGTCATCACCGCAATTCAAGGGAATGATAAAAAAGAACGCGAGCGTGTTTTAAAGGAGATTACCGAAGTGTTCGAGATGTCTACGAAAGTTTAGGTAGTTTGATAGTTGCGTAGTTTATTAGTTGGCTGTTCGTGTCGAGTTTCTCGTGTGTATCTGTGTATCTGTGTACCTGTGTAAGTGTCTCATAAATCGTAAATCTAAAATCATAAATTGAATAAGGAGAAATAAAACCATGACCACAGTAACCTACACTGTCCCCGCGATTTCATGCGGACATTGCACCCATACGATCGAAACTGAGGTGGGCGAATTGCAGGGCGTTCAATCCGTGAAGGCGGATGAATCCAGCAAGAAAGTTGTAATTACCTTTGATGCGCCCGCAAGTGAAGATACGATCAAGGCTTTGCTGGCTGAGATCAATTATCCCGCTGAGGGTTTGATCACTTTATAGTTTGTAGGAGGTCTGACATGTCTTCGTGCAACGCTGCTTTATCGTTACCCTTGTCAACGCGATGGTTGATGAAAAAGATAGCGTGGACGATACGTGCCAGGTCTGAGGATTTTATATGACCGATACCAAGCAATTAACTCTCCCAATTACCGGTATGACCTGCGCCAACTGTGTCGCAACAGTGGAGCGCAATTTGAAGAAGCTGGAGGGTGTGCAAAACGCGGTGGTGAATCTTTCCTCCGAGCGCGCCACCGTTGATTTTGACTCTGCCAAACTCGGTTTGTCCGATGTGATTGCACGCGTCAACCGCGCTGGCTATGGCGTTGCCACAGGCGAAGCCGACCTTATCATCAAACGTCTCTCGGATGATAACGATGCGCGCCGTCTTGAAAAAGCTCTTGCCAATCTTGAAGGCGTGCTCGAAGCGCAAGTGACATACGCGACTGAAAAAGCGCGTGTCAAATATGTCCCGACCATCGTCACACAAGCAGAACTTCGCCGCGCGGTTGCATCTGCTGGGTTTGAGGCGATGGAACTCGGCGGCGAAGCCGAAGACGCTGAAGCCATCGCGCGCGAGCATGAGATCAACGAACAACGCCGACTGCTTATCATCGGCTTGATTTTCACCATCCCGCTTTTCCTGCTTTCGATGGGAAAAGATTTCGGTTTGCTCCCCTCATTCTTTTATTCGGATATGGTGATGAGTGGAATGCGTGAAGCGCAACCCTGGTTTGGCTGGCTGATGCTTGCGCTGGCCCTGCCTGTTCAGTTTTATGTCGGCTGGCAATATTACGTTGGCGCATACAAGGCTCTTCGCAATAAATCTGCCAACATGGATGTGCTGATCGTGATGGGCTCATCTGCCGCGTTCTTCTATTCGCTCCCGATCACGTTTGGTTTGCTGGCGGGACACGTCTATTATGAGACTGCAGCAGTCATCATCACATTAATTAAACTTGGAAAGTTTCTTGAAGCGCGGGCCAAGGGACGCACCTCCGAAGCGATCAAGAAATTAATGGGGTTACGCGCCAAGACCGCCCGGGTCATTCGGGACGGAGTTGAAACCGAAGTGTCCGCAGATGATGTGCGTGTAGGCGATGTGGTTATTGTGAAACCTGGCGAGAAGATACCTGTGGATGGTGTTGTCGTTGAAGGACGCAGCGCGATTGACGAATCCATGCTGACGGGTGAGTCTTTGCCGGTTGAAAAGAAGCCTGGTGACGCCGTCATCGGCGCAACCTTGAATAAACTGGGCAGGTTGAAATTTGAAGCCACCAAAGTTGGCAAAGAAACCGCGCTTGCGCAGATCGTCAAACTTGTGGAAGACGCGCAAGGCAGCAAGGCGCCCATTCAAAAACTGGCAGACCAAGTCTCGGCTGTGTTCGTGCCGGTTGTCATTGGGCTTGCCCTGCTCACGTTTGCGGGCTGGTATTTCCTCGCCCCGCAGATTGACGATCAATTCACGCGCGCGCTGATTAACATGGTGGCGGTGTTGGTGATCGCCTGTCCATGTGCGATGGGACTTGCCACTCCGACCGCCATTATGGTTGGCTCGGGTAAAGGCGCGGAAGTGGGCATCCTCTTCCGCAATAGCGAAGCCCTGGAACGCGCAGGGAAAGTGAGCGTGGTGGTTCTTGATAAGACAGGCACGATCACGAAAGGGCAACCTGCGGTGACGGACATCGTAGTTGTGGAAGGTGGAAAATGGAAAGCCGATGAGTTGTTGCGGTTTGCCGCTTCCGTCGAGAAGGGGAGTGAACACCCGCTGGGCGAATCCATTTGGGCGGAGGCGACTACTCGCGGATTGGATTTGGTGGAACCCACTGGTTTTAAAGCACAGGCTGGGCAGGGCGTGCAGGCCGAGGTCGAGGGAAGAAGCGTAACGGTTGGGAACGTGAGAATGTTCCAGGCGCGCGGAATCCAGTTGGGGAATCTTGAATCGGAAGTGGAACGTCTTCAATCTGAAGCGAAAACAGCGATGTTGGTTGCCATCGATGATCAAGCCGCGGGAGTTATCGCGGTGGCGGATACGATCAAAGATAGCTCGAAGGACGCGATTGCAGATTTGCACAAGATGGGCTTGAAGGTTGCGATGATAACGGGCGATAATAAAAAAACTGCCGATGCCATTGCGAAACAGGTTGGCGTGGATACGGTGCTGGCCGAGGTTTTGCCCGAAGGGAAATCAGCTGAAGTGAAGAAGCTGCAATCCGGCAATATTGTCGTCGCAATGGTTGGTGACGGTGTCAACGATGCGCCCGCACTTGCCCAGGCGGACGTGGGACTCGCGATTGGCACGGGAACGGATGTGGCGATGGCTGCCGCGCCTGTGACTTTGATGAGCGGCGACCTGCGCGGCGTTGCGCGTGCGATCAATCTCTCACGCAAGACGGTTTCGACGATCAAGCAAAATTTGTTCTGGGCATTTATCTATAACGTTGTGCTGATCCCTGCCGCTGCGCTCGGATATTTAAACCCGATGCTTGCGGCTGGCGCGATGGCTTTTAGCAGTGTCTTCGTGGTGACGAACAGCCTGCGATTGCGCGGACAGAAGATTTAATCTGATTTGAGCGTTTTTTTTCATAAATAACACATCCATGCGCCTCAAGCAAATGACTACGAAACATGAAAATTTTATCGAATCGAAAATGGCTGATCCTATTTCTGGTAAGTTACGGTGGTTTTGTTTTTTTGCCGTTTATGGCTCCCGTTTTTATGCACTGGAATATGTTGGGTCTGGGCAGGGCAATTTATTTCATTTACGGTTTCCTCTGTCACCAATTACCCGAACGGTCTTTATTTCTCTTTGGCTCCAAATTGATGTATTCAATGAACGAGATTCGGGCTGTCTGGCAAAATACAGACAACCCGTTGATCCTCCGACAATTTACCGGCAATCCTGAGATGGGATGGAAAGTGGCATGGTCGGATCGCATGATCTCTTTATACGGCGGAATTTGGATATTCGGTTTGATATGGGGGTTATTGCCGCGCAAAGCCAGGGAAGTTTCCGTTTGGTTCTTCATCCTTTTTGCCCTGCCAATGGCTTTGGATGGACTGACCCATCTTCTCAGTGACTTCAGCGGACTGACGAATGGTTTTCGGTACAGCAATAATTGGCTGGCATTGCTAACCAGGAATACCCTGCCTCAATCTTTTTATGTCGGCGATGGACTCGGTTCATTTAATTCCTGGACGCGCTGGTTAACTGGTTTCCTGTTTGGCTTTGGTTTGGTGCGGTGGATCTTTCCATTACTGGATGAGCAGTTTGGTCAAAATAATTTAGCAAAGGATCAATATGAAAATCCCCTTGTACCATAAAATTTATAAAACCATTTTTCTTCTGGCGATCATTTTACTGACGCTGTTGAGTCCGCCCGCCTGTTCTGCTCAAATGGAGGGCGACTTGCATATGATGCCGCTCGACCAAATGCCTGCGGATGTGCAGAGTTCTCCCGTTGTCGTTAAACAAGCGTATCAATTCGCCGTCGCGAATCCTGAGGTAACGCAACATATTCCCTGCTATTGTGGATGCGGCGATATTGGGCACACATCCAATTATTCCTGCTATGTTTCGCATGTGGATGATCAAAGCAATATCACCTTCGATAACCACGCCCTTGGTTGTTCCATCTGCGTGGACATTACACAGGATGCAATGCGAATGTTGCGGGAGGGGAAGACGCCGGCCGAAGCCAGAACGTATATAGACGCGACATATGCCAAGTACGGGCCTTCGAATATTCCGTGAGGAAGTAAACAAGTAGACAGGTATACAGCGATGAAGAGTAGTATGGCATTGGCTTTGCTGGGACTGGTGGCAGTGATTGTTGCCTTCGCACCGTTACCTGTTCAACTTGGCACGCCTCAGGAGCGGACCTTTCGGGTTGAAGCGCGGCAATTTGCCTATTCTCCCTCCGAGCTTGAGGTCAACCCTGGCGACACGGTGACCATCCAACTTGTCAGTACAGATGTGGTGCATGGACTATATGTGGACGGCTACGACATCTCCGTAGAAGCCGACCCAGGCCAGTCCGCGACCTTGACCTTTGTTGCCGACAAACCAGGCTCATTCCGCTTTCGATGCAACGTCACCTGTGGAGCCATGCATCCCTTCATGATCGGCAAATTGAACGTCGGCAGGAATGACTGGCTTTATCGTTCCATCGGTTTGGCCATTCTCGGCGTAACTTCCTTTTTTCCTCTTTCATCTTTCCTGTCTCAAAGAAAGATTAAAGAACGAGTGAATGGCTAACAACATGAACCGCATCGAATTTACTCGTATCCCCTTTATAAAGAATGCACTGAAAAGCCGCTACCCACAATTGGCGGTATTTATCGTTATGCTGGTTGGATATATCTTCGCCATCCTTGCGGGACTCATCGGCACGCCTGTTGGAAGTCGCAACTTCAGCATTGTCTTTGTGTGGATCGCGTGGTGGGCGATCTTGATTCTCGTTGCCGTTCCATTTTTCGGGCGCGGTTGGTGCGCGGTCTGCCCGATTCCGCTTCCAGGCGAATGGCTGCAACGTGGCGCGGTATTGAATCCGCCAGATAAAAAGCCGAAATGGCTCAATCTGCGCGTGCCAAAATTCTTCCGCAATATATGGCTGCAAAGTATTTCTTTTCTTTTGCTTGCATTGTTCAGCAGTGTTCTGCTCACAACCCCAAATATCACTGGAATAGTTCTTGCCGTCATGCTCTTTGGTGCAATTGGATTAAGCACAGTTTTTGAACGCCGCGCCTTCTGTCGTTATCTTTGTCCTGTTGGCGGATTTATTGGTCTGTATTCTCAAACTGCTCCAATCGAATTACGGATCAAAGTCAAGCAAATCTGTGTGACCTGCGATGGCAAGCCTTGTTACAACGGCAATGAGAACGGTTATGGTTGCCCATGGGATGTCTTCCCTGGCGGCTTGACCAAGAACACCTATTGCGGCTTGTGTATGGAGTGCATCCGCACTTGCCCGCACGATAATATCGCGATCAATCTTCGTCCATTCGCGGCTGATCTTGCGAAACTATCCACAAGAATTGACGAAGCCTTCAAAGCCTTCATCATGCTTGGGTCTGCAATGATCTATGCAGGCGTCCTGCTCGGTCCGTGGGGCGCGTTCAAAGACGCGGCATACAACGTCGGCACAAGCGCATGGTTTATGTATGCCATCGTTTTTCTTGCGATCATCTTCGTCATTCTGCCTGGATTCTTTGCGCTCGGCATTCTAAAAACGAAAAGTGCTCTCCCACTCAAACAACGTTTTGCTTCCCTGGCAACCGCTCTCATCCCTCTCGGCTTGATGTTCTGGGTCGCGTTCAGTTTATCTTTCGTCCTGACCAACACAACCTACATTTTCGCATCGCTCTCTGATCCGCTTGGTCTTGGTTGGAATCTCTTTGGCACAGCAAACATTCCCTGGCAACCCATGTTCACAGCCATTCTCGCGCCCGCGCAAACACTGGCGCTGGTCGGCGGGTTGATCTGGTCAGCGCGTACCGCGCAAAAAGCCGCGAACGAAATAAAAACATCTTCAATTCCCGTCATCGTGTTTTGCTTCATCGTCACATTGGTCATGCTTTGGTTACTGCTATGAAAAGCTCGGAACTCCTCTCACGTATTTTGATCACGCTGGCAATCATCGGCGCGGTTGGAACGCCACTCTTGATCTGGTCGCGCACGCCGCTGATCCATGCCAAAGTCGCAGAAGGTGGCGGATGGAATCCCAGCATCATCAAAGCAAATGTTGGTGAGCCGCTTCATTTGAAACTTACATCCGACGACGTGGTTCATGGATTTGCTGTTGGTCAAATGGATATGCAAAGCGTGAATGTCCTGCCTGGCAAAGTGACTGACGTTACGTTGACCTTTGACAAGCCTGGGATTTATACATTTTTGTGCACACGCTGGTGCGGACTGAATCACTGGCGCATGCGCGGCACGATTGAAGTCAGCGGTTTAAACACGGATCCTTCGACAAGCTCAGGACAGGCTCCTCAGCCTGCTCCCGCGCCGCTGTACGTTTCCCTCAGCCTCGACATTGACGCGCCGCATGACGCACCTGTTATTCCGGGCAATCCGCCGTCAGCAATCAATGGTAAACAGTTGACGAAGAAATTATCGCTTGAGAAATTCATGACGCAGGAATATTACTTCTCTCATTCACCTTATCAATTGTTTGAAGAATTGGATTCGACCAACTTAAGCGATTCTGAAAAATGGGATGTTGTAGGTTATACCTGGCAATCGAATACAACCAAAGAATCCATCGCGGATGGAGGACAACTCTATGCTCAAAACTGCGCCGCCTGTCACGGCGAAAATGGCGCAGGCAATGGAGTCTTTGTGGATGACCTTGCCGCGGCAGGAGAAACATCCTTGCAAACTATGACAGGCGCGGACGATATGACAATGCAAACGCCCGTTGATTTCACCAATCCAACTCGTATGCTCGGCGCAAGTCCCGCATTATTGCAGGGCAAAATTTCTCGTGGCGGTATGGGTACGGGCATGCCGATGTGGGGTTCGATTTTTACCGAAGAACAAATCTGGGACTTGATCGCGTATCTGTATTCGTTTCAGTTTGCATATCACAACTAAGGAGATTTTATGAGCAAAAAACAAAAATATGGAAAGCGGAAGCAGAAGCAGGATTTTCCCTGGGTGCTTTTGGCGTCTGGCGGAGTCCTGATCATTGCCGCGATATTCCTTTTCGCCAATCAAGGCGGTGGTGGAGATGGCGGCGGGACCCCGTCCATCGCGGTGGATCAGCAAGAGATTGATTATGGTGATGTGAAGTTCAATACACCCGAAACCTTTACAGTCAAAGTCACCAACACGGGTGACGGGACATTGCGTTTCAAAGAAATACCGTACATCGAGGTACTGGAGGGATGCTGACCTCCCAAACTGACCATCGGTTCGATGGTCCTCAAACCTGGCGAAAGCACGCTCGTTGAATCCAGCGTCTTCATGATGCACGAAGGCATGGACGGTCCGCATAATTTTGCAGTTCATTTGAAAAGCAATGACCCTGCAAATCCAGATTTGATTGTGAATGTACTTTCCAATTGGATACCGTAATCTAAATGATATAAAACAACGGCGCATCAAGCGCCGTTGTTTTATATTGAAATAATTGATCTTCCCAGCTGTGCCTGCCTTCCACAGTATAAGCGGGGATTTGAACTATCCCAATGCAAGGATTTCCATAACAATTGGAGTTTGATGATGGAAAACAGTTTATTGGACTTGGGCAATACAATCGCTCATTCTTCTTGTTCGTTTATCTCTCGCACCACGAATGAGGCATGTAAATCAGGCCTGAGAAAAGCGCGCGGCCAGCCCGTTCCACAGGTGATAGAACAAGGCGGCGCTGACGAAGCCGACGGCGAGGTTACTCGTCCAGATGGCGAGGGCGAGAACAAGCAAGGCGGTCAGCCAGGCTTGCCGTCCGCGCAGGTCACGCGCCAAAAGCATGTGCTGAAAGCCGACATAAGCCAGCAGGACGCCCAGCACGGGAAATGGAATCATCCGGAAGACGTTCATGACAGTTTGCCCGCCAAAGACGGCCAGCGCCAGGAATATGCTGCCGAGCATGAGCGGCGCGCCGCCGCTGCGCGCACCGAGGCGATAGTGCGCTGTCAGTCCGCCGCAACCGTGACAGACAGGGACGCCGCCAATGAGCGCAGCGACCAGGTCATTGAAGCCCATGGTTAACATCAAGCGGCGCTCGGTCACATGCGCAGCTTTCTCATCAAAGTATTGTCGCGCAGCGTCGGCGGTGGCGTAGACTGAGTTACCCATGCTAAGTGGGATTTGAGGCAGGGCCAGCAGGATCAGCCCCTGCCAGAGTTGATCCCAGCTGGGTACAAGGGGTAAAAGACGCGGCAGTGTCATGTGCAGGGTCAGGTCGGGCAGGCCAAGATGCAGCGTCGCCATGCCGATTCCAAAACCAAAGACACCCAGCGATGCGTAATCTTTTTTCCACATGAGAAAGAACGTCAGTGCAATGAATGCGCCGAGAGTGAGAACCAGGCTCCATGGGATGGATAATTGAGCAATGGGCAGAGCGCTTTCCCAACCTAAGGGGGTTTTACTCACCAATCCCCAGGCGGACTTGAAGAGCAGGTATGCCAATCCCATTTGAATGCCGCGCACCACGGGTTTCGGGAAGACTTTACGCACCCACTTGTCCACTCCAGATATACCCAGACCAAGGAAGGCAATTGCGTTCCAAACGGCGCCCGTGATAATGATGACAGGAGATAATCCCAGCGCCAGGGCCAGCGCAGAGACGGACTTGAGCGGCTGGATGGGGATCGGCAGGCGATAGATGAAGGCAGTGATGATATAGGCTAGTCCAATTCCAAAGAAGGCGGCGGTGGCGTTCATACCATTGAGAGCGATGAGCGCCAGCACCAGCGGCAGCATAACGCCCAAATCGGCCAGCGCGCCCGAAAATTCTGGGAGAGAGAAGATAAAAGAATTACCTGTAATTTGTTTTTGCACGGTGAGACTCCAAAAATGCCTAACCAGAAATTGCCTGTTGTTCCATTTCATGCACGGGAATGCAGACAGGAACATGGTAATACGACGTCCCTGCACAGGTACGACAGAGGGTAAGTCCTTCCCTATGAACTTCGCGCTCATTCATGATCTCTTCGCCGCATACGTCGCAGTCCACGCGCAGGCCGGGACGCGAAACGATTTGTTCGATGGGTGTGTTCAAGATCACTTCCTGCACGGTAAACAGTTTGTCATCAGGCATGATCTGATAAGCCTGCATTTGCGCGAAGTAGTGGCGCGTTTCATTGGGAGCATAGACATATGCGCGCTGGCGAATATCCAGTACAGGTGCGAGGCGCACGGCGCGGCCTGTTTTTCCATCCACAAAAACCGCAGCGGCTTTGCCAAAATCCTCCACGCGCAAAGTGCGATGGCCGACAGAGCAGCCTGTTGCGGCGGAGAGACCATCGGCAAAGCAGCCGTCTGTTTCGAGGATGACGAGCAGCCGTTTATCCGTAGGTTGTTCGTTAAACCCGAGAGCAGACATCCCCGCTAGTCCGATGCGCACACCGAGTATCTGCCTTGGGCAAAGGTGCGAGTGATTGCGAGATGAGATGTCGAGGAAAGGTTGGATATTCATGGGCGGTTCTCCAATGGATTGTAACCAGTGAGTAGTAAGTGTAAAAACGAAAAGGCTGTCCTGAAAAGAGACAGCCTCACGAAAGACTTAAGCCTGGTCTCCTTTCCAATTCAATCCCATTTTATGGGATTTCGGGAGGTCATCAAGTTTCCACGATGACCTTGGCCTCCTGTTGGAGACTGTCCATTATGCCCTGGCGCAGGGCTTTAGGCAGAATGGATCGGAGTGTTTCTGGAGGATTGAAGTCTTCTTCGAATTCAATCCATTTATATATTAGCAGATTGACTCTGAATTTTCATCATCATTCAGGGTAGTCTTTTTCTCACCCACTCGGGTGAAAAATAAGCCGTAATTTGCAGCTATTTTGTCAGGTCTTTCTTCACTTTCTGTAAATCATCAAGAACATCGAGTTCAGCCTTAAGTTCGCTGGAGAGCGAAGATAAATACGCCTTGGTGTTGCGAACGAACTTGCCAATCTCGCGGGCGGAGCGGGCCAGTCGTTCCGGTCCGAGCACAATTGCCGCCAGTAATAAAATTACAATCAGTTCATTACCGCCGATCCCAAAAATATCCATATCAACCTCTACCTACAATAGCCGCCAGGATGACACTGATCACATAGAGTCCCATCAGCGGAGCCATAACCAGGCCCATATTGACCGGGTCTACAGTGGGAGTTACGGCCGCAGCGACGATTGCCATCACAACAATTGCATACCGCCAGCCAGCAGCCAATTGCTTCGCAGTGACGAATTTCAATTTCGCCAGGAACATGATGATCAGGGGCATTTCAAAACAGATGCCGATCCAGAACATGATCCGAGTGATGAACTCGAAGT
>CAZEGE010000081.1:0-1834 GCA_964511765.1 uncultured Anaerolinea sp.
TTTCAAAATTGCCCCTTGACGCATCCGCATGACGGGCATAAAATAGCGCCCAATATGCTTAAGTCCACCCGCTGGTTTGCATTTTATTTTTATTACGGTTTCCGAGGTTCGGTTGCCGCTGGTGGCGCTTAAGTAAACAGATAATAAACCTGTTCACGTAAAAGAGCGAGACCACACGGTCTCGCTCTTTTTTTATTTCCCCTGCTGTCTGCATCCCTCTTCCATTTTCGGAAAGAGGATGGGGAAGAGGGTTCATAGGAGAACTTATGTCAATTCGTGGAATCCGCGGCGCCACCACAGTCCAGGGGGATGAACCGGACCTGATCCTCGAAGCCACGCGGGAATTACTGGAAGCCATTCTGGAAGCAAATTCTGGCATGACACCGGAAGATGTATCCAGCGCCTTGTTTACAGTGACGGATGACCTCGCCGCCACTTTCCCCGCGCAGGCTGCCCGTCAAATGGGCTGGGGACTCGTCCCGATGATGTGCGCGCGTGAAATTCCTGTGCCAGGCAGTTTACGGAGGGTCATTCGTGTGCTTGTTCATTGGAATACGGAAACGCTGCAAAATGAAATTACACATGTGTATTTGAGAGACGCGGTGAAGTTGCGCCCCGATCTTGTAGCGGCGCAATAACTTGAAAACTCTGGTGGTTGAGCAGCCGCGACGGCGTATCGAAACCGCCAATAGGCAAGATTATCTTTGTAACATGCTGGTTTCGATACGGGCGGGAATGACCCTCGCCCTACCCAGCCAGCGGAATTTGGAGAAATCACGATGATGATCATAATGAAGGCCAACGCCACGCCGCAGCAGGTGGAAGCGGTGATCGCGCAAATAAAAGGAATGGGACTGGCTGTTCACTTATCGCAGGGAGTCGAAGCGACCATTATCGGCGCGATCGGCGAAACGCACAGCATTCTGCCCGATCGCTTTGAAGGGCTTGAGGGAGTGGACATTGTCCAGCGGATTACCCAGCCCTATAAGCTCGCATCGCGTCAATTCCACCCAGAAGACTCGCTCATTTCATTGGGCGGATGTAATGTGGGTGGAAATGAGATCGCCATTATTGCGGGACCATGCTCGGTGGAGAGTCGCTCCCAAATTATTGAAACAGCCCAGGCTGTGAAAGAAGCGGGCGCATCCGCTCTGCGTGGAGGGGTGTTCAAGCCGCGCACCTCGCCTTATTCCTTCCAGGGACTTGGCGAAGAAGGTCTCGAATATCTCGCTGAAGCGCGTGAGAAAACGGGACTGCCAATTGTGGCGGAAATTATGTCACAAGTGCAGGTGGATGTGATGGTCAAATATGTGGATGTGCTGCAAGTGGGCGCACGCAATATGCAAAATTTCAACTTGCTGCGCGCCATCGGCGAGACCCGCACCAGTGTGTTACTCAAGCGCGGACTCTCCGCCACCATCGAAGAACTGCTCATGTCCGCTGAATATATTCTGGCCGGGGGAAACAACCGTGTTATGCTTTGCGAACGCGGCATTCGCACTTTTGAAACTGCCACGCGGAATACGACCGATATCAATGCGATTCCTGTTTTGAAAAACCTGACTCATTTACCCGTCATTCTTGACCCATCCCATTCAACGGGACACGTGGATTATGTCGCTGCGATTGCCCGCGCCGCCATTGCCGCGGGTGCGGACGGCCTGATCATCGAAGTTCACCCCGACCCCGCACGCGCCGTATCGGATGGCAAGCAATCTCTCAGACCGGAAAAATTTGCCGAGATGGTCAAGCAGGTTGGGCAGATCGCACAGATCATGGGACGCAGACTCGCGTCGGTCCAAGGTGAATATTTGCCATTGAAGCAGGGTTGGGC
>CAZEGE010000081.1:1934-7943 GCA_964511765.1 uncultured Anaerolinea sp.
GACGCAGACTCGCGTCGGTCCAAGGTGAATATTTGCCATTGAAGCAGGGTTGGGCTTAAAGCAATTCTGGTGGTCGAGTGCGCCGAAGGCCCGTATCGAGACCACTATGTAAGCAAAATCATTCCTGTTACTTGTTGGTTTCGATACGGGCTTTGCTGTCGCTCAGCTCTACTCAACCAACGGACGCATAAAACAACAAAAAGGACTCAAAATATCATGATGATCATCATGCACCCAGGTACACCCAAGGAACAGATCGACGCAGTCATTGCCGAGATCGAAAAACAGAATTTATCTTCTCATCCCATCTTCGGTGTGGAGCAAACCATCATCGGCGCGGTCGGTGATGGACATTACGTTGCGAAAGAAATTTTTGAAGCCCTGCCAGGCGTGCTGTCCGTTCAACGCATTTCACAACCGTATAAACTCGCGTCCCGCCAATTTCATGAACAGGATTCTGTGTTTCAACTTGACGGCTTCACGATTGGTGGCACGGAAGTTCCCATTATTGCTGGTCCATGTTCTATTGAATCCCGCTCACAGATTCTTGAGATCGCACAGGCGGTGAAAGAGGCAGGCGCGAATGCGCTACGCGGCGGCGTCTTCAAACCGCGCACATCGCCTTATGCGTTTCAAGGTCTCGGCGAAGAGGGGCTTGAATACATGGTTGAAGCGCGCGAAAAAACAGGTTTGCCGATTGTGGTCGAGGTGATGGCAGTTTCGCAGATCAAGATGATGGAAAAATATGTGGATGTCTTCCAACTCGGCGCGCGCAATATGCAAAACTTTAACCTGCTGCGCGCCGTCGGCGAAACGCGCACGCCCGTTCTTTTCAAACGCGGCATGTCTGCAACCATTGAAGAATTCCTGATGGCAAGCGAATATCTCATCAGCGGCGGCAATACCCGCGTCATGCTGTGCGAGCGCGGCATCCGCACATTTGAAACTGCCACGCGCAATACCACCGATATCAACGCCATTCCCGTGCTCAAGAAACTTACCCATTTACCCGTCATCATCGACCCGAGTCATTCAACAGGAGATTCAGGGTATGTCTCTGCCATTGCGAAGGCAGGCGTCGCGGCCGGCGCGGATGGCGTCATCGTTGAAGTACATCACGATCCGGCGCACGCGATCTCCGATGGCAAACAATCGCTTACGCCTGAGGCATTTGCCAAGATGGTGAAGCAGGTCAAAGCGGTGGCCCAAGCGGTGGATCGTCGTCTCGTCAAGTCCCCTCTCCCAATGGGACGAGTGCCCGTTAGGGTAGAGGGCTAGGGTGAGGGATGTCGCAGCCTGACTTTAATCTCGCAGAATCCAAGATCGCAATCGTTGGATTGGGATTGATGGGCGGCTCGCTTGCCTTGGGATTAAGAGGCAAATGCGCCGCGCTTTTTGGCTGTGATCCGCAGCGCGCCACGCTCGAACTTGCCCTGTCACAACACATAGTTGACCAGGCCGCGAGTGATCCCGCCCAGCTTCTCCCCGAAGCGGATCTCGTGATCCTAGCCGCGCCCGTCCCCGCGATTTTAACTCTGCTTGAGCAATTGCCGGCCTATACACCCAATCCCTGCATCGTCATGGACCTGGGTTCGACCAAAAGACTGATCGTTGAATCCATGTCGCATTTACCTGAACGCTTCGACCCCATCGGCGGACACCCCATCTGCGGCAAGGAAAAACTCTCCCTTGCCAATGCCGAACGGACTCTTTACTATGCCGCCCCGTTTCTGCTGACGCCATTGGAAAGAACATCACCGTGGGCCTTATCCGCTGCCAATCAAATCATCGAGGCGTTGGGCGCGAAGACCACAGTTCTTGACGCAATTGAACATGATCGCATCCTTGCCTCCACAAGTCATTTGCCGTTCCTGCTTTCCTCAGCGCTGGCGCTCGCCACACCCAAAGATGTCGCTTCATTCCTTGGGCCCGGCTTCAAATCCACCAGCCGCCTGGCAGGGACCTCTTCATCCATGATGTTGGGAGTATTAGAATCCAATCGTGAAAATGTTTTGAACGCATTGCATGACTTGCAAAATAAAATAGCCGAAGTCGAATCTGCTTTGACTGAAAAAGATTTTTCAAAACTCGAATCTGTTTTGAATGAAGCACAGAAGAAATATCAGGGATTCACACAATAAGGAAGCCTCGGCGGTGGAGTAGGCACGAGCGATAGCGGGTGTCGTATCGAAACCGCCCATTACAAGTTTACTTTTCATTGTTGGTTTCGATACGGGCGAGAAGAGCACTCACCCTACTCAACCAACGGAGTATATCTATAATTAGGTTATGCAAATCAATCCTATTTCACATCCATTGAATGCCGCCGTCCGCGTTCCCGGCTCCAAATCGCTGACCAACCGCGCTTTGTTGATCGCCTCTCTTGCACAGGGCACGACGCATATCACCAACGCGTTATTTTCTGATGACTCAATATACTTTGCCAGAGCCCTGCAAACCCTGGGTTTTGATGTTCAATTGGATGAAACCAATCACACCATGACCGTCACAGGTCTTGGTGGAAGGATTCCCGCAACCAAGGCCGAATTGTTCATCGGTAACGCAGGCACAGCCGCCCGCTTCCTCTCTGCTTTCCTCACCCTCGGGAAAGGCGAATATATCTTGGACGGCGAACCGCGCATGCGCGAACGTCCCATTGGCGACCTTGTGGATTCCCTTACACAACTTGGCGCAAACATCCGCCCCCTCTCCATTCGGGAGAGGGCCGGGGTGAGGGAAATTTGTCCTCCCATCAAAATCATCGCCTCAGGTTTGCCAGGCGGGAAAACAAAAATAGCAGGGGACATCTCAAGCCAATTCCCGTCCGCTTTATTGATGGTCGCCCCCTGTGCAAAAACTATGATCGAAATAGAAGTCACCACCGATCTCAGCTCCAAACCCTACGTGGACATGACCCTCGCCACCATGCGTGGCTTCGGTGTGAAAATTAAGCGCAAAGGTTACTCAAGGTTTACCATTCATCCTGCTTCTTACAGTCCACTTTCCACCTTCCAAATTGAGCCCGACGCCTCCGCTGCCTCCTACTTCTTTGCTGCTCCTGCCGTCTGTGGTGGAACAGTGCGCGTGGAGGACATCTCGTCTAAATCCGTGCAAGGTGATCTTGCCTTTCTGCATGTCCTGAATCAAATGGGCTGTGAAATAAAGGAAGGACGGAACTTTATCGAAGTCACAGGCCCAAAAACTCTGTCTGGCGTGGACATGGATATGCGCGATATCCCCGACACCGCCCAAACCCTCGCGGTGATTGCGCCCTTTGCGGCATCGCCGACGAGAATACGCGGCATCGCCTCTGCGCGTGTCAAGGAGACCGACCGCATTTCCGCAACCTGTACTGAGTTAAAACGCCTCGGTGTGCAAGTCGAAGAACACGAAGATGGCATGACCATCCATCCTTGTTCAAATATTCAACCAGCCTCTATCCAAACCTACAATGACCATCGCATGGCAATGGCATTCTCTCTGGTCGGCTTGCGCATTCCAGGCATGACAATTGAAAATCCAGCTTGCGTTTCAAAGACTTTCCCCAATTATTTTGAAGTGCTGGAAACTTTGCGATGATTCATTTAGGCCTCATCGGCTATCCTCTTGGACATTCCCTCTCGCCGAACATCCATAATGCGGCATTAAAAGCATGTGGCTTGCAAGGCGATTATTCTCTATTTCCCATTCATCCCGATGACCTGCAGGGATTAAAGGACTTACTTGCCCGTGTCCGCTCTGGTGAAATTACAGGACTCAACGTCACGGTTCCGCACAAACAAAATGCGATCGAGTTGATGGATGAACTCACGCCCGCCGCCCAGGCCATCGGCGCAGTCAATACGATTTATTTTCGCAACAACGAACTTGTTGGAGACAATACCGATGCTCCAGGTTTTTTAACCGACTTGAAAAGGTTTATTGAGAAATGGGAAATGGGAATCGGGAATCGAAAATCGGCATTGGTTTTGGGGGCAGGCGGCTCCTCGCGCGCCGTCGTTTATGCTTTGCTTAATAATGGCTGGAAGGTCACCCTCACCGCCCGTCGAATCGAAGGAGCCCGGGAATTAGCCAGGCGATTTTCAGGTGTCAAAGCGGTTGAACTTAACCCTAAAGCCATCCTGCCCACTAATTTGCAATTGATCGTAAATGCGACCCCTGTCGGCATGGTCCCAAATACCGGTCAATCCCCCTGGCCGGAAAACTTAGCTTTTCCTCATGCCGCAATTTATGATTTGGTCTACAATCCACGTGAAACGAAATTGGTGAAAGACGCCCGCGCACAAAACTTGAATGCAACAACCGGGCTTGGCATGTTAATTGAACAAGCGGCGCTTGCCTTTGAAATTTGGACCGGTGACAACCCGCCAAGAAATATTTTATACGACTCGGTGGTTGAGTAGGCGGCGGGTTATGCTACCTTCTTGCAGGACTGCTCAATCGCCCCAATATTGCGAACACCCCTTCATGGAGCAATTATGTTACGTTTTCTAACTGCTGGAGAATCTCACGGACCCTCGCTCACCGCCATCCTCGATGGCATGCCCGCCGGACTCGCGATCACACCCGATGTCATTAACAAAGAACTTGCCCGTCGTCAGCATGGATATGGTTCAGGTGCACGCATGAAAATTGAAAAGGACATCGTACAAATTTTAGGCGGTGTGATGGCTGGCGAAACTACAGGCGCGCCGATTGCCCTGCTCGTCCAAAACGATGACCATGTCAAATGGAGAGGCAAAGCCATCGAGCCGATGACCGCCCCTCGTCCAGGTCACGCCGATTTAACGGGCGCGGTGAAATATGGTTATAAAGATTTGCGCCCTGCACTGGAGCGCGCCTCCGCCCGCGAGACAACCATGCGCGTAGCGACCGGAGCGGTATGCAAACACTTTCTTGCGCAATTTGGCATCATCGTTGGCGGATACGTCTCCTCCATCGGCGAGGTAACAACCGATTTTGGCGACATACCCTACGAAGAGCGTTTTACCCGCGCTGAAGAATCCGATGTGCGTTGTCCCGTTGAATCTTCCGCAAAAAAAATGCGTGCTGAAATTAAAAAAACAATTCACGGTAGGAACACATTGGGCGGTGTGCTCGAAATCGTGGCGTTGAACGTTCCTGCTGGTCTCGGTAGTTTCGTCCAATGGGATAAGCGTCTCGAAGCCAAACTTGCCATGGCGGTCATGTCCGTGCAGGCGATCAAAGGCGTGGAGGTCGGTGACGCATTCGAAAATGCCAGACTCCTCGGTACGCAAGCACATGATCCGATCAACCTGCAACTTTCAAACCTTCAACGTTCAACCAATAGGGCAGGCGGAATCGAAGGCGGGGTATCAAACGGTCAGCCGATCGTCGTTCGCGCAGCGATGAAACCGATCGCCACCACGCTTCTTCCCCAGCCGACGGTTGACCTGGCGTCAGGGACAGAATCTCCCACCCAATATGAACGCTCCGATTTCTGTCCCGTCCCGCGCGCTGTCCCCATTCTCGAATCAATGGCGGCCTTTGTCATTGCAGATGTGCTCATCGAAAAACTCGGCGGGGACTCAATGAATGAAATGAAGCCCAGGTTTGAGTCCTTGCGAAAAGCAATTCTCGAAGATCTACAGATGGATAATAAACCGCACATATTTTGGGAATGAACCTATCATGTCGTTGCGAGGAGCGCTCTTGTTCCTGGCGCCGAAGCAACCCCCGGCTTGACAGGGAGATTCCCCATCAAGCCGGGTACGATGTCGACCATGACATAAAAGGAATTTGATGACTCATATTTTCATCTACGGTCCGCCTGGAACGGGAAAATCCACAGTTGGAAAAATACTTGCACACAATCTCAAATTGCCATTTGTGGATCTGGATCGCGTTATCGAAGCCAATGCGGATATGTCCATTCCGGGGATCATGGAGTTGCAAGGCGAGACAACCTTTCGAGATCTTGAGACCTCGGCATTGAAAAACCTTGCGGACGAAAAGGAAAGCGTCATTGCGCTTGGCGGCGGCGCTCTG
>CAZEGE010000081.1:8043-16396 GCA_964511765.1 uncultured Anaerolinea sp.
ATTGGGACGGCATCACCTGTCTGCGATGGGGGAGTATGACGTGGCTGTGCAAAGTAGAGGCATTGAGCAGCTTGGCGAAATGCTCAAATCACGTGAATTGCAAAATCCGCTTATCGTAACCGATGAAAACGTGGCGAAGTTCCATGCTGAAAAAGTAACGGAGGCGATAGGCGGATCAGGTTTTGACCCAAAAGTAATCATTGTTCCTGCCGGGGAGGCATACAAAAATTTGGAGACAGTTTCAGGTTTATGGAAATCATTTCTGGAGGCAGGCTTGGACCGTAAGAGCACGGTCATCGCTTTGGGCGGCGGCGTGATTGGCGACATGGCGGGTTTTGCCGCCTCCACCTATATGCGTGGATTGGCATGGATTGGCGTGCCGACAACTCTGCTTTCCATGGTGGATGCGTCGCTTGGCGGCAAGACTGGTTTTGACTTGCCCGAAGGCAAAAATTTGATCGGCGCATTTTATCCGCCGAAATTTGTTCTGGCCGACCCGCAATTGCTCAAGACATTGCCTGAAGAGGAGCTAATCTCCGGCATGGCGGAGGTGGTCAAGCATGGCATTATCTCTGATCCCGAATTGTTCAATTTATGCGGCCGTGGTTTGGAGTGGATAAAAAACAACCTGGAAGAAGTTGTCAAACGCGCGATGGCGGTGAAGATAAAAGTGATCGAGGAGGACCCGTATGAGAAGGGCTTCCGCGCGGCGCTGAATTTGGGTCACACGGTTGGACATGCGGTTGAGCTTGTCAGCAAATTCAGGTTAAGGCATGGAGAAGCGATTGCGGTCGGCATGGCGGCTGAGGCGAAGTACTCTGCCCGGATTGGGCTGGCAGGCCCAGGGGTGGCGGAGTCGGTGACGGAGTCGCTCACAGCGTTGGGGCTGCCCACCCAGATCCCAGATGAAA
Organism: uncultured Anaerolinea sp.; assembly: GCA_964511765.1. Taxonomy (GTDB): domain Bacteria; phylum Chloroflexota; class Anaerolineae; order Anaerolineales; family Villigracilaceae; genus Villigracilis. Next base: position 8,955 of record CAZEGE010000081.1, read on the forward strand.
TGCCGCGCGAGGAAATCATCCGTGCCATGCGAATGGATAAGAAGAAGGATGCAAAAACGATTCGCTTTGCGCTGCCGGTCGAGATCGGCAAAGTGGAATTGGTGGATGTGACGGATTTGGAATCGGTGTTGGATAATTGATATGGCCGCGGGAACGGCTCGCAATGACATGAAAAGAGGCACAATGAAAATATTAATCCTGCATGGACCGAATTTAAATTTGCTTGGCACGCGCGAACCGGAGGTATACGGCTCGACGACTCTCGCTGACATCGATAAGAAGATGGTCGGGTTGGGGAGGGAGTTGGGCGTGGAAATAAAATGCCTGCAGTCGAATCATGAAGGCGTATTGATCGACGCCTTGCAGGATGCGCGCACGTGGGCGGGCGGGGTTGTGTTTAACCCGGGAGCTTATACTCACACATCAATTGCCTTGCGTGATGCGATCTCGGCGATTGAGATTCCTGTGATCGAGGTGCATGTATCGAATGTATATGCGCGTGAGAAGTTTCGTCGCAAATCGTTGATTTCGGGGGTATGCAAAGGGAAGATCAGCGGGTTCGGCTGGCGATCTTATGAGCTGGGTCTGCGCGGCTTGATTGATATAATCAAGCCGTGAAATCTCAAATCATTCCTACAGCTGAACCCTTCTTTTTCCCCGGCGGCCGCACGGGCGTGTTGCTTGTTCATGGATTCACTGGCGCGCCCAAGGAAATGCGCTGGATGGGGGAATTTCTTAATCAGCAGGGATTCACCTGCCTTGGAGTTCGACTCACCGGACATGCAACTGACCCCGAAGATATGATCCGCTCGCGCTGGAGCGATTGGACTGCATCTGTTGAAGATGGCTATCATCTACTCTCCGGTAGTGTTGACCGTATCTATCTTGTCGGACTCTCGATGGGCGGCGTGTTAAGTTTGCTGATGTCCACGCGCTTGAATGTGGCGGGTGTGGTGGCCATGTCCACGCCGTATCAATTGCCGAATGATTATCCGCTTTGGGTATTGCGTTTATATGGCATGTTTGTTCGTGACAGCCCGAAATCCAAAGAAATACCGGGCGCTTCGTGGTTTGACAAGGCCGCGTATGCAGATCATATTTCATATCCACAAAACCCGATGCGTTCAGTAGTGGAGTTGAAATTATTACTTAAAGAGATGCAAGCCGCATTGCCTGAAGTGCGCAAGCCTGTGCTGCTGATCCATTCGAAAGACGACCCGTATGTTCTGCCTGAAAATATGGAAAAGATCCATGCCGGGCTGGTGCATGCGTCAGATAAGACAAAAGTGTACGTGATTGGATCAGGCCATGTGGTTACACGTGACGCGGCTCGTCATCAGGTGTTTGAACTGGCGCGGGATTTTATCAAGCGTCTTGAACAAGAGAAGTAAGATTTCCAAAATCCGTTAATCAAGAGGAAACTTGAATCGAAATCTGTTATTCATTGCCTTTGCCCTGCTTTTTTGGGGGGTTGGTGAGGGGATGTTTTTTAATTTTGTGCCGGTCTATTTGGAAACAGCCTTCTTTTTGGGCAAGCAGCAGATCGGATTTATCCTGGGCGCATTTGGTTTCTTTATGGCGATTACCCATATCCCAGGCGGCCATCTGGCAGACCGCTTCGGACGTCGTCCGCTCCTCATTTTTGCGTGGGTGCTGGGTTTGGTCTCCACTTTGATCATGGGGTTTGCAATTAAACTGCCTTGGTATCTGGTTGGCGTATTTTGTTATGGCTTGACGGCTTTTGTGGCCTCTCCATTGGGAAGTTATGCGACTGCGGCGCGCGGCAAGTGGGGGGTGGGAACTGCGCTTTCGCTGACCACGGCCACGTTCAACCTGGGAATGGTATTGGGCCCAGTCACCGGCGGATGGATCGGCGAGCATTATGGCATGCGGACCAGTTATCTTGCGGCGTCGGTTGTATTCCTGGCTTCCGTCCTGTGCATTATTTTTATCCAGGGCCAGCCGATTGACAGGCATGATCCCAAGGCGCCGCCGCCCAACTTATGGAATAATCCTCGTTTCATCAATTTTTTGTTTGTGTTCGCATTTGCTGTTTTTGCCATGTACATTGCCCAGCCGCTCACGCCAAACTTTTTGGAGGGTGTCCGCCGGCTGACTTTAAGCGAGACGGGCTGGGTATTTTCCGCGGGCGCGCTGGGTAATTCCCTGCTGGCTTTCGCGTTCAGCCGCTTCAATCCACGCCGCGGATTTTTACTGGCGCAGGTATTGGTTGCGTTATTTGCCGTGAGCATCTGGCGGGGAACAGGACTATCCGTCTTTATGCTGGGTTACTTTTTGCTGGGCGGTTTTCGGGCGGCGCGCCCCATGGCAATGGCGCAGGCGCGCGAACTCGTGCATGATTCGCAAATGGGCATAACTTATGGAACGATGGAAACTGTGAGTTCGATTGTTTTCATCCTGGCGCCGCCGCTCGCCGGTTTTATTTTTGAACGCGATCCCTATTTTGTATATCCGCTGGCCATTGTGTTGATCGTTGCCTCCATTATCATCGGTTATTTCTTTTCCCCGCGAAAGGTTGCAGCCCATGCTTGAGGTGGTTTCTTTTACATTGGGTCCTGTGCAGACCAATGCCTATCTTGTGGCAGACCCTGAAACAAGGGAAGCCGTTGTGATCGATCCAGCCTGGGATGGTCAAGTCATCCTTAAAGCCGCGGAGGATCGCGGCTGGAGAATTGGCCACCTGTGGTACACGCATGCACACTTCGATCACATCGGCGGGGCGGCGGCGATTGCAAATGCGTTGAATCCGCTGCCGCATGTTGCGCTTCATCCCGAGGACCATGTCCTCTGGCGCGCGGGAGGCGGCGGCGCGAATTTTGGGTTGGATATCGACCCCGGCCCCGAACCGACCGTCGATTTTCAACAGGGACAGATCCTTAAACTGGGTTCCAACGAAATTGAAGTGCGTTTCACGCCCGGTCATACAAAAGGCCATTGCGTATTATATGTCCCCAAGGAACATATCTGTTTTTGCGGCGATTTGATTTTCAACGGGAGCGTGGGCCGCACCGATTTACCCGGCGGCGATTGGGATACTTTGGAGAACAGCATCCGCACCCAAATTTTCACCATGCCCGACGAGACTCGCTTGTTATCGGGTCACGGTCCCGAAACAACAGTCGGATATGAAAAATTAAATAACCCGTATGTAAGTGAAGGATAAAAACCACGAATACCGAAATTCCCCACACTCGCTTCGCCGCATTGCAGTACAGGAATTTTAAACTGTTATGGTATGGGTTGATCGTGTCCAACGTTGGCACATGGATGCAGAATGTGGCGAACGGCTGGCTCGTTTTACAACTGACGAATTCCCCGCTTTGGCTGGGATTCCTCGGCTTGAGTTTCGCCATCCCGATGATCCTCCTGCCCCCGCTGGCCGGTCCAATTGTTGACCGTGTTAATCGCATTCAACTTTTGTTATTCACGCAATCCATGCAGGCGCTGACCTTTATCACGCTGGGGGTTTTGACATGGGTTGGCAAGGTGGAAGTTTGGCATATCCTGATTGCATCGTTTGTCAGCGCAATTTTGCTCGCGTTTGACAATCCTGCGCGCCAGGCCTTGGTACCGGGCCTGGTTCAGCCGCGCGACTTGTTAAACGCGCTTTCACTGAATTCAGCAACATACACTGGCGCGGCCTTGGTTGGTCCTGCATTGGCTGGCCTGTTGCTAGAGCCTCTGGGCGCAGGCACATTATTCTTCCTGAACGGGATTAGTTTTTTGGCGGTCATCCTTGCTTTATTGGTGATGCGCGATGTCGTCACACACAGCGGTGGGGCACAGGGCACATTAAGGGATTCGTTCTGGAAGGGATTATCCTACGCATGGAACGATCGCTTTATCCTCGCCTTGCTGATACTCTCCGCGCTTGGCGCGGTCTTCGGCCGTTCCTATCAAAACCTTCTGCCTGCATTCAGCCGCGACATCTGGCATGCCGGTTCCCAGGGATATGGATTACTGCTTGCGGCGGCGGGAGGCGGCGCGCTGGCGGGCGCCTTCGGACTCGCGTCATTCAAGCGGATTCCAAAACAGGGCGCAGTGATGCTGCTCGGCGGGTTGATATTTTGCGCGAGTTTGATCATCTTTGCGTTGAGTCCGTTTTTTGTTTTGGCTCTCGTCCTGCTGTTCGTTGCGGGCGTTACTTCAACAGTATTTTCCACGATCATCTCGACTTTTATTCAATTGTCCGTTCCCAATGAAATGCGCGGGCGCGTGATGAGTCTTTACACGGTCACATTGATCGGCCTGCCTTCGCTCGGCGCGCTTGGGAGTGGTGCGCTGGCTGAATGGCTCGGCGGTGTGGAAGGCGCGCCTCATGCGGTATTATGGGGCGCAATTGTTTTGACCCTCATTCTGATTTCTGTCATTCCGTTTTTTTGGCGGAGCGATTTGCCGATAAAATAAATTGCGAGGAAACATGAAACGTGCAGTCAGCGTCAGTCTTGGAAGTTCAAAGCGCGATAAGAGCGTGAAGGTCGATCTAAACGGGCAGGAAATTCTTGTCGAGCGCATCGGCACAGATGGCGATATCCCCAAGGCCCGTCAAATGTACCTGGATTTGGATGGCAAGATAGACGCCTTTGGCGTGGGTGGTGTGGATTTGTACCTGCGTTTGGACGAAAAGGAATATCCGCTTCATGCCGCGCTGAAACTTGTCTCCGGCATCCGGCAGACTCCACTCTGTGATGGGCGCGGACTCAAGCACACCCTCGAGCGGCGCGTCTTTGAACTGGCAAAACCTCAACTCGGAGAGGTGCGCTTTAAGCAGGCGTTCATCCCCGTCGCCATTGATCGGCTTGGGTTGGCCGAAGCCGTGGCGGAAGTCGCAGAAAGAACCGTGTTCGGTGATTTGATGGTCGGCCTGGGAGTCCCGCTTCCGATCTATGGGATCCCTGCCTTCAAGCGAGTCGCAAGAGTCATGCTGCCTTTTGTCAGCCATTTCCCGATGAGCATGATCTTTTACGGAAGCGACGGGGCGGAGCAGGAACCGAAATATACAAAATATTTCGAAGAGTCCGATTTGATCGCGGGTGATTTTCTCTTTATGCGGAAATATATGCCAGGCGATTTATCGGGCAAAACGATCCTGACCAACACGACCACGGAAGATAATATTGCCTCCCTGAAGGAACGCGGCGCGAAACGAGTCATCACCACCACGCCCAGGTTTGACGGCCGCTCCTTTGGCACCAATATGAACGAAGCCATGCTCACCGCCTACGCTGGCCAGGGACGAAGATTGAGCGACGACGAACTGAATGCGCTGATCGACGAATTGGGATTGAAGCCGACGGTGATCGATTTTTAATATATCAGGATGATATTGGCGTGCCAGCATCAATCTGTCCAATCCTGTTTGAAATTGAAATAGTTTATTAATAACAGTTTAATCTTTTGTCACCTACTACCTGGACATCGGCCTTGATCTCCGATGCCCCTGCTTTCGGCTCCCTGGGTATTGCCAGACTGCTTCAAAAACAGAGACCCTTCTTCAGGTTCGTTCGCAAAATATTTCCTTTTGCATGTACAATTATCCTGATTATTGGTGGATGTATATTTTGTCTCGCTGACCGGAAAAGTATTTGTTCTTTAATTTCCAAGCGGTGGTCTGGATGATCGTGCGTACGGCTTAGTTCAACTCGGACAGATGCGGCGGCGCCATTCGACCGCAGTTTTTATTCTCTTCCCTCCCGCCGCATCAATCCTTAATTCGTTGGGCGGCCTCTTTATTTATTAGGCTAGTCATGAGGAACAATGACAATCTTCTTTCACAAATTTTGGTTGCCTAAAATAGTAACATTTTTGGCCTTTGCTTTCCTGAGTGTAATATTATTGATTAATGCTTGGGTAGTGGATGATGCGTATATTTCCTTTCGGACTGTGGATAATTTTCTTAATGGGTATGGCTTAACTTGGAACATTGACGAACGGGTTCAATCGTATACCCACCCTCTCTGGATGTTAGTGGTTACACTGTTCCACTTCATTACCCACGAGTTTTTTTTCACAGTAATATTGCTTTCTCTCTTTGTTTCAATGGCATCCGTTCTAATTGGATTAAAGATCACGATTCGTTCATCGCAGGATATATGGTGGAAAAGCATACTGCTTACTCTGGCACTTATGGCATCAAAAAGTTTTATTGATTACTCTTCATCAGGGCTTGAAAACCCACTATCGTACCTGATTACAGCGGCCTTTTATCATGCTTATCTATCTATCTATCCATCTACAAAAAATGAACTTCAGGTTGATGAGAAAAAAGTTGGATGGCTATTATTTCTGGCAGCGTTGGCATTTGTGAATCGCATGGATACCATTATTCTTTTCGTGCCAGCGATTGTCTGGTCGCTTTACAGATTACTAGGAAAATCAAAATGGCATCTATTCCGAATCATGCTAATCTCCACCCTTCCAGCCACACTATGGCTTATCTTTTCGCTCGTTTATTATGGGTTCCCATACCCAAATACAGCTTACGCCAAATCCTTCTCTACTGGATTCCCCTTGCTTTGGAAACTTCAGCGCGGCCTGGAGTATCAAGTCAATAGTTTTTCTTGGGATACTGCAAATTATTCGATGCTTGCCCTGGCACTTTGGGCTACGCTGAAAAAGCGTTCGTCTGTCGACCTCACCGCCATGACTGGGATTGCGTTGTATATTCTGTATACGATATTTACAGGAGCATCAGCAACTCATATGAGCGGTCGATTTTATGCAGTTCCAATGTTTATTGCCATTATTATCTTCGTGAAAGGGATTGCAACTCCCCGCATCGCGCTAGTCACTAGCGCACTGTTGGCATTGTACATCCTTTGGAGTCCCGTTTCGGCCATCAAGTTCGGCACACTTGCCTATCAAGCGTACCCACAAAATCCGAGTTACATCGACACAAAATGGTATGTGTATAATGAGGGTGCTGCTTTATTGAATTGGAGGACTGGCATCGAAATGCCTAATCATGAGTGGTATAAGTGGGGGAAGAGCCTGCATAGAAGCTCACAAAAAGTTTTTATTGGAGGCGCCTTTGGAATGGAAGCCATAGGGTATGCTGGATTTGCAGCTGGCCCCGAAAAGCACTTTATCGATATCGTAGGATTGAGCGATCCTCTGTTAGCGCGGCTGCCCGCATACATCCCACCTACAATCAATGAATGGAAGTCGGGTCATTTTCATAGGGCAATTCCTGATGGCTACATTGAGTCCATCGAAACAGGGAGCAATAAGCTGCGTGACCCTAACCTTAGAGCGTATTATGACATTATTCGGATAATAACAAGAGGATCATTATTCACTACAGAAAGAATGAAGGCCATAATCAACATAAACTTAGGCCGATATGATTACCTCATCGCCAACATTAAGTAAACTACCACCGCCATAGGCGGTGGCTTTAGAGCGATGCGCCTGGAAGGCGC
>CAZEGE010000082.1:0-10323 GCA_964511765.1 uncultured Anaerolinea sp.
TTTTGTTTTACAATTGGCTTACGAGGTTAACCATGAATAAATATGTCGCCGCAATTGATCAGGGTACGACCAGTACGCGTTTTATTGTTTTCGACCACGGTGGCAATGTGATTGCCGTTGACCAAAAAGAACATGAACAAATTTATCCCAAACCAGGCTGGGTGGAACATGATGCGCTTGAGATTTGGGAACGGACACAGGATGTGATTACTGGGGTGCTTTCACAGGCTGGAATCTCCGCCTCTGAAATTGCTGCAATCGGTGTGACGAATCAACGCGAAACAACAGTTCTGTGGGATAAAAACACGGGCAGGCCTGTGTATAACGCCATCGTCTGGCAGGATACGCGTACAGATGTGATTTGTGCGAAGCTGGCGCGAAGCGGAGGCCAGGATCGTTTCCGCAGAAAGACAGGCCTGCCACTTGCCACTTATTTTTCAGGTCCCAAAATCAAATGGGTTTTGGATCATGTGAAAGGCGCAAAGACCAAAGCCAAAAAAGGGGAGTTATTGTTCGGCAATATTGATACCTGGATCATTTGGAATCTGACGGGTGAGCATGTCACGGATGTAACCAATGCTTCACGTACGATGTTGATGAATCTCAAGACTTTGGATTGGGATGATGAAATTTTAAAATTGATGGGCATTCCGCGCATGACGCTGCCGAAAATAAAATCATCCTCGGAAATTTATGGTTATGTAAGAGCGAGTCTTGGAAATGCTCGAGGCGGCGTCTGGAGCCAGTCCTTGCAAGGCATCCCCGTCGCGGGCGATCTCGGCGACCAGCAGGCCGCGTTATTTGGTCAGACCTGTTTCAAGGCGGGTGAAGCCAAGAATACCTATGGCACGGGTTGTTTTATGCTGATGAATACGGGTGAGAAGCCTGTGCAAAGCAAGGCAGGGCTGCTGACAACATTGGGATACAAGATTGGGAATCAAAAAGCCGTCTATGCGCTGGAGGGGTCGATTGCCATCGCGGGCGCTTTGATCCAGTGGCTGAGGGACAATTTGGGACTGATCCAATCGTCGGGGGAGGTTGAGGCGCTGGCTAAAGCTGTTGAGGACAATGGCGGGATATATTTTGTCCCCGCGTTTTCCGGCCTGTATGCACCCTATTGGAAGTCGGATGCGCGCGGTGTGATCGTGGGGATGACGCGTTATGTCAATAAGAGTCACATTGCCAGAGCCGCGCTGGAGGCCACCGCCTATCAAACCCGTGAAGTGCTGGATGCGATGGAAAAAGACTCGGGTGTGAAACTCCGCGCATTGAAAGTGGATGGCGGCATGGTCTTCAATGAATTGCTGATGCAATTCCAGTCCGATATTTTGAATGTGCCTGTGGTGCGCCCAAAGGTTGCAGAGACCACTGCGCTGGGTGCGGCATACGCGGCCGGGCTGGCGGTCGGTTTTTGGAAAAACACCGATGAGTTAAAAACCAATTGGGGACGTGACAAGGAATGGACTCCGAAAATGGACGCGCGGGTCCGCAAGTCACTTTATGCGGGCTGGAAGAAGGCGGTCACTCGCACATTTGATTGGGTTGAATAAATCTACGTCCTCTTGATATTTGGTTTATAATTTTTTCAAAATCGCTTCGTACTCATCCGGACTAACCCCCATATCGCGCAGGATTTTTCTCAACAATGGGCGCACAATCACCTGTGAACCATGATTGGGAATAACAATGATCTTTCCATCGGCACTGCGAAAAATATTGTGACTCCTTCCTGCCGTATTCGATAAAAGCCTTTTGCTTCAGCCACTTTAGCCAGTGTGCTAAATGCAACTAAACGTAAACGACTCATCCTGCTATGCCAATGCGAAATGTACCTACAAACTCGGGCGCCGGCTCCTTAGAGGAAGCAACTTTCAAATATCCGCGTATAGCTTCTTCAATATTTTTCTCCAACTTTGGCAAATCAGGAGCCTGTGTATAACATCCCGGAAGTTCGGATACATCGCCTACCAACCAACCCGACTCAGGGTCGCGTTCCACGATCACAGTAAAAAATTTCTTTTTCATGTCAGTCTCCATTAATGCACATTATACTTCACTGTTCTTTTCTCGCCACAGCGTCAATCAGCAAAACTTGTACCGGGCCCGTCGAAGTATTCGCGGCATAAATTCTTTGGACGAAATATGAACCGAAACGAAATTCTTGCCTCTCTCAAAACAAATCCTGATGTTTCCGTGCTCATTATCGGCGCGGGGATCAATGGCATCGGCACCTTCCGCGACCTGGCTCTTAACGATGTGGATGTGCTCATCGTGGATCGCGGCGACTTTTGCTCAGGCGCAAGCGCAGCCTCCTCCCATATGGCGCACGGCGGCATTCGTTATTTGGAGAACGGTGAGTTTCGCCTGGTACGAGAGGCGGTGCGCGAACGAAACCGTATGATCCAGAATGCGCCGCATATCGTCAAGCCGCTTCCTACAACCGTGCCCATGTTCAAATATTTTTCGGGCCTGTTCAACGCGCCCTTGAAATTTTTAGGCTGGCTCGATAAACCTTCCGAGCGCGGTTCTGTCATCATCAAACTTGGTTTGATGATGTACGATGCCTATACGGGAAAAAAACGCACCGTTCCCCGTCATAAATTTTTTTCGCGGACAGAATCCCTGAAGCTCTGGAACCGCTTGAATCCTGATATCGTCAATACCGCCACGTATTACGACGGTTTGATCTCCGACCCTGAGCGGCTTGCCCTTGAAATTCTTCTGGATGCGGAAACCGACAACCCGAATGCACACGCATTGAATTATGTGAGTTTGGTCAGCGGCGAAAAAGATACGGTCATTTTATGCGATGAGTTGCGCGATGAAACCTGCGAGGTGCATCCCAGGCTGGTGATCAATGCAGCTGGCCCATGGATCGATTTTGCCAATCACAGCCTGGGTATATCCACACATTTCATTGGCGGCACCAAGGGTTCGCATCTGGTCATAAATCATCCCGATTTGCGAGCTGCGATAGATGGCAATGAATTTTTCTTTGAAAATAAGGATGGACGCATTGTGCTTATCTTCCCGTTGTTTGACCGTGTTCTGGTCGGCACATCAGATGTCAAAATCGATCATCCCGATGAAGCGCGCTGCACCGATGAAGAGATGGATTATTTCATTGAAATGATCTCGCGCGTGTTCCCGTCCATCAAGGTGACTCGTGAACATGTTGTCTTTCAATTTACGGGCGTGCGCCCACTGGCAAGCAGCGGCGCGAAGACTACAGGTCAATACAGCCGTGACCATCATATCGAAGTGTTGAACGGTGATTCGACAAACTTGAATTTCCCCGTCTATTCGCTGGTGGGCGGCAAGTGGACTTCCTACCGCGCCTTTGCGGAGCAGGTGACGGATAAGGCGCTGGCTTATCTTGGAAGGACGCGCCGGAAAAGCACATGCGACCTGCCCATTGGCGGCGGCCGCGCTTATTCAAATGATGCCAATGAACAGAAACGGCAAATTGACGGCTTTGCGGCGGGGAGCGGTTTAAGCAGGGAGCGTCTGCAAACCCTGTATGCGCGTTATGGTACACGTACAGAAGCTGTTGCCACTTTTATCGGCCGCGCCGCCGCATCGTCTCGGAAGGAGGATATGCCTTTAATATCCCTGCCTGAGTTTTCGCGTTACGAGATTGCCTTCCTTGTGGAAAACGAGAAGGCGCTTCGTCTTGACGATATTCTTTTGCGCCGCACCATGCTTGCCATGTTGGGCCGTTTAACAAAGGCTGGTGTGGAAGAGATCGCTGACGCAATGGGCGTGGTGCTGGGGTGGAGTGTTAACCAGAAAACTGCCGAGGTGGAGCGCGCGCTCCGTTTACTGGCTGACAGGCACAGAGTCCAAATGTGAAGCGCATGGTAAAATCCTTGCGATGTCTCCTAAAAAACAAAAACCATCGGTTGACCTGGTCATCCCCGTTTTCAACGAATCCGAAGTAATCGGACGGACTTATGCGGATATTTGCCGCGTGGTGGATTCGCTTCCCTATGACTTTAAATTTATTTATGTAGACGACGGCTCAAAAGACGGGACAGTTGATACGCTCCGAAAGATAGCGGACGAAGACCCGCGCGTTTCCCTGCTCCAACTCAGCCGCAACTTTGGACACCAGGCCGCGCTGACTGCCGGCATGGACGCCTCGCGCGGCGATATGATGATTTCCATGGACGGTGACGGCCAGCATCCGCCTGAGATGATCCCGCAAATGATCCATCTCATCCAACACGGGTTTGACATTGTGCAGGCGCAGCGCCTCGCTTCGCGCGATGCCCGCTCCATTTCATTAAAAAAAGTTACCTCCAATTTTTTCTATTGGTTGATCAATAAGATCAGCGGCACGCAGATCTTGCAGGGCGCGGCGGATTTTCGCGCACTCTCGCGAAATGCGCTGGATGGAGTACGTTCCATGCATGAGTATCATCGTTTCCTGCGCGGTATGATCTCCTGGATGGGATACAACAGCGTCATCCTGCCATATCACGAGCCTGCGCGTCTTGCAGGCATATCGAAATACTCCCTCGGCAAAATGGTGCGCCTTGCATCGGACGCGGTCTTTTCCTTTTCTCTTGCGCCTTTGTATATTGGATTGAGTTCGGGTCTGGCGTTCTTTGTTCTGGCGATCGCACAATTGGCTTATGTCTTGATCTTGTGGCTGACTGGCCATACGGAGCGGGTGGTTGCAGGCTGGAGTTCATTAATGGGCGTCATGCTGATTGCCAGCGGTATCATCATGATCCTGCTGGGCTTTATCGGTGTTTATGTCGGATATATTTTTCAGGAAGTAAAGCGCCGCCCCATTTATTTATTGAAGGGGAAGCTGCCTGATGACGGAGAATAGATCCAAACCCTTTTACATTACATTGCTGCGTCACGGCGAATCGGTTGGGAATGTGGAATCCCGCTGGCAGGGACAGGCGGATTTTCCACTGACTGAAAAGGGACGCGCGCAGGCATCCGCCCTGGCGGAGCGTTGGAAAAAAGAGGACGCGAAATTTGACCACGTGATCGCCAGCCCGCTCACCCGCACGAAAGAGACGGCGGAGATCATCGCTTCGGCGTTGAATCTACAAGTTGAGTTTGAGCCTCTTTGGCTGGAGCGGGATAACGGCGAATTTGCAGGGCTTACCGCGCGTGAAGTCAGCCAGAATTTTACGCACCCGGAATTTTCCACGCCCTACGATCCGGTCGGTTTGGACGGGGAAGGCGATTGGGAATTGTTCCTGCGTGCGGGCCAGGCCTTGCATGACTTGTTGAAACGCGAACCAGCAAGGTATCTGATCATCTCGCATGGCGGCCTGCTCAATCAGGTCATGCATGCCGTTGTTGGAGTCGCTCCGCAAGCCAATAACACGGGAACGCGCTTCCGTTTTGGAAATACCGCGTTTGCCCAATTGATCTACTCCCCGTATCAACACCGCTGGGCGATCGATAAACTCAATGACCATATCCACTGGCCGGACGAAGAATAAATATTTTCAGAGGCTATTTTGCAATCATCCGAATCTCAAAAATCAATGAAAATTCTGCTCTTTGGCGCTGGCGCCATCGGCACATATATCGGCGGGTCACTGGCCCTGGACGGGCATCAAATCGTTTTCGTGGAACAACCGAAGATGGTGAAAGAGTTACGCGAAAAGGGATTAAGGCTCGACCTGACGATTGATAAAAGCGTTGTCCTGAGGCTCTCGAAGGGAAGAAATACAAAAGATGCTTTCATTATTGACGCGCATTCTTTTGTGATCGTGCCTGCGCTTGAAGAAGCCTTGCAATTCGGTCCATTCGATACGGCCATATTTGCGTTGAAATCCTTCGATACCATATCCGCCATGGAGGGTTTGAAACCTTTTGCGGATAAACTCCCACCGATTCTATGTCTTTCCAACGGCGTGGACAATGAACAGGCCATTGCGCGCGTGCTGGGCGCAGACAAGGTTATTTATGGTACGGTCACTACTGCGATTGGCCGCCGCGCACCTGGCGACATTGTCCTCGAAAAATTACGCGGCGTTGGCGTGGCGGCAGGGCATCCGCTCTCGGAGAAGCTCGTCAACGCATTGGATCGCGCGTATCTCAAAGGTCGTCTGTATCCCGATGCATACAGCATGAAATGGTCGAAGATGCTCACCAACCTGATTGCCAACCCAACCTCCGCTATTCTCAATATGACCGCTGCACAGGTTCTGGCCAATAAGGATCTCTACAAACTAGAAATTGACATGCTGCGTGAATGTCTGGCGGTGATGAAAGCCATGCATCTCGAGGTAGTCGATTTACCTGGGACGCCCGTGGCTGCCTTGGCGTTTGCCACCCGACTACCGCTCTGGCTTTCCAAACCCTTGCTCGCGCGCGCCGGGGGCAGTGGACGCGGCGCTAAAATGCCATCCTTTCACATCGACCTGTATTCAGGCCGAGGCCAAAGCGAAGTGGAATTTTTGCATGGCGCAGTCGTCCGCGAAGGCAGGGCGCGCGGCATCCCAACTCCCGTCAATGAGTTGCTTACAAATACATTAATGGCTCTAACCAAAAAGGAAATCCCGCTCGAAGAGTTCGCGGGGAAGCCGGAAAAATTGTTGTCTAAGTTGAAAAATTGAAGGTTAAAGGTTTGAATGTTGCAAGTTAAGAACCTTCAACCTTCAACCTGCCAACCCAATAACTCATGCCCATTCAAATCACCCAACCCGCTAAAAACATCGAAGTCCATTTACCAAACGGCAGGACCCTCTCAGGTCCGCGCGGCACGCAAGTGGGGGAGTTCCTTGCCAAAGCCAAGGATGATTTCTCCGCGCCAATCGTGGCCGCCATCATCAATAATCAAATTCACGAACTGATCTTTCCCATTGATATCGAATCGCATTGCCAGCCCGTCACCATGGATACTGCCGACGGCGCGCGCATCTATCGCCGCTCGCTTGTCTTTTTGCTTGAAATGGTATTTGCCCAGCTTTTCCCCAAAGGAAGATTGAATATCGATCATTCCGTTTCATCGGGTGGGTTTTATTGCGAAGTGACCGGCCGCGAAACGCTTTCACAGGAAGAACTTGACTCTCTCAAAGATCACATGAAAAAACTAATCAGGGAAGATCATCCTTTTGTACGCAAGGAAATTCCCCTTCAGGAAGCGGTCGAATATTTTAAACAACGCGGTTATGAAGACAAAATACGCCTGCTGAAATACCGCAGGAAGGCTTACCTGACACTTTACAGTTTCAACGGTCAGATGGATTATATGCACGGTTACATGGTGCCGTCCACCGGCTTTTTAAAATGGTTCGATTTCAAGATGACGGACGGCGGGTTCACCATTCAATTTCCCCGCCGCCATGCGCCCACCGAACTGGAGCCGATGGGTGATTATCCAAAATTATTGAAAACATTTCGTCAGTATGGCAATTGGCTGAAGACCCTCAACATCGACAATGTCGGCGCGCTGAATGATGCCATTGAAACCGGACGCGCCGATGAGATCGTGCTTGTCTCCGAGGCGCTGCACGAACAAAATGTTGCAGATCTGGCCCAGCAGATCGTGCAAAATAAATCGCGCATTATTTTAATTGCAGGACCTTCATCATCCGGTAAAACGACATTATCGCGCCGCCTCGCAGTGCAATTGCTGGCGCGCGGCATCTCGCCTTATCCGCTTGAACTCGATCATTTTTTTATCGATCGCGATAAAACTCCGCTCGATAAAGACGGCCAGCCAGATTTTGAAACGCTCGACGCATTAAATCTCGACCGACTTATGCAGGACATGGAAAAACTTCTCAGCGGCGGAAAAGCCCAATTGCCCCGCTACAACTTTATGACCGGCAGAAGCGAAGAGGGCGACCTCGTCCAGTTGAAAGAGGGTCAACCGATCATCCTCGAAGGCATTCATGGGATGAACCCGCGCCTCATCCCTGACCGTTGGACTGATTCAGCCTTTCGAGTTTATGTCTCCGCGCTGACACAGCTCAACCTGGACCGTCATAACAGGGTTTCCACAACCGACACCCGCCTCATCCGCCGAATTGTGCGCGATGCGCGCGAACGCGGATATTCCGCGCAGGCGACGATCTCGCGTTGGGAATCGGTACGCCGCGGCGAAAAGCGACATATCTTTCCCTATCAGGAAAACGCGGATGTGATGTTCAACTCGGCGCTGGTATATGAGCTTGCCGTACTTAAGCCGCTGGCAGAACCCCTGCTTCGCCAGGTTGCATATACCGCGCCAGAATATATCGAAGCGCGCAGACTGCTGGCATTTCTGGAATGGTTCCTGCCTCTGGATGTAAACCTTGTGCCGGCCAACTCCATTGTGCGCGAGTTTTTAGGCAGTTCCAGTTTGAAAGATTTCAAGATCTGGAGAGGCTGAAGTAACCGTAATGCGCAGACCTCCGAGTTCTTTGCGAAGCGCCCTGTGGGCGAAGAACTCGGAGGTCTTGTTATTAATTATTTTGTTTATGAATATCTTGCTCTGCTTTCGTGAATTGCTTCCAAAATATCCATCCTTGTAATGGGTAACTTGATACTGCGAACCTCAAAAGGGGATTTCTTCGCAGGTGTTTCAGGTCGGATAACAAAGACCTGCCCATCTTTTGTTAACTCAATTAATCTGGCTTTTTCTGGTTCGTCGGCGATTACTGCTATGATGGCGGATGTATCAACTGCAACTCGCATGTGGTTAAACCTTTGAATGTTTTGCTCGTGAAGTTCATGGGGTGCATTCAAAGTATATAGGCGAGTCTTCCATTCCTATGGGCCGCCCGCCAAAAGCCCTCACCCTGCCCTCTCCCTTTGGGAGAGGGGGAAGCCGCCACGACGATAAATCGTCACAATTGGGGTGAGGGATGGGTAGAACAAACAACCTTTGAGTGCTCCCAAGTTCATGAGTGCACTCAAAGGTTGCGGACGAGTTTGCTCCTTGCACTGTCTTTGCGGAGCGCCCAGCGGGCGGCGCAGAATTTACACTAAAAACGCTGCCTTGGAAATGCTCAAGGCGGCGTCCCCGCCGCCGAGGACGGCGGCTTGAGCCAGTCGTTTTTTAAAACTTATCAATAAGTAGGACTATTTATTGATTGTTTTGGTAGATAATTTCATTGGGATATAAAACTAATAACCTTAGTTTCATCGACAACCGAACCAGTTCTGGAGTGTTGGTAACCTGTAATAATTTAAGTATTTCTGGGCCGCCGCCAATTCCTCCAACCCCATTGCCGTTTTCTAACAAGGGTCTTCCGCCAGCGTTATCGTAGGAAATTTCGGTAGTGTTGTCGGGTACTAAAATGCCAAAAAAGGCATTGTTTGACTGACCGCCAAAAATTGTTGTGTCTAGGCCTCGCGCCCTATTCCAGTGGGGATTTTCTCCAGAGGTGAATGTAAAGGAATGAGTGTCAGTAAAAATAACTCCTTGCTGGATGGTTAACCAACCAATTACGGACTCTGTGTCAGGGGTGAAAATAGGCATCAACACCTCGTTGGTGGGCATATCGCGAAAATTTTTACATGCACCTGCCTCGGGGACATCGAATCCGCCTACAGAAGTAAGTATGTTATAAATTTCCTCATTTTGACTAACCCCTTTATTAAGAATTACTGGCAGGGCAAAGCGGTTTGTTTGTGCTTTTTGAATATAATCCCGCCACCACATTCCATCTGGTAAGCCATCCGCGCCCAGCATTAAATCTACTGCGTAATCCCGCAGTTGGGAACAGGACCAAGAATAAGCGGAGGGTTGATGGCAACCAGTTCCATTTTATTTGTGTTTTCTGCGCCGTTGATAAAATCCCATGCGGCACGCTCGGCGAGGGTTTTGCTTTTGGCATACGCGCTGATGTTGTTTTCAACCTTTGACCAATCATTTTCATCGAAGGTTTTGTTCTCGCGGTTGTGCCCCGCCGAGATCGCGGCGGTGGATGAGACTTGCACCACGCGCCTGACCTTTGCATTGTGCGCGGCGCGCAGGACGCGTAAAGTCCCTTGCACGGCGGGGACGATAAGTTCGTCTTCATTTTTCGGTTCAAACAACGGGAAGGGAGAGGCGACATGCAGGACTTATTCGACATCTTTCATCGCTTCATTCCACCCTGAATCCCGCTCCAAATCCACGGGAATTACCTCCAGCCAATCATTCGCCCGCACATACTTTGAGATTGTCTCGCGGACTTCGGTCTCACGCGAAAGAGTCCGCAATGTACCGCGGATTTTATAACCCTGTTCAAGGAGTCGGATAATGGTGTGAGTGGCGACAAATCCGCTTGTGCCGGTGACGAGGATGGGTTTTGACGATGTCATATCAGTACCAAGTAGATATGATCAAAGGAGATAGTGTTACGGCCTCCATGG
>CAZEGE010000082.1:10423-16310 GCA_964511765.1 uncultured Anaerolinea sp.
GCCATCCGCCAATGCCGAAGATGATCGTGCCTGTCAATGCGGCTGCCAGTGCGCCGCTTTTGTTTAAGCTGCGGGCTTTGTAGGCGAGGAAGGCGATGAGGATGGCGAGGAGAAAACCGAGGAAGAGTTGCATAGGAGGTTGAAAGTTGGAAGGTTGAAAAGTTGAAGGTTGCAGGATTAGAGCGGCATTTTAACTTGCAACCTTCAAACCTGTAACCTTCAACCCCTTACACAGGAGTTGTAATAATGAAAAGCACCGCGAGCAGGAATAGCAAACTGGCGAGTGTGCTGGAACCCCAAACGATAAAGGCGAGTATGCGTTCACGATCCCAGCGATAGAAATACAAACCCGCGATCCAGCCTGCCACGGAAAGCAGGAGACTTGCCACGGGGAAGAGGATAAGCTGTGAGGATGGCACGGTCTCCAGTGCGCTGCCCATAAACTGCGGGCCGAGGGCAACGCGCGGCGTGGATGGGATGATGAGACTTGCCCAAATGAACAAACCTAAATTTAGAAATAATGCGCTGAGCCAAAGGTAACGCGCGAGTCCGCTTCCCCAGGCTTGTGCGACCACGAAGGAGGGATACACTGATTTTGCTTCGGCGGGTGAGATGCTGCCCAATTCGGTTGCGCGTGCGAAAGTCTGGGCGAGCGCGGCGGGATCATTGGGTGAGATCACAAAGATACGTTTTGCCGTGGCAATCAGTAAAAGTTTTTTCCTATCTGCTGCGAGAAATTCAACCATGCCCAAATCGGGGTGCCGGCGCATACCCAATACGCCGCCGGGCAATGGCAGCGAGGGCAATGTAAGCGGATGCGTCAGATCGTTGGCGGGGCGGATCCATTCGATGTCTGTGAGCGGAATGTCTTCCTCGCGCAGACCCCAATGGATGGCGAGGCTGTCACGGTCCATGTGGTAATCTGCGCGCCATAATGCGTATGCGCGATATACAAAAAATGGGATTGGCGTGAACGCCGCCAGCGAGACCAAAAGCGAAATCAAGAAGGTGGGACCCACCTCTGCGCCGGAAAGGTTTACGAATCCGAGAATGGCGATGATCGTTAGCACAAAGAGCATGAAGCCGTGAATGATCAAGCCGCGTCGTTTGGGTGGGGGAAAGTGTCCTGCATTCATGAGTTTCTGGTATTCCAGCCTGCCGCGTGAGATAAAGTTTTCGCGCAATTAGTTGAGAAAACTGCTCAAGTGTGAGATCAAATTTTCCGAGGATAGGGTTTGATTTTCTTTTTCCCTGCGCGGCTTCAATTCTACCATTCCATTTTGAAGCGCTTTCTCCCCAACCGTCACGCGCATGGGACAACCGATCAAATCCGCGTCGTTGAATTTGACGCCTGCGCGTTCATCACGGTCATCGAAAAGGACGGAAATGCCAGCACTCTGAAGTTGATCGTATATTTCCACGGCTTTGGCACGCGTGTCCATTTGCCTGCCGGGCAGGTGCATCAGATACAGGTCAAAGGGTGCAGCGGATTTTGGGAGGGTCAATCCTTTTTCATCGTGATGGGTCTCTGCGAGGGCGAGCAGGATATTCTTAAAATGAAAGCCGGAGCGTGCAGCCAAACCAAGGGTGGAATGGAGGGAAAGCGGGCTGCCACAATGGATGCATGGGTCGCCTGTTTTGGCTTGTGTGACGTCTGCGACTATTTCAGCAGAATAGTCCCTTGGATAATTCGTGTGCTTGAAATGACAGCCCGCGTCGTTCGCGCCTGCAACGAGGTTTTGTGACTGCGTAATTATATCGTCCACGAGGATGAGTGCGTTCTTTAACCCGATGGGCGAGGCATAGCCAACTGCGGCGCCTGCTTTGACGATCTCCTCTGCTGTGGCTGGGCGGACATCGCCTGCAAGTTTTTTCAACTTTGATTCGCTGAGCTGCATGTCTCCGCGCACCACGACGAAGATGAACTGGTTATCCGATGCGCGTGTGTACATCAAAGCCTTGGCGGTCTTCTCCTTGGGTATCCCCAGAAAATTCGCAAGCGACTCGATGGTATTGCAATCCGGAGTGGATACTTTTTCAAGCGGAAGTTCTTCTTCGTGAGGGAGCACTGTCTTTTTGAAATGCGCGAGCTCAAGACGTTCTGTATATTTACAGGATTCACAATGGATGATTTCAGTGGCGCCTGTTGAAAGCGGAAAATAGGTTTCATATTCGTTCGAAATGAGCGGAAGGGAAAGCAGCGAAAAAAAAGACGGATCGCCTGATAAATTTTGTAACCTTGAAATCGCTTGTTCTCCAAGCGGCAGGACTTCATTTTCACGGGTCAAATATCCCGCGCGGACAAGCCAGCCAAAGCCTGGCGTGCGTGCGTTGTTTGGAAATTCACGTTGGGTTTGAATGGTTAAGTCGCGGTATCTCATTGGATTCAAAAAGGGCGATCCCAAGGATCGCCTGTACAGTTAAGCTTCGCCTTTTTTCTTTCGCATGGTTTTCTGCGTTGATTTGATGGCCGGCCTTGGTTCAGAGGTTTGGATCGGTGTCGGCGCGATGGATTCTGCCTGGGGGGCTTCGAAAGGCGTGGACTCAGGAGCAGGCCCGAGGTCCAGCTCGACCGTTTCTTCCATCCTGATTTGACCGCGCAAAAAGGCGCCCTCTTCGGTCACGAATGCGGTGGTGACCACGTCCCCCCAAACTCTGCCCGAAGCGCGGATTTCCAATTTCTGGGTGGTGACGTTTCCGCGAACCGCTCCGGCAACGATGACGGTATTGGCGCGCACATTTTGACAGGTGACGCGTCCCGTCTCGCCGACGACGAGCATGCCGCGCAGGGCGATCTCGCCTTCGAAGGCGCCTTCAATGCGGACGCCGCCCGAGCCGTTGATGCTGCCGTGCCAGACGATGCCCGAGCCCAGCACCGAAGTAATGCGTTCGACAGCTTGTACAGGTTGGAGAGTTTCAGTGGGAGCGGTATTGCGCTTGAACATGTTGATGCAATTTTACCTTAGAAATAAAAACCGCTGGTTGAGCAGCCCTGAGCGTTATCTGCCAGGAGCGTTTCGAAACCAGCGGTTAGAAATTAAATTGAAATTGGCCGTCTCGATGGGGTTCCTCGCGGATGCTGGGAACCTCTCGAACCTCTCGACCAGCGAGTATATTTTTCTACTTGCTCTTCTCTTCCTCCGTACTGATCTGCACGCCGACGGTATTGAAGCCAGAGTCGACATACAATACTTCGCCTGTAATGCGCCTGGAAAGATCTGAAGCCAAAAACACGGCCGAGTTGCCCACGTCTTCAATGGTCACGTTCTCGCGCATGGGGGACATGTCGGCAAAGTGTTTGTACATATCGCGGAAGCCGCCCACGCCTGCCGCTGCCAGCGTGCGGATCGGTCCCGCGGAAATTGCGTTCACGCGAATCTTTTGCGGCCCCAGGTCATAGGCAAGATAACGAGTTGACGATTCCAAGGCCGCCTTGGCCACGCCCATCACATTGTAATGCGGGGCGACCTTCACCGAACCGTAATAGGTCAGGCACATCACCGAAGCATTGGGATTCAAGATCGGCAGGAAGGCATTGGTCAATGCGACCAGGGAAAACACGCTGATGTCCATCGCGGTTTTGAATCCTTCGCGGCTGGTCTCATGATAGGGCTTGCTTAATTCTTCGCGGCCTGCGAATGCAATCGAATGGACCAATACGTCGATCTTTCCAAAATACTTCCTGGCTTTCTCTGCTACCAATGCAATCTGGTCATCCTTCGTCACATCGCATTCCTCGACCCATTTGCAGTCCACTTTCTCGGCCAGCGGCTTCACACGGCGCTCGAGCGTTTCGCCCGCATAACTGATACCTAAATTCGCGCCTTCGCGTTTGAAGGCCTGCGTGATACCCCACGCGATCGAGCGTTCATTGGCAAGACCAAAAATTAAAGCGTTTTTTCCATCCAATAATCCCATGCTGATCTCCTCAAAATCCGGTATTGGATACTCGCTTATCGAATCCCGAGTATCGGTTCTTTGACTAAAAATCTCCAGGGCTTGGAATACCACGGCTCTGGTGTTTTATTTAAACCCACACGAGCGCCAATCGTCACGCTTTCATCCGGGACGAAAATCCCCGCTTCGATTCTTAAACTGGAGGCTGCTTCCGTCAAATCGAGATTGTTCTCGCTTTTGGCAATTCCCAGCGCCTGCGTCAGTTTGCCAGGACCCAAAATATCCCGTCCCTGGCGGCGTTCCAGCATGACTACAACGCCTTCGAGGGGCTGTATCGCGCGGATCAGCACCGCCGCCGGAAATCCCTTGCGCTCCGTGACTGCGTTCAACATCCAGTGATTGCCATAGGTGAAATAGACATAGGCATGTCCAGCCAGTCCATACATGGGGGCGGTTCGCGGCGTGAGTCCTGCTTTGGCATGGCAGGCCAGATCATCCTCGCCAATATAGGCTTCTGTTTCGGTGATCAACCCGACCAATTTCACTCCCTCCAGAATCCGCACCAGCCGCGCTCCGATCAATTCACGCGCAACCGTTAAAGTGGGACGATCATAAAATGAGCGAGGAAGAACTTTTATCATGGAGATCACTAATGAGCCATTAAATAAACTCTGTGCTCCCCGCATTCCAAGTGGTGAAAGATCATTTGAATCTTGGATCGCGCTGAAGAGTAAGCCTCAATCCCTCTTCCAATTTAATCGAAGGGACGAAGCGCAACTTTTCCTTCGCGAGGCTTAAGTCCGCCCGCATGCGGGAGACACCGCCGGAGGTTTGGGCGTTGAAGACTACATTGGCTTTGCTGTCGGCGATGTCCAAAACGATATGGATCAGATCCTTGATCGAAGTTTCCACGCCCGAACCGACATTGATGACCAGTCCATTAATGCCTGGCGCGGTGGCGGCAGCCACCATGGCGCTGACCACATCGTCTACATAGATGTAATCGCGAGTTTGGCTCCCGTCACCGTGTGCAACCAGGGTCCCGCCGCGCAGGGCCTGGCGAAGATAATGCGGCACCACGGGTGGATGAGAAGGCGGCAGGTGTTGACCCGGTCCATAGGCATTGAAGATTCTTAAGCTGACGGTTTCAATATTCCAAAGGCTGCCAATCGTGCGGACATAATATTCCGCCGCGAGTTTGGAGACTGCATAAGGCGAACGCGGGTTTGGCGTGGTGGACTCCCTCAGGGTTAAATCGCCCAGGTCGCCGTAGACAGCTCCGGACGAAGCCAGAACGACCCGTTTGACTCCCACGTCGCGCATGGCTTCCATCAAGGCCACTGTCCCGCTCACGTTGACGGCGTTATAGTCGCGTGGATACAAAATGGATTCCTGCACCGAAACGCGCGCCGCGAGATGATAGACAACATCCACGTCTTGAAGCAGGGTCCACAATTTGGGGCGGTCGCCCACATCCCCGCGCGTAAAGTGGACGTCGGGCGCGAGTACCTGCGGGTCGCCGGTGGAAAGGTCGTCAAGGCCGCGCACTTGATGTCCTTCGCGGGCGAGGTGATTGGCAAGCGAAGAGCCGAGGAATCCCGCGGCTCCGGTGATTAAGAAGTTCATAGGAAGGGAATTATACCCGCATTATTGACCTCCATTTTTGATTGACTTATTATTGTTGCTATGTTATCCTAGCGCCAGTAGGAAAACGGTAGGTTACGTTGGTTTGAAGAACAGCCACAGCTCACGGTTTGACCGTAAGTTGTTTTGTTTTGCCCTCCGATGGAACAAACAGATTTACCTAATAATTTTTTCAATTGCCAAAGGAGGCAAAAATGTCTGACAGAATAATTGGTACAGTAAAGTGGTTCAATGGGGATAAGGGCTTCGGCTTTATCGAGCGCGAAGGTGGAGCGGACGTGTTCGTCCATTTCTCCGCCATTCAAGGTGACGGTTTCCGTAACCTGCAGGAAGGCCAGAAGGTCGA
>CAZEGE010000083.1:0-16255 GCA_964511765.1 uncultured Anaerolinea sp.
CCTGAGAGTTGTCACATTTAGGACAAGATTTGTAGGAATAAAAAACGCCCCATTTTGGAGGCGTTTCAGTTTGTTATAGGCTCTGCAGTATGACTGTTTATATGATTACGTCAGTTTGTCTAAAAACGGTCTTGCCAGCAGCAGGGCCGCCAGTGACTTGGCATCCGGCATCTCGCCTCTTTCTGCCATCCCAAAGGCTTCCTGCATAGGAATTTTCTCAACGGTCAAAAACTCGTCATCATCTGCTTCAAGCGGATTGAGTTTCAGGTCTGTGGCGAGAAACACGCCCATGAATTCCGTGGAGTATCCGGGCGCCAGATAAAACTCGCCCACTTTCTTAAGCGTGCCTGCTTCCATACCGGTCTCTTCGCGGATCTCTCGTGCGGCGCACTCTTCAAAGGGCTCGTCGTTATCACGTGTGCCGGCGGGCAGTTCGAGCAGGTCCATGCCTGCCGCGTGGCGGTATTGACGCACGAAGAGCAGATTACCCTCATTGTCCATGGGGATGATGATGACTGACCCGCCGTGTTCGACAATGTCGAATTTTGTTTCGCGCCCGTCCGGTGTTTTTAAATAATCACGACGGATCTTGAATGCGCGTCCCTGAAACAGGGCCTCCGACCTCAACAGTTCAAATGGCATATTCGTATTCCTTCTTTAACTAAAAAAGCCCAGGTATGCGACCCTGGGCTTTTATTATTATGAAATTACGGTATTTGCAGGGTCTGCCCAGCGGTCAAATTTGCCGAGACAGATATGCCGTTTGCAGAGGCGATGGTATTTGGGTCAATATCACCGTATTTGCATGCCACGCTGTAAAGGGTCTCGTCGCCTGAGGTAACCGTGTAAGTGGCTGGATGTGACGTAAGAGAGCGATCTCCGGGGAAGGCCCCGCTTTGCGGTATTTTCAAAACCGTCCCGGATGACAGGCTGTTTGCCTGTGCGCTGGTTAAACCGCTGAGCGCCAGCAAATCATCAGGGTCTACATTAAAGCGGCGGGCAATACAATATGGATGCTCACCTTCTTGCAGCGTATAACTGGCCGGCCTTACGCCCGGGGGAACCGAAGTAGCGGCGGCCGAAACAGCATTGGTGGGTGTGTTAATAACGTTGGTCGGTGTGCCTGGGGTGCCGATTGCAGGAACAGGCGTTTCGCTTCCAGTTTGCGTGGAAAGGACGGTGCCAGTTGTAATTGCTTGCGGCGTGCCGGGGGTGCCGCCGCCCGCGATCGTGGTTTGCGCTGCGGCAGTCTGTTTGGCAAACTCCTCGATCATGGCCATTGGATTTTCAACGGAAGGGAAGGGTGAAACGAACAACCCGGCTGGGATCAAGGTCGGCGTTGCCTCAGGTACAGAAGACAGGGATTGCGTGCAGGCAGAAATCAGCATCGTTAAAATCATAAAGATGGTGATTACCAGCAGACCGCGTTGTTTGTTATTCATGATTTCTCCTCTTTCAACATAATCAACAAACGATGGTAGCACATCACGTTTAATGCGTCAAGCCATGCATCATGGGCTGCAATTAAAAGATAGGATGATGGACTCGATCAGCCCTTCGCTTTCGATTGGGTTCTTCGTCGGGCTCAGGGCAGCGCCTTTCGCCTGCACTTGTTTCCAAACAGTGCACAAGCCGCGGCGCATTCGCGCATCTTCAGCCAGCACAGCGATGGACAGCTCTTCAGCAGTTTTTAAATCTCCTGTCAGGGCATAGGCTTCGATAAATATCAGCCATTCATTCTGGTCTTCTGGTTTAAATCCCGATGAAATGGCTTCATTTCCAAGGGATACAACCTGTTCGTAGTTTCCATTTTGCCGGGCAAGTTCTGCCTTTGCAAAATAATAGCACCATGCATGCGCAGGTTCCGCGATGAAGGGGGGGGCAGCGGGCGTGTCTGTTTCTGTGACGATGCGCGCTGGATGGGAAAGCGGGATCGCTTTGGTCAGCGCCTGCGGCAGTTTGGCATAGATTACCTCATCGCCGCGTGCAGGATCAAGCACACGCAGGCATCCATTTTTGGGCATGTAGATCACGATCACATTTGACGTGGAGCCGTGGAAATCGACTGTCCGGTATGGATAATTAATGTCGATGCCGGGTTCCAATGCAGGCAGTGTGGGACCGCCCAATCGTTTCTCAGTGTAGAGCAGGATATAAGGAAGGTCTGAGCGGGTATATTCAGGGGCATAGATCCAATTGATCGGCGCGGTAAAGGACAGGTCGGTTTCATAATCGATCGGCATTTGATGGGCGAGCAGGACGGTATCCGGTTCCAATGCGGGCATGCGCCAGGCCATTTGCCAGTAGATATCCCTTTGCTTCTCCCAATCCCTGCGGAAGATATTGGCGTTGAAGAATTGCTGTCCGATGCCGAGGGAGATGAGAATGGCGAAGACGTAGATCTTCACCCGCTGGTTCTTGACCGCCAGTTCCACCAGCCCGATCGTGAACAGACTCCCGCCGATCATCATGGAAATCATAAATCGATCATAAGAAGATTGCAGCGTCAGAGGCAGACCTGCGGCGAGGGATGGGAGCCTGCCGAGCAGTATTCCGATCATACCGATGACGATCAATGAAATGGAAAATGACCTTTCATTGTTTTCTTCTGGGTGCGCGAAACGCAGAAGATAAGGCGCGAGCAATGTCAATGAAATTGCAACCAGGCCAAGGGTTAAGAGGGAAGCGGGCGCGGGCAGGGATGGGAATGCCAGGACGAGGACTTGTGTCCAGACGTAGAATCCTGCCTTCCAGAGCGCATCCAGCGCTTCTGTAAATAAATAAATACCGTTGGGTGATTGTGCGGCAGTGACTTCGTAGGAATTGTAGGGACCGAATTTGTAATAGTAAATGAGCCACGCGGCGTTGAGAATCCAAACGAGTAAATAGGGCAGCCAGATTTTTATTGTCTTTTTGAATCGCTCGAGAAGGTGTCCCTGGAAGAAGGAAAATAAAAAGAGAAAACGCAAGCCTTCGAGGCCAAAGAAATATTCTGTGGGAAAGATGCCGCAGAGCTGGAGCAGCAATGCGATAATGGTATAAACGGATTTTTTTTCCGATTTTAGCGCCTTGAAGGTAAAACCAAAGGAAAGTAAATAAAATATAAAGGGGATGAGTTCCTGATTGATGTGGGTGAGCGCAACCCAATGCTGGCTGTAACCCGGAAAAATTAAAATGAAAAGAGCGGCGATCAATCCGATTCTTTTCCGGGTCGGCCAAATCTGTTTGAACATCCACCAGGCAGTCATGCCGATCATGAAGCGAACGACCAGCGCAAAGATTTGCCAGTACAGAGGCACGGGTGGAATGAGGCTTGTAGTGAAATAAAATATGGGGCCGAGAAATGGACGGAAGGGCGCGAAGGCTGGGTTGAATTCAGCGGGGCCGAGGAAATTTGCGATCCATGCAAAGGGCCAGTCGTCCCAATAAAACCCTGTGAACGGGAGCAGCAGACCATAAGCCACGATAGTCACCACCGCGAACAAAAAAGGATTATATTTTTTGGGGTTGAGTTTTAACATTTCTCAATTATAAAAGAAAAGATGCCTGGGATTAAATTTTCAGAAATGTTTTGATATTTTGGATGGGCGTTTGAGGGACAAGATCACAGCCCGGCCAGACGGCATCCACGCCCGCCTCTTTCGCGCCGATAACCGCCGCAGCCACTTGAGTCGATGCTCCCAGCCACAGTTTCCCCACGGGATCGATATTCCCAAACAGCAGCCTGTCTTTTAACACGGCCCGAGAGGCGGCCAGGTCGTTTGTCTGGTCCACGGAAATCGCGCTTGCGCCAGTTTGAGCCAGCAAAGGCATGGACTTGTTTGTATTCCCACACACCGACAACACGCTTGGATGCGGTAATTTTTCATGTAAAGCTTTCAGGGCAGGCAGAACAAATTGCTCAAACCTGGCGGGTCCGATAAAGCCCGGCGACCCACCCATCTCATGGACGGTGATAAAGTCCGCGCCTGCCTTGCGATAGGCCTCCCCAATCTGGGAAAGGTAGGATGAAAGATGAAGGAGCGCCTCGCTGACAATCCCAGGTTCCTTCTTCATTTCGATAATTAAATTCCTTAGATTGCAAAGATATAAAAGCAGCGTGTACGGTCCCGGGATGATGCCTGAAATGACAACCTCCGTTCCAATGTCTTTTTTTACCAAACCAATTGCTTCACATACCATTGAAATTCTTCCCCTTTGTAAAACGTCTGTGCTCTTATCCTCCCCGCGGGAGGGCATGATCTCTGTGGTTAAATATTTCGTTGATTCAAATAGAGCCTGCTTCACCTGTGGGAATTGAAACTCCCCGTTTTCATAGTAGTTTAACTCCGCGCCCAGGGCTTCGGCAGGCAGGCACAAATCCAAAGGCAGGGCTGCGGATGGCATGCTTGTGACATGAAATGTGCTCGCCGCCGCCTTTGCCATCATCTTCGCATCCTTATGGACTTCGTGAAAGATCAGGTTTTCACGTTCCAAGCCCACTGTCGTAATGTGAATCAACCCGCTAAATGCGGGCTGTGCGTCAACTTTCTTGCCTGATAGCAGAGCTAATATTTTTTCACGCATATCCGTAAACCGTAGGGGCGACCGGCCGGTCGCCCCTACATAAAACTATTTCACAGCCTTCACAATCGCGGCGATATGCTCTGGCGTATTCCCACAACAACCGCCGACCACCTTTGCTCCCAACCCGACAAATTTCTTTGCATACGTCGCCATGTCTTCTGGACCCATGTCGTACACGCCTTGTTCGGTCTCGATATCCATATGCGGCACGCCTGCATTCGGTTTTACCCACAATGGGAAGTCTGGCAGGGTGGCTGCATATTCTTTGACAACGGCTTCCATATTAGCGAGTGTGGTTCCACAATTCGCGCCGACGAGGGCTGCGCCCATTTCACTGTATCGCTTGATCACATCCTTTGGCTTGACGCCCATCATGGTGCGCGTGCCGCGGTCGTAACTGAATGAAACCACAATCGGCAAATCGGTCACAGAGCGTGCGCCTTCAAAAGCGGCAGTGGTCTCTTCAAAGGAGAACATGGTCTCGATCAATAACAAATCCACGCCGCCCTCGGCAAGAGCCTTGGCCTGTTCCGCGAAGGTCGCTTTGACATCCTGCGCTTCAAGCGGACCGTACGGTTTGATCAGGGCGCCGACGGGACCCATCGAACCAGCGACCAGCCCTCCGTTTAACGAAGCGGCTTTGCGCGCAATTTCCGCCGCGCGCAGGTTCACTTCGGGTGTGCGCTCGTGATATTTTGAATCCTTCATCCTCATACGCGTGCCGCCGAAGGTGCAGGTGAGGATAATATCCGAGCCCGCTTCAGCAAATGAACTCGCAAGTTTCAAGATTGTATCGGGGTCGTCGATGATCAGGTCTTCAGGCGGCTTGCCGGGCTTGAGACCCATCTTCTGCAAATTGGAACCCGTTGCCCCGTCCGCAACGAGGATCTCCCCACTGTTGAGTCGCTCTAAAAATGTATTCATCCATACTCCTCGGTGGTCGCATGGGGCTGCTGGTTGAGTAGCCGCGAAGCGGCGCATCGAAACCAAAGCACGTATCGAGACCATCATGTAAGCAAAATTATTCATATTGTTGGTGGTTTCGATGCCACACTCGCTATCGCTTGTGTCTGCTCGACCACCGCATAGAACTTTATTTCATAAAATTCTTGGCCATCGGATCCGCTTTGCGATTTGGGATCAAATGTGCAATATGCGGAAACGGCTCGCTCATGTGCGGGAAACTCGTTGCCAGCATGAATTGATTTTGGAATTCCGGATCAGTTGGCAGTTCAAAACGTTCAACTTTGCGGGTTACTGAATCAATTTCATTGCGCTTCTCGACATTCAACAATGCAATGCGCGCGCCATCGCCCGCCGCGTTGCCAACCGCATAGACCTTGTCCAACTCGCAATCAGGGATCAAACCGATCAGCATGGCTTTTTCTTTATCGATATAACTGCCGAAACCGCCAGCCAAAATAATTTTATCAGGAGATTGCAAACCACTGCGCTTCAACAAGGTGCGCGCCGCCGTGAAGAGCGCAGCTTTCGCCAATTGAATTTGTCTCACATCCTGCTGGGTCATGGGGATGTCGCGCCCAATGGAGGTTTCCTCCGCCCAGGCAATCACATATTCCCAGCCGCTTTCTCCCTGACGAATACGCGTCGACTCCAATTCCGTCTTGAACTTGCCCCGAGAATCGACGATCCCCACCCGGAATAATTCCGCCACTGCGTCGATGATGGCGGAACCGCAGATGCCCTTTGCTTTGCCTGTATTCCATTGCTCTTCCCCGACAATTTTGTAACGCGGCTCAAGAGTCTGCTCATCGATATGGACTCGTTCGATTGCGCCCGGCGCCGCGCGCATGCCATATTCCACATGCGCGCCTTCGAGCGCGGGCCCTGTGGGTGTGGAGGTGCATAACAGTCTCTTGCGATTGCCCAGAATCAATTCCGCATTTGTGCCAACATCGATTAACAACCAGTTTTCGTCCTGCTTGTGCGGCTCTTCCGCGACGATCATCGCGCTGGTATCCGCACCGACGAAGGAGGCAATGGTGGGGAGCACGTGGATATTGCCCGAGGAATTGATATTCAATCCCAACTCACGCGCCTTGATATCAACTGATTTATGAATCGCAGGGACAAATGGCGCAAGTCCCAGATCTTTCGGCTGAAGGTTTAATAGCAAATGGTGCATGGTGGAATTGCCGACCAACACCATTTCCAATATTTCTTCGGTTTTTATTTTTGCGGTCTTTGCGGCTTGTTTCAACAATTTGTTCAACGTGGAAATAATCGCCTTGTGTAATTTCTCCAGGCCGTCCTTATGTTCAATCGTGTACTGAATACGTGACATGACATCCTCGCCATACACAATCTGCGGATTCATCTCGGATTCCGCAGCCAGCATTTCGCCTGTGCGGAGATTGCACAGATACAGCGCGACTGTCGTCGAACCGATATCCACTGCCGCGCCGTAACTATCCTCGTGATAGCCGGGCTGAACGGCAATGACTTCTTGATCCTGCCAGACAGAGACCGTCACGCTCCATTTTGCTTCGCGTAATGTGGAAGATAATGTCCGCAGGCATTGGTAATCAATCGTCAGGTCATGCCAGCGCGGAAGTTTTTCGTCGCTGCCGCGTACCAGCGCCATCGAAGTTTCCAGTCCTTTCACAAGGCGTTCCCAGTCAGCAAGCGGACGTTCGAGATTCGGCGGAGTCATCGAAACCAGATATTTTCGAATTGCAGGCTTGACTTCGATCGCTCGCTCGCTCGCACTCTTGCGGACGATCTGTTTATTGCCGCGGCTCTCTTCAGGGACATTGACCAGCACATCCCCGCGAATCTTGCATTGGCAGGACAGGCGCACCTGCCCAACTTCCCAGCCCTTGTCCTTTAATAACCTGGGTCGGCGGGCAAAGTAGGCGGCTTCTTCGGGAGTAACGGGGGAGACGTTCTCGCGCTTCGAGTCGATGTTGTACTTCTCGAAGCGGCCTTCTTCTATTAATACCATGCACTTGCCGCAGGTGGCATTCTCGGCGCAAATGGATTCGATCTCCACGCCGAGGTCGCGCGCTGCGGAACGAATGGACTGGCCCGCCTCCACTTGTCCGCGGCTGCCGGAGGGTTGCAGGATGATGTTGTGTTTTTGAGTCATATTTTTTTGAACCGCTAAGAGCGCGAAGAGCGCAAAGAATAAAGAATTAAGCTTCGCAATCTTCCCTGGCACCGCCCGCCAGGGCAGGTGTGCGTACTTCGCGGTTAATTTGTTTCGACCTTTTGTCGGCGTGGAATCTCTATTTTTGCAAACTCAGTTTCCAGTTCGGAAAGAAGCGCTTCAGCAACTTCTTCAGGAGAGCCATCGCGTTCGATCCATGCACCGCGTTTGAATTCCCTGGCGTAGTCTGTGGTGGAGGTTGCATCCACAGCCATGGCATAGGCGTCGATTGCATTTTGGATTTTTTGCGAGAGTTGTTTTTTGACTGTGCGTCCATCCCCTTCAACGGTAAACGACTGCGGGATGTGTTTCCAATACATAATGCGATATTTAGCCATTGCCTGCATCCTTATTAAATTATATATAATTTTCCATGAGGGATTTTACGGGATGATGAGCGGATGGTCAATACAAAAACCCTGCCGGGTTACACCAATAATAGATTAACTTCCAAGCGTATTTCCAGCCAGCCAGCCCGTTGTCCAGGAGGACTGAAAATTAAACCCGCCTGTGAGGCCGTCAATATCCAATACTTCGCCCGCGAAGAAGAGATCATCCACAATGCGGCTTTGCATGGTTTTGAAATCCACTTCGTTCAAGTTTACGCCGCCGCAAGTGACGAACTCTTCCTTGAATTGTCCCTTGCCCGAGATCGTGAATTCGCCCGCAGTTAATTCATTCCCAAGTTTTCGCAATTCGACTTTTGAAATATCGCCCCAGTTTTTATCGCCGATGAACTGCGTCAACTGTTTCCATAATCTGACGGGGATTTGTGAGAAGGCGGGTTGCGCCGCAATTTTTTTACGCGCGTTTTCATGCCAGTCCTTGTTGCGCTGCAAAACTTCCAGCGTGGAGTCGAGCTTGTAATCGCCGAGCCAGTTGACGGTCAGGCTTGAGCGGTATTTCTTGTCGGATAAAATACGCGCGCCCCAGGCGGAGAGTCTCAATACGGCAGGTCCGCTCAATCCCCAATGAGTGATGAGTATCGGACCGCCCTGCGTGAGTGCATCCATTTTGAGAGTCACATTTTCAACCGCCACACCCGCCAGCCCCTCAATTCTTTCATCCTTCACGTTGAAGGTAAATAATGAAGGCACGGGTTCTTCAATGGCATGCCCAAGCGATTTGATGATCTCGCGCGTTTTGGCGTCGCTGCCCGTGGCGATCAATAATTTTTTTGTTTGGAGGGGAAGAACTTCCGCCTTGTTTCGACCCTTCGATGAACTCAGGGCAACGCTGGGCTCAACACGGGCGTTTCGATCACGCCCTTCGGTCGCAACGCCCGCTTTCCTGACCTCAAGCCTGAATCCACCCCTTGGGTTTTTCTCCACCTTTAGCAGGCTCGTGCCCACATGCACCTTCACCCCGGAATGTTTCGCCGCCTCGCGCAGACAACTTGCAATGGTCTCTGATGAATCGGTGACGGGAAACATGCGCCCATCGGCTTCGGTTTTCAATTTCACACCGTGTACCTCAAACCACTTGATCGTATCCGCAGGTTGAAAACGTGTGAATGCGCCGCGCAAAGCCGTGCCGCCGCGCGGATAAAAACCGACAAGTTGTGCAGGGTCAAAGCAGGCGTGTGTAACATTGCACCGTCCGCCGCCGGAGATGAGCACCTTGCCCAGTGTTTGGCTGGACTTCTCGATGATCAACACGCGCAGTTTCGGGTTCAACTCCGCACAGCGGATCGCGGCGAAGAAACCCGCGGGTCCCCCGCCCGCGATGATGACGTCCCATTTGGTGGTGATGTAGTTTGACATAAGATCGCTTTAGTATACCTTGCTAGAGCAACCCGTCGATTATACATACATCATTGTATTGAGAACTACCTAAAATGCAGGGATTGTCCTGTATGGTAGAATCACCAGCATCGTAATTAATAGACAATTGCCATACATCAACGACAAAAAACAGATTTTCAGGATGCTGGGTCTGTAAATGGAAGCGAATATTTCCCTGTCCGTCAATATGTGCACGGAATCATTGATTTTGTGTGAGGATTATGAAAACTTCTGAAGAACTTATTTATGACAGCGCCAGGCGGGGCGCGGTGGCGCTGGAGGAATTACGCGGTATTTTTCAATATCGCGATTTGATCTATCAACTT
This sequence comes from uncultured Anaerolinea sp., assembly GCA_964511765.1. GTDB lineage: Bacteria > Chloroflexota > Anaerolineae > Anaerolineales > Villigracilaceae > Villigracilis. The sequence continues at coordinate 9,846 of CAZEGE010000083.1, forward strand.
GTGCGCAAGGATATTGTATCGCGTTATAAACGCTCAGTCCTGGGGATTGCCTGGACCTTGCTGCAACCGTTGGCTATGATGCTCATCCTTTTGCTGGTATTCTCCACGCTATTTCAGGCGATTAAAGGATATCCAGCGTATATTTTAAGCGGTTTGATTGCATGGACTTTTTTTGCTCAAACCACCAACGCCATCATTAATCAGATCGTATGGGGAGGCGCCCTGCTTAAACAAATTTATGTGCCGCGCACTTCGTTTGGGGTTTCCGCGATCGGGACCGGCCTGGTCAACCTGGCCTTGTCGCTGATTCCTATGTTTCTGATCATGCTCCTGGCGGATGTGCCATTCCGCTGGAGTCTTCTTTTTTTGCCAATTTCAATGTTATTGCTGGCGGCTTTTGCTTTGGGAGTAGGCTTGATCATTTCAACCATGGCCGTTCATTTTCCTGACGTGGCTGAGATGTATAGTATTGTATTGATGGCCTGGATGTATTTGACTCCCATCATCTATCCGGAAAATATTATCCCCGCAACTTATCGATTTTGGTTTTTCAATCTAAATCCCATGTATCATATTATAAAAGTGTTTCGCATGCCCATCATCGATGGCATTGTCCCCGATGCGATGACTTTGATCGCCGCAGGGATCGTATCGTCGCTCACTCTTGGCATTGGCTGGTTGTTTTTTTCAAAACGAGCCGATACATTTGCCTACTATTTATGATCACAATGGATATGAATCAACAACCACAGGATGTGATTCGTCTTGAAAATATCTCGGTGCACTATCGCTTGCCCGGAGAACAAATCCACACTTTTAAGGAATATGTCATTCGCCTCGTGCAGAAACAGATACAGTTCAAGGACTTTCAGGCGTTAAAGGAAGTTAATTTACAAATCCGCAAGGGCGAAATATTTGGTATTATCGGGAATAACGGGGCTGGAAAAAGTACCCTGCTTAAGGTAATTTCCCGTGTGCTGGTTCCCACACAAGGGCGGGTATGGATCAAAGGTAAGGTTTCACCCTTGCTGGAATTGGGGGCTGGATTTCACCCGGAATTGACGGGGCGTGAGAATGTATTTCTTAATGGGACCATTCTTGGCCATGCTCATCGTGAGATCGAAGAGCACATGCATGAGATCATCGAGTTCTCTGAACTTGGTTCGTTTATCGATGCGTCTTTACGCACGTACTCCAGCGGCATGTACGCTCGTTTGGGGTTTGCCGTCGCCACAACCTGGGAGCCGGACATACTCCTTCTCGATGAGGTCCTATCTGTTGGGGATGAATCTTTTCGACGAAAATGCGAGGCGCGCATGAATAGTTTTCGTAATGGGAATGCCACCTCCATCCTTGTTTCCCATTCCATGGAGGCTGTCCGATCGCTGTGCGAACGCGCGGCCTGGCTTGACCATGGATCCATCCGCATGGTTGGACCAGCTGACGAGGTCATTGCAAAATATCGTCAGGCGCAGGCGGGAGCATAAGGCATATGCAGTTTATCAGCACTGGGCTGCCGGGTGTAATCTTGATCCAGCCGAAAATATTTGCAGACGAGCGCGGTTTTTTTCTGGAAAGTTATCGAAAAGATCGTTTTTCTGGGGCAGGGATTCAGGCTGATTTTGTGCAGGATAATCATTCGGCTTCCACCCAGGGTGTTTTGCGCGGACTGCATTACCAAATTCGCCAGCCTCAGGGTAAGCTGGTGCGGGTGGTGGTAGGCGAGGTTTTTGATGTGGCTGTGGACCTGCGCCGCGGTTCTCGGACCTTTGGGAACTGGGTCGGGGAGATTCTTTCGGCAGAGAATAAGAACCAGCTGTGGGTGCCGCCCGGTTTTGCGCATGGATTTTACGTCACAAGCGATAAGGCCGAGATCCTTTATAAAGCTACAGATTACTATGCCCCACAATGGGAACGTTGCTTACTGTGGAATGATCCGGCAATCGGGATTGATTGGCCTCTCATCAATGGCGGGCTCCCGACCCTTTCTGACAAGGATGCGAAAGGTTTACCTTTATCGGCGGCTGAGACTTATGAATGAATGCACTAAAATAGTTTATTACAATTCCTCCACCATACAAATGTCGTTCCCCTACGGGGACGATGTGCGAGGACGCTCCTGCTCTTGCCCGAAGCAATCTCCGGTTAAACGGAGTGATCTACTCGCCAAGAATGGCCTAATTAATTTGGGATTGCTTCGCACAAACCGCTCGCAAAGACATAACCTTTTGGAGCTTGCTTTGCCATCCAGAGAAAGCAGGCGACTCGTACATCGTCCTCGAGGAGAACGACATCGTTTAATTGTTTTGTACGGTGGCAAAATGTTTGTTAGTTCCTGGGAGAATTCATGAAAAATGTTTTGGTCACAGGCGGAGCAGGTTTTATCGGTTCTAATTTTGTGCGTTATCTGCTTGAGGTCGAACCCCGGGTTCAAGTAGTCAACCTGGACGCCTTGACGTATGCGGGCAGCCTGGAGAACCTCAAGGATTTGCCCGCGGATCGGCATACTTTTGTGCAAGGGGATATTTGTGACCGTGACCTTGTGCGTGATCTGCTTGGCCAACACCGGATCGATACGATTGTCCACTTTGCGGCTGAGACCCATGTGGATCGCTCGATCCTAAGCCCCGAGCCCTTCATTCAAGCCAATGTAATCGGTACTTTCACCCTGCTCGAAGCGGCGCGCCAGTATTGGCTGGTGGAGCAGGCTCTGCCCATCGAGCAGGTGCGCTTCCATCACGTTTCCACCGACGAGGTCTACGGGACTTTGAAGCCCGATGACCCCGCTTTTTCTGAGACGGCCCCTTACGCCCCCAATTCACCCTATGCGGCTTCCAAGGCTTCCAGCGATCATCTGGCGCGTTCCTACAACCATACCTATCGACTGCCCCTGACGATCTCGAATTGTTCGAATAATTACGGTCCGCGCCAGTTCCCCGAGAAGTTGATCCCCCTCATGATCCTGAACGCGATAACGGGCAAACCACTGCCCGTTTATGGTGACGGTCAGCAAATCCGTGACTGGTTGTTCGTAACCGATCATTGTGAGGCCATCCATAAAATTCTCACCCTGGGTAAGCCCGGTGAGACATATAATATTGGCGGGGATAATCAACCCGCCAACTTAACCATCGTGGAGACAGTCTGCGACCTGCTGGATGACCCCTCGACTCTGCTTACATTGTCCCGACGCTCTCTCGGGAGGGCAGGCCTGAAGCCCCTGGCAGAGCCGCGACGCAGCTTAATTAAATTTGTGACCGACCGCCCCGGACATGACCGCCGCTATGCCATGAATATTTCAAAAATTAAACGCGAGCTTGGCTGGCAGCCGCGCTACTCATTGACCGAGGGCTTGCTTGCCACAGTGCAATGGATGCTTGCCAATCCGGAATGGGTTGCGGCGATCCAGAAACAGGGTGACTATCAATCCTGGTTGACCAAAAATTACGACGCAAGGGAGAAGTTATCATGAAGGGCATCATTCTTTATGCTCCAGCCGCCGTCCCCGGCGGCATTTGCAGGGTAATTCTTGCGCCGGGGACGGCGCAAAGAGCAATGTGGAATAGGGAGCAGTCATTATGAAGGGAATCATTCTGGCTGGCGGACGCGGTACGCGTTTGCACCCGTTGACCCTCGCGGCGAGCAAGCAGCTTTTACCCGTCTACGACAAACCGATGATCTATTATCCGCTTGCGATGTTGATGCTGGCGGATATCCGTGAGATCCTCATCATTAGCACGCCTGAAGACCTGCCGGCCTTTCGCCGTTTGCTGGGGGATGGGAGTCAGTGGGGGCTGAGCTTCAGCTATGTTGAGCAGGACCAGCCTCGCGGGCTGGCGGATGCGTTCCGCGTCGGCGCGAAATTTATCGGGGGCGATTCATCCTGTTTGATCCTGGGCGATAATATTTTCTTTGGACAGGGTTTGCCTGAGGTATTGCGCCGCGCCTCAAAATTATCCGAAGGCGCCTGTGTCTTTGCCTATGAAGTGCGCGATCCTGAGCGTTATGGCGTGGTGGAATTCGACGACTCTGGGGTGGTGTTGAGCCTTGAGGAGAAACCGGCGCAGCCGAAATCAAATTATGCAGTGCCCGGTATTTATTTCTATGACTCAAGTGTGGTGAAGCTGGCGGCGAAGATGCAGCCCTCGCAGCGCGGCGAGTTGGAAATCACAGACTTGAACCGCCTGTACCTGGAAAGCGGGAAGCTGCGCGTGGAGGCGCTCGGCCGCGGCGTGGCCTGGCTGGATGCCGGCACGCATGAGTCGCTTTTGCAATCCTCGAGTTTTGTGCAGGTTGTGCAGGAGCGCCAGGGATTGATGATCTCGTGCCCGGAAGAGATCGCGTACCACAGAGGCTATATTGACCGGGGTCAACTGTTGAAATTGGCGGAAAAATATAAAAACAATACCTATGGAGACTATCTCAACCGTCTGGCGAAGGGATAGGGTTGATGAAAATTCTATTGTTGGGAAATACCGGCCAATTGGGCTGGGAATTAAACCGAAGCCTCCTGCCGCTGGGAGAGGTGCAAGCCGTTGATTATCCTGAGATCAATCTGGCCGAAGCGGATGGCTTGCGAACCTTCGTGCGCGCCTGCGCCCCGCATGTGATCGTGAACGCCACGGCCTATACTGCCGTGGATAAAGCCGAAAGCGAGCGCGACCTGGCCTTTGCGATCAACGCGAGCGGCCCCGGCATCCTGGCCGAGGAAGCCAAAAGGTTGGGCGCAGCGCTGCTTCACTATTCCACCGATTATGTCTTCGATGGGACCAAGGGCGCACCCTACCTGGAGACCGACCTGCCCCACCCTTTAAATGTGTATGGAGAAAGCAAACTGGCCGGAGAAGGAGCCATTCAGGCTGTGGACAGCGCGTATCTTATTCTACGCACGGCTTGGGTTTACAGCCTGCGTCGTGATAGTTTTGTGACCAAGGTGTTGGGATGGGCCAGGCAAAATGAGACCCTGCGTATCGTAGATGACCAGATCAGCAACCCCACTTGGGCGCGCATGCTGGCAGAGGCGGCATCCCAAATTCTTGCGCGTGGGAGTGACTACCTATCCGAACACAGGGGTTTATATCACCTGGCGGGCAGTGGATATGCCAGCCGTCTGGAATGGGCGCGTAAAATACTGGAACTTGATCCGCAGCGGGAAGAACAGGTCTGTCAAGAAATCCTGCCTGCTTTGACGAGTGATTTTCCAACCGCGGCCCGCCGCCCGCTCTTTTCAGCCCTGAATTGCGATCACTTCGCCGCCAGATTTGGACTGCGCCTGCCCGCCTGGGAGGCGGCGCTGCGAATGGCAATCGAACGCTGAGGATTATCCAACAATGACCTCCGAGAGAAATATCCCGCTATCGACGATTTGGGTTTTAAATGTGTAGTAGAATCGCGCTTGTAATTTCAATTGTGACCAGGAGGTCAAGGTGAAATGGAACGGCGCCGGGATGGCCAAGTAGACCTTAGCGAAGCACCCTGTGGGTCGGCAGAATATCTGTCTATTCTTGGGTGCCTGCCCCGCGTTCTTGGCGGGGTGTCAGCCAGGATTTGGCATAGAGAGAAAAATGAAAAGAAGTCAACTCATAAAACATTTGAGAAAACATGGCGCCGTGTTGATACGAGAGGGAAGCAAACACACCATATTTCAGAGGGGTAACCGAAAAACTCAGGTTCCCAGACATAACGAGATTGTGGACGAGTTGGCGCTCATACTTCGGCAGGGTTTCGACAAGCTCAACCTACCAGCTCAGCACAAGAGATTTGTAAAGATTTGGGTATTCCTTTTGTGAGGTAAACCATGAAGTATCGAGCCGTAATCAAAAAAACAAATGATTGGTGGATTGGATGGTTGGTGGATCTGCCAGGTGTAAATGCCCAGGAAAGAACGCGTGAGCAGGTCATCGAGTCATTACGCGTTGGCGCTCACACCGTCCCGGCGTCCTTCGGGAAGAAATGCTGGCGACAGAGATTCCGTTTGAGGCGGAAGGGCTGATGGTGACCGTGGAGATTCCAAACGAGGCATGGGCTTCTTGAATCTGGCGGCAAGAACCAACCCCACCTGGGCACGGATGCTGGCGGAACGTAACATGTCATTGCGAGACGGCGCTCTCCCGCAGGGGTCGAAGCAATCCCCTGTTTTAGCGAGGAGATTGCTCACCTGCACTGGCGTGCGGCGCAAGTGTCGCAAAGTGCGCTCGCAACGACATACTGGGAATAGCTGACCTGGGCGCGTAAAATACTGGAACTTGATCCGCAACGGGAAGAACAGGTCTGTCAAGAATTCCTGCCCGCTTGGGAGGCGGGTCTGCGAATGGCCATGCAGCGCTCAGGATGATCTAATCATGACGTCCAAAATAAATATCCCGCGATGGACGCTTTGGGTTTTGAATGTGTAGTAGAATCGCGCTTGT
>CAZEGE010000084.1:0-15898 GCA_964511765.1 uncultured Anaerolinea sp.
CAGGCAATGCGCAGGCTAGAAACTTGGCGTCTTTTTGATCACGTGGAAAATTGACTTTATTATTCACCGACAATTTCCTCGGACGCTATCCATGTAAATTCAGGTTTTGCCAGGACAAACAAAATCACTTCCTCAGGGATTCTGTCTTTTAGCGCGGCAGATATCACCACGCTGGTGTCAATAACCACCCTCATTTATCGCTCCGATAAGCCTCTATTTCAGCCAGAATATCCTCGTCACTGAGGGCTATCACCTGCGGCAGGGATTGGGTCTCCGTAAACAATGCTTCGAATTCCCGAACTGCCGCTTCGCGTTCCTCATCCTGTGCCAATACCAATACTTCCACGATCTGACCTGAACGAAACGGTAAATTGGACAAGATCAGTTGTTTTGGATCTTTGATTTTTATTTTTGTGCGATAGGCTTGCATGGTATTACCCCTGTCTGATGCGAATATTATAGATCACTTCGCTATACGCAAACCATTATAAATACTTTCTGACGTAATTGACCAGCTTCTCCGCCGCGTGGACTCTTGCCCAACCAAAGCGAACATCCCTACCCCATGTGAATATCACGCGTGCGGCACTTGGGCACGGCCTCCAACAACGTCGTTTCTCATCTAACTGGCTCCTTCACCCAAATCCACTTTCCTCGCAATATAATTTTCGTAATCGGGCACCAGGCGGTCGTATTGGCCATCCATCAACGGGGAGGAGATCATGAAATCAGCCGAGGCGCGATTACAGGCAATCGGGATATTCCAGACCACCGCCATGCGCAAAAGCGCCTTGACATCCGGGTCGTGGGGCTGGGGCTCGAGCGGGTCCCAGAAAAAGATCAGGAAATCGATCTCGTTGTCGACGATCTTGGCTCCGACCTGCTGGTCGCCCCCCAGGGGTCCGCTTTTGAGTTTTTCGATTTTGAAGTCAAGTGCTTCTTCCAGGATTTTGCCAGTTGTACCGGTTGCAAATACTTGATGATGAGCCAGTAGATCGCGGTTGAATTTCGCCCATTCCACCAGGTCTCTTTTTTTATTATCATGTGCGACCAGGGCGATCTTCTTGTCATGTTCCATGGGAATTTTTTTATGAGCCATAATCCTGCATTGCTCCTCTTCGTATGATCGATATTTCTGGAATTATACTTTCCATACTTATGACCGCCGTATTCCCTGCAGATGTCCACCCTAATGTCAAGGCCCTCGTCCCTGCAAAACCCTGTTTCTCTCAAAGTATTTTTTGAATATGATTCGTATGGTCGCGCTCGTGCCAGAGCGCGCGCCGCAACATCTTGCGCGGGCTCCAGAATTCGCCGTCCACGCCCACAACCTGGTTCACATTTTTCAACCCCGGCAGTGTTTCAGTCATCAAATCACGGACTTTCTTGATTCGCTCCAGCGGTTCTTTGGGTACTTCATTACGCGGGAATGCCAATCCAAGCCGGTCCAAATACCACCACTCTGCCCCGCCAATATGGTTGACGATGCCCGCAAGATCCCAACGCTCGCCATCTTTCTTGATTTCCCACTGCTCAGGCGTCAATTTCTCAAGGACGGCCAGCAGGTCAATATGTGACCACGCCAACAACTTCAATCCGCGCTCGATGTCTGTTTCAGTCAGCGGTTTCCAATCATGCTCAAAAAACGGTTCCACATCGTAGCCGTCTTTAATAATGTGATCAAATTCTTCATTGATTGTGTAATCCGTCCAAATTTGCTCGCTGTGCGCCTCAATAGCCACATCCAAGGGGATCCAGGATTTTTCGTGTTTTTCCATCCAGCTGGCATATCCCCGAATTGCGTTGACGGAATTGGAGAGAGCTTCCCGTTCATTCCCGCCATAAGCATAACAACCAGGATGTTCAAGCATCCATGCAATGGAACGAATTCCTTCGTTATTGTTCTCAATTCCGATTCGAAATCTCATCGCTTGTGCTCCTTGTTTTTCTGCCATCGATTATCAATAAGATTATAAATCGTTTCCTCAGCGGGGACATGTGCGCGCTTGGCGTTTCGGGATAGCCCCGCACTTGTCCGCGCTCAGCATGGCAAGTAAAGAACCGCGGAACAAACCGGACGGAAAAGAATAAGCAACGAATTCTCCAATACACACGCCGCGAGGCAGTTTTCCTTTATAATCAGCCATCATGACAACTCGTACCAATGAAGCCTGGCTGGCAGACCTGCGAGCCTCAGGCAGTAACCATTCAGAAGCATTAAATGACCTGCGTGAGATCATCCAAAAAGGCCTGCCATACGCGCTCTCCCGCTGGCTGTCCTCAAACGACCCGCTTTTCGAGCCTCTCGTCGAAGAAGTTACACAGGAAACCCTGCTGCGCGTGCTCGACCAGCTGGGTACTTTTGAAGGCCGCAGTCTCTTCACCACCTGGGTCCACAAGATCGCCATTCGGATCGCACTGACCGAACTCCGCCGAAAAAGATGGAGGGATTCATCCCTCGACGAACTGACCGAAAACGAAGACGCTCCACCTCCATCCGGCCTGCTTGCTGATCCCCAGGCATCTCCCGAAACCTCGGCAGAACGCGCCGACATGCTCGTCCGCGTCCGCCGCATCCTGGAGGAGGAGCTCACCCCCAAACAGCGCGAAGCCCTCGTCCTGCTCGGCTTGCAGAATGTCCCCATGGAAGAAGCCGCCAAACGCATGAAGACCAACCGCAACGCGCTCTACAAACTCCTGCACGATGCCCGTCTGCGCTTGAAAAGACGCCTCGCTCTCGAAGACCTCACTCCGCAGGACCTATTAACCGCCTTCGAGCAAAAGTAAGATTAATATTTCATTAACCATCTCAATTAATAGAATGAATATAAAAACATTACTTCAACGGATTCAAAATCCATTCACACCCAAACATAAACTTGAAGACGAGGTTGTCCTTAAGTTTTTAAACGTCCTTGAAAAGGCGAGGCGGGATGAATTATCCTGCGGTGAAATGTACACCCGCCTGGATGAATTCGTGGAAACCGAAGTCCAACATAAAGATGCAGGCAAGATTACGCCCCTCCTGCGCGAACACCTCGAAATGTGTCCGGACTGCTGCGAGGAATATGAGGCGCTGCTGGCAGTCCTGGAACATACAAAAGCAGAATAAGAAAAATAACGGGTTTATCGCCCGTCATTTTTCTTATTAATCACCTATGAAACAACTTCTCACCGGCGCGAATCGCCGCCTGCACTCGATTCTCAGCCGGAGTGATCGGACATGACCACATCTCATTGTAGGCGCAATATGGGTTATAGGCCAAATTAAAATCCACAATAAAATAACCGCCCGCCAAGGGTTCAGGTTCGAGATAGCGTCCCGCAGGGTATGTCTCTTTACCCGCCAGGGCATCCACGAACGGCAGGAAGAATCCATGTCCGCTTTGGTAGATCGTCAACTCAACTTCATCCCCATCCACCATAAATTTAAACTTTCCAAACTTTTCATAGATTTGTACATCCCCCGTTGAAGTCTGCATTTCAAATCTTTCCTTGTGTGGAAATTCATCCATCTTCACTTTGAGGCGCAAAGCATTGTTTTCAGGGAAATACTGCAAGCCCTTAAAATCCTTCTTTTGCTCGCGAGTCAGCGGGCTTTGCGGATCACCACCAAAGAAGTCGTCCTTCTCCGCGCGAATAGCATCCAATTCAGTCATTATTTCTCCAATCAGCCATATGCACAATAGACCCTCATTCAATAGGAATTCTTACGATAGCAAAACAAAATTGACAACCCCTTGCCAATTCACCTGCTTTATGCTATTTTTAGCCCAGAGGTTAAATTAATGGTTGATGTACAAAAATCGGCATTGCAGCTGGTGGTTCCATTTACCTCACCAGACCTGTGGATTTATCAATCTAAAACAAGCCGTTGAGAGAGTAATATAAAGATAAACATAACACATGATCCTTCTGCGCGCCTTTATCGCCATCGAACTCCCCCAACCTCTTCAAGCTGCAATCGAAAAACAGACCGTCCGCCTGCGCCAAACCCTGGGGGATGAAATCGTCCGCTGGGTTCCCACCAAAAACATGCATTTGACCTTGAAATTCATCGGAAATATCGCCAACTCGCATTTGGATTTTCTCAAACAATTACTCACCCGCACAGCGGAGTCGCATCCACAGTTCGACCTGCAAATCGGCGGCATCGGCTCCTTCCCGGACTCGAAACGGCCGCGCATCCTATGGGCAGGTATCCACGCCCCGGCAGACCTCGCCTCCATGCAAAGAAATATAGAAGCAGGCACATCCCGCCTGGGCTACGAAAAAGAAGAGCGCCCCTTCTCCCCGCATCTGACCATTGCACGTGTCCGCCAGAACATCGAGCCCACAGACCTGCAAAAGATCCGTTACGCAGTGGACGGAATTCAAATTGGAAACATTGGCTCGGCCCGTATCGACTCCATCCACCTTTATAAAAGCGAACTGCAAGCCGGCGGTTCGCTTTACACAAAATTATTTTCCGCGCCATTAAATAAAAACTGAAAAGACCTGAGGTGACCCCTGAATACACTCGAACTTGCACGCGAGATCGTGAACTCTCTCGAAGACAAAAAGGGCGAGGATATCGTCCTAATGGACCTGAAAGACATCGTTTCCTTTACCGATTATTTCATCATCTGCAGCGGTTCCAGTGACCGCATGATAGACGCCCTCGCCAATGCCGCTCTGGATGATATGCGCAAAAAGCACCGCAAGAAAGGCAAAAAACAAGGCAACCCCCGCGACGGCTGGGTGATCGTAGACTATGGCGACGTGATCGTCCATCTCTTCTCACCGGACCAGCGCGAGTTCTATCAACTCGAAGAACTTTGGCAGGATGGAAAGGTATTGCTCAGACTACAATAAAAAAGTTCCCGCAGACTTTTGAAATCTGCGGGAACTTTTTATAAATCAGGCAGTACGTATATAAAATACATGCGGCAGTAAGAAAGGCTTCATATCCGCCGGATTACGGGGCATATTCGTAATGTTTGGTCAGGGTGTAGGTGATGTAATTCTCCCACAGAGGCTGTACGAGATCATATTTATAATCGTGCGATGAGAAAGTCTGGATAACCATACGCCCGCCCATGCAGGATGTCAGCACGCCATAATCCGATTTGCGATCGAGATGGAGGCCGCCCACCAGCACGGCATCTCCGCCGGATCCCAATTTCAGCAGATCGCCGGCATCGCCAAACCACGTAGGATAGGGGTAGGAGGGAGCCGGCACAGTGTTGGGCGTGGAAAGCAGGGGGTTGAATTTATCCAGCCAGTAGATCGAATAACTAAATGGATCCCAACCTTTTTTATCACGCCACCAATCGCGGTGAAAACTGACGCCGCACTTGCTCAAAATAGGAGCGATTTTACCACTGGCGACCTTATCCAAATACCAGACTTCGATGATGGCCGCTCCGCCGCTATTGATATGGTCGTACATCATCTCGAACATCTCGCCGCTGAAGGCGGTGCGCACCTCTGCCGCGACAATCATCAGGTCCCATTTGGTGGCAGAAAGGGCGTGTTCCTTGAATCTGCCCAAGCCATCCCCGGCATTCACGATCTTACCACCCGAGAAATTCATGTAATTTATGGTATTGGTGACAATCGGTAATAATGACGGATCGCCCACGATATCCTCAAAAATGAGTATATTGGATGCCTTGATACGCGCGCCCATATCGGCCGGGGCTGAAGTGGGGGCGACAACCGCCTCGTCGGGCACCAGGGTATAAGTTGGGTAAGGGGTATAAGTCTCAGCTGGCGGTGGGAGGGTTGGAGCTCCCAGCGTCAGCTGCTGAACTGCCACACTGGTCTGCTGAATGCCCAATGCCACCTGCGTTGCGATCACGCCTGTATCGCCACCGCTCACCCCAGGGATGGTACAGGCCAATACCGCAAGCACAAGTATCAATGCTGCCGCGATCCATGGTGATCTTATCATATCTATTTCTCCTTCATTTATTAGTAGAAGAAAAAACGCTCCTCACAAGATTACAATAAAAATCTTTTTCTCATTTTAGCATATATACATTACTTCTCAAACACCCATACGTCCACAGCCCGGGTCCAATCCACGAGTTCTTCCTTCACAAACCAGAGTGCAACTTCGCGTTCACCGGTTTCAGGCTTATCCGAAGCGTGGATAAGGTTGCGTCCCACTTCGAGGGCAAAATCATGGCGGATGGTGCCAGGCGCGGATTCAACGGGTTTGGTTGAACCAACCGTCTGGCGGACAGCGGCGACTGCGTTAGGGCCTTCCCAAACCATCGCCATGACAGGCGCGGAAGTAATGTAAGAGATCAACCCATCATAAAAGGGTTTACCCTTATGTTCGGCATAATGCGTTTCAGCCAGGGTCTGGCTGACTTGAATAAATTTTGCGGCAACAAGACGGAGTCCACGGCGTTCAAAGCGGGATATCACTTCACCGATCAAGCCCCGTTGCACACCATCGGGTTTTACGAGTACGAGCGTTCTTTCCACTGATTTCCTCCAGAGAATAATTTAAGGGCGGGGGTCCCCCCGCGCTGATACGCAAAAGGGGCGACCTTGATGGTCGCCCCTGCGAATTAACGAATTAACTCTTCGGCCTTGTTAAAAGCTTCGAGCGCTTCCTTCAAACGGTTCGCACGCATATAGGCATCCCCCAATGTCTGCCAGATGCTGACTTCCACAGGATAGCGATAGATCGACTCCCTCAGGTCGCGGATGGTCTCCTCAAGATGTTTGCCTTTCTTGATGAGTTTCCCATAATGGTTCAAAGCGGTGGGGATATCGCCCCGATCCAACTCACCTTTCGCCTGATTCAACACATTGACATTGCCCTGCCCCTCGGTCTTTGGCCGACGTGTTGACGCCTCAGGTTTCTTTTTTGCAGGCGGAGCGGCAATAGGTGTGGGAGTACCGGAAGCCAGATCTGGCTTGGACTCTTCAACGGGTTTTTCTTCCAAAGGATGCCAGTCAGTGGGCGAGGTAGGTTTGGGTTCTTGCGGTGTTCCTTCCTCTTCCCAGACTTCACGATGCAGCCAAGGGGCTTTGTCATCATTACTGGCCGGCTCGGTTTCACCAATTCCTTCCTCCACGCCTTGCAGCCAGCTGGGGGTGTCGGTTGTATGGGTGACAGGAGTCTCCTCGGTCAGGGTTGAGGCGCTGGAATTCTTCCAAGTTTCATCCACTGCTTCCTCTTCATCATCCAAAGCGCTGAGCCAGTCCGAGGTAACCGAGTCGGATTTGGATGGTTCTTGTGTTTCGCCTGGTTTTCCAGGTTCACCGGAGAAAGGCGGCCTTGCAGAGGATCGAATAAATTCAGGATCAAAATCGAGGCCGGGTTCGTCGTCCAAACCGCTGAGCCAATTGGAAAGATCCTGATCGTTCAGTTTTTGGGCAGTGAATGATGTTTCCTGTGCAGGCGTCCCTTCCTCAAGTCCATTTAACCAATCGGGTGAGTCGGGATCTTGTTCAGCGGGTTGTTCTTCAAAATTTTCGGGCTGATCTCCAGATTGGATCGCTTGCCGGGCTTCACTGAACCACTCAGGAAAACCCTCATGCGGGAGATTTTGTCCTTCAGTTTGTTCTTCCTGTTTTTCTTTTTTATCGAGATCACGAAGCCACAAGCCGGTTTCATCGGCTACCGGACCGCCAGTGGAGGTATTTTCAAATTCGCTTAAGGACTGTTCAATATTGTTATCGGTGCCCATCACCCACTCCGGTTTGGATGGCTCTTCATTAGATTGCGCTTGATCCACCCCTTCAGGTCCAGCAAGGTCTTTGGTGGTCAGGGACTCAAGCCATGCAGTTGTGTCATCCTGTTCATCAGGGGATGCACCAAGGTCCCGCACATTCGGCTGTTGGGGGGGCATTTCTTGACCGCCGCTCTGCGCCTCTGCCGCCCATTCCGTTGATTTCTCGTTGTCCTCATTTGAGTCAGTAACAACGTCTTCAGATTCGTCACCGGATGTGGCGGTGAGAGATTTCAACCAATCCATCTTATCGGCTTGTTCATCCGCTGTTGCGTCCAAGGTTTCACCAGCGCGGGCAGGTTCATGGGTCGATTCAATTGCATTCAGCCAATCAGGGATATCCTCTGGTTGAGCGCTGGCCTGGACGTTTTCAGCTTCCTCCAATAATGAGTCAGCACGAAGGTCAGTTGGCTGTGCAGATTCGTCGGATGCCTCGGCCTCGCTGAGTCCACGCAGCCAATCGGGGACATCGTCCGAGGATCGGGTTTGCGGAGTCTCGAAAGACTGGGGAGTCTGTGCACCGCCAAGCCCGCTCAACCAATCAGGAGTATCCGCAGATTCAGAAACGCCCAAGTCAGGCGGAATAGCGCTGGCCGGGTTCTCAGATACAGGAACTTGTCCTTTCAACCAGTCCGGCAGGTCGGCAGGGACAAGGTTTTCCGTGGTTTTTTCCTCAATGATGGGAGTGGAACTTTCCGGGATATTGGATTCCGCCCAGTCTGTGGTACGAAGAAAATCTGGGATGTCATCGTCTGCCTCGGAGAAGGAATTCCCCTGCGGGGATGATCCAGGCACGGATGCAGATTGCAGCTTTCCCGTGGAGGGAGGCGATTCGTCGTCGGTGAATCCGCCAAACTTCAGCCAATCTGGTTGATTATCAAAAGAGGAGACGCCAGGCGCGGGCACGGCAGATGCCTCAAATCCAATGCCAAGCGCTGAACTCCACTCCTGTCCGGCTGGAATTTCATTGCCGGAATATCCCAGCCTTTCCAAATTTACTGATGCATCGGGGACTTCATTGATTTGAAAGACCGAGCCTTTTGCAAACACTGCGTACGGGTCCAACTCGCCGACACGCATCCGATGAACTTGAGTCGTTTCATCAGCTTCGGCCATTGCAGAGAATAAATCGACCATGATGCGATTCGCGTCAAAACAATACGGATAACTCTTTAGCAATTGGTTGCAAATTTCCAAGGTATTTGATTTTTGCCCGCCCTTGAAATAAGAGATGGCCAGCAAAACCTGCATATCGGAACGCTGCGGGTCCTGTGCAAGCACAGCGCGGATCTCTGCAATAGCCTGCGGATACAATTCACCCTGCACATACATATGCGCAAGCGCGCCGCGTGTCATGCGGATCTTGGGCGGCTCCATTCCATCACGCCGGCCGTACAATCTTTGCAGTTCACCTTGAATGGCAGAATTGGAAGGTTGGGCTTCAAATGCACGTTCCATATGCCAGATGGAATCATCCAGTTTGTTCTCTTCGTCGCGGATAATACTCAAGCCTACGTGGGCAACAAAATCATCAGGCGCAGCCATAAGCACGCGGCCGAAAACATCGACCGCTTCGCTATAGCGCCGTGACTCAAGGAAAGCCTTACCCAACAGGCGATAGGTTTCAAGATGTTTAGGGAATGTATTCAGGATGTGAAGACAGTGTGCAATCGCCTCATCCATCTGTCCTTGTTCGATGAGGCGTTCTATTTCACGAGTGTAATTTCTCAATAAGACTTTTGCCATTACAGTTTTCCTGTATTACCGCTAGTTGCATAAATTACTAAACATTTTGACAGAAATTAAGAGTAAATATTTAATTCTGGATTAGTTATTTATGCGGTACTCTGTAAGTATGCCTGATTCTTTAAAATTTCGCAAGGCTATACGCTATTTTACTCGTAAAACAGCGGTAACGGCGGGACAGATTCATCATTAAACCGATACGCGGAAAGCACTTCCACGCGCGCTTCAGCTAATTTCGCCTCATCATTCGCATGAATCTCAAATAACGGCTCGCCCTCCTGAACCTTATCCCCTACTTTTTTGTGGGTGACAAACCCGACCGCATGATCCACAGGGTCGCCTTTTTTCGACCTCCCGGCCCCCAATGCCACTGACGCTTCGCCCACGATCCTGGCATGGACCTGGGAGATGAATCCGTTTCGAGGGGCATTCACCACTTCCACATATTTTGCACGTTCGAATTTTGAGACATCGTCCACATAGGAAGCATCGCCCCCCTGGGCCTGCACCAGCACCCGTAATTTCTCCAGCGCACTGCCGTCCGTAATGGATTTTTCCGCCATGGCACGGCCTTCAGCCAGGTCTTTTGCGCGCTGCCCTAACACGAGCATATGCGCGGCAACATGCAGACAATGCTCGCGAAAATCAACGGGACCGCCACCGCGCAGGGTCTCTATCGCTTCGATCACTTCGAGAGCATTCCCCACTGCCGCACCCAAAGGCTGATTCATATCCGAGAGCAGGGCAACCGTTTTTCGTCCCGCCAAACTGCCAATATCCACCATCAACCCGGCAAGCTCGCGGGCTTCGTCCAGGGTTTGCATGAATGCACCCAGGCCGGTTTTTACATCCAGAACGATGGCCTGAGCGCCAGCCGCAATCTTTTTACACATGATGGAGGATGCAATAAGAGGAGTTGAAGGCACGGTTCCCGTGACATCACGCAGCGCATACATTTTTCCATCCGCAGGCGCGAGGTCCAAAGATTGACCGGTGAGCACGATGCCTTTTTCCTTTAATTGTTTTTTGAACTCGTCAGTCGTCAAATCCACCCGGTAACCAGGGATGGATTCCAATTTATCCAGCGTACCCCCGCTAAAGCCCAGCCCGCGCCCGGACATTTTACCAACGGGCAGGCCGCAGGCTACGACCATCGGCATCACGGAGATGCTGGTCTTATCCCCCACACCGCCTGATGAATGTTTATCCACTGCTACGTCCACTACTTCGGAAAGGTCGAGCATCTGCCCGGAACGCGCCATGGCAAGGGTCAGGTCGGCGGTTTCAGTGGGTGTCATGCCATTCAAGAGGACTGCCATTGCGAAAGCGGAAGCTTGATAATCCGGAATATCCCCATTTGTAAAACCACGCACAAAAAATTCTATCTCTTCGGTTGTTAATGATTTTTTGTCGCGTTTATTGATGATAATGTCTACCACGCGCATATTATCTCCTCATGAAGTCTTGCGAGGATATTTTATCGCATTTTGTCAGACAATTCCGCGATCAGACTGGAATCCTGGCCTGCTGTTATGATTTCGCCCATTGCTGGCCCTCTTTGGTATCCTTCACAGTCCACCCAAGTGCCGTGATCACCTCCCGCAGCCGGTCCGACTCTGCAAAATTCTTGTTGTCACGCGCTGCCTTGCGCTGTTCCAGCAGGGACAAGATTTCATCCGATGGGGTTTCTGCTTCGGGTTTGCTATTTATTGAATTGAGCGCCATCTCCCATACCTTGGAATCAATCCCCTTCTCCAAGGGATCAGGGGAACTGTAATCGCCAAGTTCACTTAATGAAAAACTTGCGCCGGCGGGGTAGACCTGCATACCATCGAGTCTCAAAACCGAGGCCGAACTGACGCCATGCACATCACAACTGCCTTTTTCACAATCCATGATCATGCTGGAATGTTCATCCAACCCAACGACGATATTCTGCGCAGGGGTTAGCTTCCGCCATTGCTCAAACCGCTCCCTACCCATGAAGCAGCGGCTGGTATCCAAGTCCAGGCCGCCTTCGGCATTATTCCAATGCGGAATGAAAGAGACGTGCAATCCAAAATCGGAAAAGAAATCCAACCCATCCTTGACATGCACATCCTCACCAACTTTGTAAATTTCATAAACAGGCAAAACCCATTTGCCAACAGAAATGGTAGCAGCCGAAGCGAAGACCAAGGTTGCGCCAAGCCGGTGCCGCGCACGTATCATGTCCCAGGCGAGCGTATCGCGTAATTGACGGGCAAGGTAGCTGGGACTGCCCGGTCCCATAAAAATCAAATTGGCTTGCAATAAAGGCTTTAAGATTTCGGGGTTATCGGGGCTGAACTCTGTCCCTTGCTTGCGGGCAGGGATGAGGTCAATCGCCGGTTTATAATTCTGTAAGCGGGTCTGGAGGAACTCACCCACACGACCTGCAACCAGGGAGGCGTTCAATTCAAAACCTGCCGGCGTTTCCAGTATGGCGATCCGCAACGGGCGGGGAGTGAGGCGGGCCAGGTTTTCGAAAACACGTCCACCCGCAAGAGAGGTCTCCCCGGAACCGAGAAAGGCGATGCGTCCTAAAGTCATGCTAATTGGATGATGCGTTAAGTTTATCTATTACATCTAAAAAGGATTCATTATCGGGAATATCAGACATGGATGAACCATAATGCATATATCGGATGCGGCCTTCGGTATCCACGATGCAATTCATGGGCATGCGTCCCAGTTTGAAAAGATTCACTTCCTGGCGGTACGTCCTCGCAACAATATGATTTGGATCGGGCAAGCCGACAAAGGGCAGGTTTTCTTTTCCCCAATATTTTTTGAAAGAGTCCATGTCGTTGGGACCGACAGCCAGGATCTCCGCATCCCGTGATGTGAAATCTGCATAGTGATCGCGCATGCGCGCCAACTGCGCGCGGCAATACGGTCACATGAATCCGCGCAGGAACACAAGTACAATGCTTTTGCTTCCGCGAAAACTTGAGAGGCGGGCAGGATTGCCATTTATATCTTCAAGTTCGAAATCGGGCGCGAGTTCGCCGGGGGTGATCAAATCTGTTTTCATTAATTTTCCCAATAAATTATTATAACTTCCATGAATTGAACAGGACCTTCCCGTGCAGGGTATGACCGCTTAATTTTCTTCAAGAGATTATTTCCTAGCTGCAAATTGTTTTGCTTTTAGCCAGATCGCATCAAACATTTTGGCGGTCAATTTTCCTGTGGATGTGTTCTGCTGGCTCGGATGATACGAACACAATACCCAAACGCCGTGCTCCAATCGATAAGACGCGCCATGTGAAAATTTATTTACCGAATTGCGAGCCGCATATATTTTGAGGATCCTCTCAAATGCGATGCGGCCCAGGCAAACGATCACCTTTGGATGCAGGATTTTCAATTCCATCTCAAGGTACGGCTGGCAATTATTTAATTCTTCGAGACTGGGCTTATTATCCGGCGGGGCGCAGCGACCTGATGCGGTGATGTATATATCCTTGAGAAGGAGACCATCGCTGCGCGATTCCGCCGCGGCCTGATTTGCGAATCCAGCGCGGTGCAAGGCTGGGAAAAGAAATTTGCCCGAGGCATCCCCTGTGAATTGACGCCCAGTACGGTTCGAGCCATGCGCCCCAGGAGCAAGCCCTACAACGAGGATGCCCGCCTGCGGGTCACCGAACCCGGGCACTGGCTTCCCCCAATAATCCTGATCGAGATATGCCTTGCGCTTGACCCGCGCAACTTCCTCCCGCCATTCCACAAGGCGAGGGCATTTGCGGCAGGAGATGATTTGTTGATTGAGGGATTCTAATGAATTCAAAAAATAAACTCCATTTCATGTCGTTTCGAAGGCAATAGCCCGGAGCAATCTCACGGTAAGTTAGGGATTGCACCGTCGGGAAGAACACCCTACTCGCAATGACATTAATCAATAAACATCGCATCGCCAAAGGAATAAAAACGATAACCATCCTTAATGGCTGTTTCATACGCGGATAGAATCCGCTCGCGCCCTGCAAAGGCACTGACCAACATGATCAGCGTCGATTTGGGCAAATGGAAATTTGTGATCATCGCATCCACAACTTTGAACTGATAGCCGGGCAGGATGAAGAGAGAAGTGGGACCGGTAAATGCCGGTATCCGATATTCGGGCAACGGGAATTGGGAGTCGGAACCGATGCCCGCTGCCCGCTGACCAATTCCCACAGCACTTTCCAATGTCCGTACCGATGTCGTTCCAACTGCGATTACCCGTCCACCAGAATTTTTTGTTTCATTAATGATCCTGTCAGTTTCCTCAGAAAGTTCGCACCATTCAGTATGGATTAAATGTGCTGCCGGATTCTCTTCTGTGACAGGCGCAAAGGTATCCAGGCCGACGTGCAGGGTAACGTAGGCAATTTTCACTCCCTTTGTATTTATCTCGTCCAATAATTGCGGAGTGAAGTGTAACCCAGCAGTCGGTGCGGCAGCGGAACCCATCTCACGCGCATAAACGGTTTGATAACGCTCGGGGTCGTTCAGTTTTTCGTGAATATAGGGCGGCAATGGAACATGCCCCACCTTGGAAAAGAATGGCTCTATGGGCTCCGAGAATTCTATCAGTCGTTCAGAGCCTTCGAGGTTCTCAATGATCTCAGCCTGAAGCCCAGAAGCCTGACCTGAGCTTGTCGAAAGATCATCCGACTCCGGCATTTCACTCAGAGGACTGGGGTCTTCGAGTTCCAGTATCAATTTCTTGCCTATGCGCAAGCCTTTTCCACCTACCAAGGCTTCCCATGTCAATTCATCTCGTCGGCGCAAGAGCAGCAATTCCACTTTTCCGCCGGTTTCTTTTTTGGCGAAAATCCGTGCGGGAATGACGCGAGTCTGATTCAGGACAAGCAAATCCCCTGCTTTGAGATAATCTTTTATATTGTGGAATATTTTATGTTCCAATTCGCCTGTCGTGCGATGCATGACAAGCAAACGCGAAGAATCGCGCGGCTCTGCGGGAGTCTGCGCAATGGAAGAATCTGGGAGATGGTAATCGAAGTCGGATGTTTTCATTCAGATACGTAGTAAGGATTTTAGTTTAGATAGCGGATTTCGACAGGCTCAACCACCAGGACGGACATGAACCTAGCTCGGGAGCAGGATTCTATTCGAGAGTTTGAAAATATTCGAAAATGCCGCACGCAAATCATCCCCCGCTCTCCATTGTGTTCAGCAATCTTGGTTCAGGAAAGACTGGCTACATTTACCGCCAGCACATCACATCTTTTTCTTTCAGAGTGTGATTACTTTGCCAGCTCTGGCCTGAGCTTCAAGAATATCCGACATGCCTCCGACAATTCCCACCCGCACTTTTTCAGTCAACCCAAAGTAGTTGAGACATGTTGAGCAAATGATCAGACGGACGCCTCTTTGCTCAATTTGAGAGAGTCGCTCCAGAAGCGGCGACCCTTCAACCACCAGTTTGACACCCTCTGTATAGAAACAGATGGCAACTGGCAGCGATCCATTCTCCAGGAGGAGACTTAAGTACGTATCAAGTAATCTGTGCTGCAGAGTCGCGTCGGCAGATCCCATACCATCCCTGGTTATCAGGATGACCCCATTGGCAAAAGATGATTCGTCGGACATATCGCGCCTTCCTGCTTCGTTGAATTGGGCAATGATCATGGAGACGAGAGTGGGAATCGAACCCACATCCACTCGCTTTGCAGGCGAATAGCATCACAGATTTGAAGTCTGCGCCGCACGCCAGCACGGTCGTCTCGTCATTGGCAATTATAACGGAAACTTGATCGCATGGACCACTCAAAAGCATGTGATATCGCCCCATTATCGGAAAAGCTGCGCTGGGTTTCTATAGGCTCAACCACCAATTATTTTTAAAGTTTTTGGATCATTATTAAGCAAGGATTGTGCTCATCCCATATCTGCTTGAATTCTTCCAAAGGTCTAAATCCCATTGCCTCATAGAAAGCCCTGGTCTTGGCGAAATTCTCGTCGCTATGCGAAGGCCCTAATGATTTGACTTGCAAATACTCGATACCACAACTCTTTAGCCATATCTGAGCCCGGTTTATCAAAGCCCGACCAATCCCCTTTCGATGCATTTCCGGTAGGATGCCCATCACATAGACCTCGGCTGAATAAGGCGTGTGCTGTTTGAGACTTACAAAACCGATAGCGCGCTCTGCTTCGCAGGCTACCAACGTGGGTAGATGGTCAATTTCGGCGGAATATTGGACAATAGATGCCTCGATACCAAACCACGCAGGCAAAGAACGCAGGATGGGAGAGCAACCATTTGCTTTTTTTTAGATAGGGTCCTTCAATATTGACACTCATAGATCGGCTTGTTCTCCGGTTTTTTATTAATCCCATTCCATGCCAATGAGCGCAGGAAGGGTTTCCTGGCGGGGATTTGTTCCACG
>CAZEGE010000085.1:0-4178 GCA_964511765.1 uncultured Anaerolinea sp.
GAGACCCTTCGCTCGCCCCTTCACTTCGTTCAGGGCTTCGGCTCAGGGTGACATGTTTGGCTTTTGTCTAGCGACTTTGCAAAGACCATGAGATCTTATGGACATCCATTTGCAATATGCTCTTCAAAAGTCACAGCGAAAGTATGAAAGCCTGACTTATCGCAACGCGCCTGGAAATAATAATAAGGTGATGTTTCAGGGAAGGCGACAGCCTGCAGGGCATTCAGGCTGGGATTGGATATTGGCATGGGCGGCAGGCCCGGATAAATATAGGTGTTATATGAAGAGTCAAATTTCAGGTCAGCGAGGCTGAGCGGATTTTTCCACCAGGTATTTTGAACCGAGTCGAAACCGAGCGCATATTGCACTGTCGGGTCGCTGCCGAGGGTCATGCCGATGTTCAGGCGATTCAGGAAAACAGAGGCGATCAATGTCATTTCTTCATCGTGAATGGATTCGCGTTCCACGATGGAAGCCAGGGTGACAGCCTCGTAAACGCTCAGCCCCTGATTGGCGAAGGCGGTCTGCATGTCGGTGGTGAGGTGGGCGGTGAAGTTGCGGGCAATGGTATCGAGCAATTGGTCAACGGTGGTTTCGCGCAGAAGGATGTAAGTATCGGGGTAGAAAAATCCTTCCATGCTGGAGGCAGAAACAGGATCGAGAACCTGGGGCGGAGTCTGTGCGGCGGTGAGAAACGCTTCGGGAGAAATATCCAGCCCCGAGGTTGGGAGCGAAGCGGCAATCTCTTCCATCCGCCAGCCGGGCAGGACGACGAAGGTGATGTCTTCGGGAGTCGCATCCTGTAATTCGCGGGCGATGTCAATCATCGAAAGCGCAGGGCTGAGGACATAATCGCCAGATTGAATGGTGAGATCAAGACCCGTGTAAATTAAATAATCAAGCAGGGCTTGCGAATCGAGAATAATGCCAGCCTGCTGGAGCCGAAGCGCAACAGATGATACCGACTCGCCCTGTGAAACGGTAAAAGGCTGCCCGCTGCCGTTGGGGTTGAGAGGCCTGGTAAGCAGGCCGCCATGCAAAAGCAGGCGCGTGGAAAATTCAATGCGCTGCGAAATGGAAAGCGCACGCGCAGGGGGACCATACAAAAGCGAGGCGCGCGCGGGAAGAAGGCCAAAGGCAAGACATCCACAGGCAAGAACAAAAATGATCAGAAGGACAGGAATGAAATTAAGTCGATTGCGGCGCATGTTGATTTACGGTTTACGTTTTGCCTCAAGATAGGATTGTAAGATAACCACCGCCGCGAAGGCATCCTGGTGGCCTGCACGTTTTTTGCGCGAGACGCCAAGTTCAACCCGCGCGCTGCGGGCAATCTGCGTGCTGAAGGATTCGTCCCACAGTTCAACGGGAAGATTCGTTTGGTTCCTTAGTTCATCAGCAAAACGTGCAGCGCGGCGGCCTGCAAGATTCGGATTGCCATCCTCATCAAAAGATTGACCGACCAGGATAAGCCCGGCTTCATTTTGCATGGCAAGTTCAGCTACTTGTGCGGCATCGATGATGCGCGAAACATGCTGAATGATCTTTAGCGGACTGGCAATGGTGGCGGTTGAATCACTTAATGCAATGCCGATCCGCTTTTCGCCGTGATCTATTGCAAGGATCCTCACTTCAACTCCACGGAAATATTGAACGGGATCAAAGGCAGCC
The DNA here is from genome assembly GCA_964511765.1 of uncultured Anaerolinea sp. Taxonomy (GTDB): domain Bacteria; phylum Chloroflexota; class Anaerolineae; order Anaerolineales; family Villigracilaceae; genus Villigracilis. The sequence goes on from CAZEGE010000085.1 coordinate 1,672, forward strand.
ACTTCCACCACGTTGGGCGGAGTGTGATCTGCGGCTGATCTCTTAATTCAAAGGCTTTCATCAACTCTGTCTGCGCACGGACTGGGTCATGTCCGCGGATGACGGAAAATAATTTGACTTCATCAATATCGCGAAGCGTGACTTGTCCTGCTTCCAACTCAAAATGTGTGACGCCGGAAGAATCCGTGAAAGGCTCGGCAAGCGGCTTGAAGGTCGCTTCACCGAATGGAAAATATCCCTGGGGAAAAGCCCCACTCAATGTGGAAACCGCCAATTGCTTTAAATCAGCATTTGAGATGGAACGGGCGGAAAATTCCACCTGCATTTTCAGTCGAAGCGTTCCTCCTGCCTGCCCTTCGGGTGGGGAAAATTCATCCAGCAAGGTTTCAGTATCCTTTATTGTATCCAGCAATAAAAGGTCGTCCGGGTCGATCTGCGCACGCATTTGGATTTCAGCAGAGCGTCGTAAATCTTTCATCACCGCATCGCGTAATTCCGAGCGATCCTTTTCAGATGCACCGATCGTTTTTGTGTCCGTGCCGCCCGAGGTTAATTTTGGGTTGGTCACTGTCATCGAAAGCCCAAACGGTCCCTCGACCATCAAAATCGAATCGGGTTCAACGTTTCCCTGCGAGCCCGGCTCCAACGCTTCGATGGGAACCTCTACAAAATTATCAATCCCGGCGGGCAGGCGCGTATTATTCAAGGTGACAAACCGAATTAGATCAACCGTGGAAATAATCGTGCCCCCGGGGATTTCAACTTCATCCTGGCCCAGGTTTGTGAAACGCGCAATGCCTTTCGATTTTGACTTCGGCAGCGTGATCTCGCCCGTCACCGCCATGGATTGCTCCGCATCCACAATAACGGATAAAGTCCGAGCGGGGACATTGCCCGTGATGGACACCGATTCAAAAGATGGGCTCGCGTTCACTGGGATGACAATGGTTTGAGTCTGCGATTCGGGATACAAGATCACCGCCGCATGCGGGATAAATAAGCCTGCTATCCCCAAAACGGCCATGACTCCCGCTGTAAAAGTGACCACGCGCCCGAGTAGAGATGTCCGCCAGGCCGGTTCTTTTATAGATACGGAGTCTCGCATCTGACGCAGGTCGCGGCGTGGAATCTTCGGGATGCGCTGAATCCGCGGAGCAGAGTCAGGCCACGGGTCCTTTTGAGCCGAGACCGTGGATCTGAAAACTGGGATGCCAAGCGACTCTGCATCCCGTCTTGCCTTTGCGCGGCGGGTGACCAACCCCAATTGCGCGCCAAGCGAATCTGCATGGCGCTGCAGGACTTTCAAATCCAGCAACCGTAAAGTGACCTTTTCGTACTTGGGCCATACCAGCAGGATGCGCGGCGTTTTCGCCCACGATAATCTATCGCGGACGGAGATCAGGTCATCGTGAGATTCGAGGGTGATGATTTTTGTTTTCAAAATAGCCCTGCTGTCCGGAGATAGATTAGAGACGATTCAACTGCCTTGTATTTTCAACCAACCCGGGCAAGATCATTAAAAAGGAATCGATATGTTCGGGCGTGGAATCAACGCCGAGCGTAACACGCAACGAACCCATCGCCCAATCACGGGAGTAACCCAAAGAAGTGATCACTTCACTCGGTTCAGGGTTTCCCGTTTTGCAGGCCGAGCCAGAGGAGCAGGCAAAGCCGGCGGAATCAAGCATTTGCAGGAGCAGATTGCCGTCTACATCCTTGAAAACAAACGAAGCGTGATTCGGCAAACGGTTTTCAGGGTGGCCTGTTAATTGGGATTCGGGTATCGTTTCAAGGACAGCCCCAATCACATGATCCCGCAATGGCTTGACATGTGCCGTGCGCTGCCCGCGTTCCGCCGCCGCAAGATGTAACGCCTCTCCAAAGCCGACGATATAGGGCACATTCTGCGTACCCGCCCGCAGGCCATACTCCTGCCCGCCACCTGTCATGTGAGGCAGAAGTTTTGTCCCCTGGCGGACATATAACGCGCCCACGCCTTTTGGTCCATAGAATTTATGCCCGCCGAGGGAGAGCAAATCCACGCCGAGCTTTTCCACGTTTACATCCAAATACGCCGCAGCCTGTACGGCATCTGTGTGAAAGAGAATATGATTCGCCCGTGCAATCTCAGCCAATTCAGCAATCGAATTGATCGTCCCGATCTCATTATTCGCATACATTACTGAAGCAAGTGCAGCCTTGTTGCAAACCGCCCTGCCAAAAGACTCGGGCGTAATTGCGCCGTATTCATCCACAACCAGCCACTCGAGCAGAAAGCCATACTCCCTTTCAAGCTGCCCGGCGGTTTTGCTCACGGCATGATGTTCAGCCCTGGAGGTCAAAATCCACTTTTCGCCTGAGGTCGCATGTCCTGCCATTGCCGCACCACGCAGCGCCAGGTTATCCGATTCAGTACCGCAGGAAGTAAAGATAATTTCTTCAGGCTTGCAATGCAAGACCGAAGCAACCTTCTCCCGCGCTTCATCCACTGCGGCTTCGGCTTTTTG
>CAZEGE010000085.1:4278-15799 GCA_964511765.1 uncultured Anaerolinea sp.
CAAGACGGCTCTTCTTCTTTTCCATTGGCATACTCATCCTGGCCATCTCCCTGTTCCATCGCGAAAATAATTTCATCGGTCGGGCATTCAATACTTATATTGGCCAGCTTTATCTTGCCATTGGCATATTTAGCGCCTCCATTATCATCATTTATATTTGGTTTGTTTCCATTGGATTGTGGACAATCTGGCCGAATGAAACAAGCTATTATGACCTGCTTGCAACCGCTTTTGACCATGGGCAAATTGCCCTGGAAACCCAACCCGATCCTGCACTTCTTACCCTGGAAAATCTCTATGAACCGGACAACCGCGAGGGTATTCCTGTGTTATGGGATGCCTCTCTTTACAAAGGCAAATACTATCTGTATTGGGGCCCCGCACCCGCCTTGCTGCTTGCGCTGATCAAACCATTTTACATACAGTCAGTAGGCGACAAAGCCCTTACTTTTGTTTTTGTCGCAGGCACGTTCATATTCATGACTCTGCTGATCCTTGAATTATGGAAGAAGCACTATCCTGGAATACCGCGCTGGGCAATCCTGTTGGGAATTGCATTCGCAGGTCTGGTCAATCCCATTCTCTATATCCTGATTGAAGCGCGCATCTACGAGGCTGCAATCATCAGCGGACAATTCTTCCTGATCGGCGGCATCTATTGGCTGTTCACTGCATTCCATCGTCTTTCACCCACGCGCCTCTTCCTGGCAGGATCATTTTTCGCACTTGCAGTCGGTTCTCGTACCACTCTGGCGCTGCCGATTGGATTCCTGGCGCTCATCGCCGTGATATGGGCAGTCAAATCAGGACAAGATAGGACCTTTACCTTGATCATTGCATTTACCATGCCCTTGATCCTCGGTGCAATCGGCTATGGCTGGTATAACTACGCGCGCTTTGATTCGATCACCGAATTTGGCCTGCGATATCAACTCACCAGTTACAACCTGTCCGAATCCCTGGATGAAACTTTTTCACTGGCTTACGTCCCATTTAACCTTTACAAAACCCTCTTCAATCCATTGGAATGGCGAAAAGCCTTCCCCTTCCTCTTCCCCACCCGCTGGGCGGGACCTTCGTGGATGCAGGGGATTTTTCCGGATTTCTATTTACTGCTGGCGGAAGGCATCACAGGAATTTTTGTTGGAAGTCCGTTCATGATCCTTGGATTCCTCGCTGGGCTTAACAAAGACAGGAACTTTCGCTGGATATTGATCTGCCTGACGGGTTCATCCCTTTTGACATTTTTCGCCTTGCAGATATTTTTCTTCACGACCATGCGTTACCTGCTGGACCTGGTACCTGTGCTGTCTCTTCTGGCAGTGATCGGTTTCTGGCAGGGACTCACCCTGTTAAAAACCCGCCCCATAGCCAGGTCATCATTGGCAGTTTTGGGTATTGTCCTATGTATTTATACGATTGCAATCAGCTTACTACTCCCCATTTCCGGACATCTGGAGGCGTACAAGGTTTTCAACCCTGAGTTGCTTAAAAAACTGACATGGGCTTTCAACACCATTTTCAATAAATAGACAGAAAAAGAACTTCGAGAAATTATCCCGGGGCTCTTTTTTCGGATGATATAATTTTCAAGGTCATCATTTTTCAGGAGAAGATTCAATGGTACAAAAAATAAAATTCGGCACAGACGGTTGGCGCGGATTCATCGCAGAGGATTACACCTTCGATAACGTGCGCCGCTGTGCGCAGGGATTTGCCTCCTATATGCTTTCGATTGGCAAAAAAGGACAATGGATCGTTGTTGGGTATGACAAGCGTTTTAGCAGTGAACACTTCGCCGCGGCAGTTGCGGAAGTGCTGGCAGGCAATGGATTAAAGGTTTATTTAACGGATGGCGCAACTCCCACCCCTGTGATTGCCTATGCCGTAGTGGATAAAAAAGCGGCCGGTGCGGTGAACATCACTGCCAGTCACAACCCGCCCACTGACAATGGATTCAAAGTCCGCAATGAGACAGGCGGCGCGATCGATCCCGAAGGTTTGAAGCAGATCGAAGGCGGAATCCCCGACGATATCAAAAATATAAAACGAAAGAATTACAAGGAAGCGGAGGCTGCCGGCGAGATCGTCAAATTCGACGCAGCGACTCCTTACATAGAACACTTAACTCGTGATGGCCTGATTGACCTGCAACCCATCAAGGATGCCGGACTGACCGTGATGGTGGATGCCATGTGGGGCAACGGCGCGGGTTGGTTCCCCCGTCTGCTGGCGGGCGGAAAGACCCGCGTGATGGAGATCCACAATGAACGCAATCCGTCCTTCCCTGAAATGAAGCGACCTGAACCCATCCAGCCGAATATCGATGTGGGTTTGAAAGCCACAGTGGACAATAAAGCCGATGTGCTTTTGATCACAGATGGTGACGCAGACCGCTGCGGCATCGGCGATGAGAACGGTGAGTTCATCAATCAATTACGTGTGTATGCCCTGCTCGCCTATTACCTGCTTGAAATTCGCGGCGAACGCGGCGACATTGTGAAGACCCTCTCCACGACGGTTATGTTGAACAAGCTCGGCAGGATTTATGGGGTACCCGTCCATGAAACAGGCGTGGGATTCAAATACGTCGCCCCAAAGATGACCGAGACCAACGCGCTGATCGGCGGCGAGGAAAGCGGCGGCTATGCCTTCCGTGGAAACGTCCCCGAGCGCGATGGGATCCTGGCCGGGTTGTACATGCTCGACTTCATGGTAAAGACTGGCAAGAAACCAACCGAATTACTCAAAGACTTGTTTGCCAAGGTTGGCGGTGAATATTTCTATGACCGAGTGGACAGTCCTTTCAGCGGCGACCCTGACGCGCGCAAGAAAATCATCATGGAAAATAATCCCCAAACCCTCGGCGGCTTGAAAGTGACCGAGCTCATCACCGTGGATGGTTTCCAATTCAAACTCGAAGATGGCGGCTGGATGTTGATCCGCTTCAGCGGTACAGAACCCATCCTGCGGGTGTATTGCGAGACCCTTCACAAGGATAAAGTCAAAGCGATTTTGGAAGATGGCTTGAAAGTGGCTGGGATAAAATAAAGTGTCAAGTGCGCCATTGCCAGGCAGCCTGGCATTGGCGCACTTGACACATGAAACCTGGAACTTGACACTTGCATCTGACCGACACCCACTGCCACCTCGACTATCACAAGTTCGACCCTGACCGCGCGGAAGTGATCCAACGCGCAAATGATTCAGGGTTGATTCGGCTGCTCGTGCCAGGACTCCACCACAGGTCGAGTAAAGAGGCGGTGCGGCTGGCAGAGTCGAATCCCAGCGTGTATGCGGCGGTTGGGTTCCATCCAACCGATCTGGAGGAATTCTCCGAACAAACCTTTCGGGAGGTGATGGAACTGGCAAAACACACCAAGGTGGTTGCGATTGGAGAGATCGGCATTGATTATTACTGGGTGAAGGAAAGCGATAAGCGCGCCATTCAACGCGAAGCGCTCAAACAACAACTTGCATTTGCAAAGGAAATCAACAAGCCGGTCATCATTCACATGCGTGAGGAAAACGATGCCTGGTTCGGTGAAGCCTCGCTTGACCTGCTTGAAATTTTGAGTAAATGGCAAAAGAGTTTGCAGGGCATGCGCGCGGAAAGACCCGGCGTGCTTCACTCGTTCAACGGAAATCTTGAAACCGCTCAAAAGGCGCTGACTCTCAATTTTTACCTTGGGATTACGGGTCCCGTAACCTATAAAAATGCGGACGAAAAGCGCGAAATTCTCAGACAATTGCCACTTGACAAAATTCTGATCGAAACCGATGCGCCTTTCCTGGCTCCCGCGCCGTTTCGCGGCAAAAGAAACGAACCTGCCTTTATTCATCATATTGCTGATAAAATAGCAGAAATCCATTTAAAAAGCCCTGCGGAGATCGCCGCTATTACGACCGCCAACGCGGCACGGCTCTTTGCATGGGGAGACTGATTTGAACGCAGTAACTTTTATCTCACCCGTCACACAGGAAATTAAACTCGTTGAAGAACGGATGCGGTCGCAGGCGGATGAATCTCATCCCGACTTGCGCGCCGCTTTGGAGCATTTGCTCGCGGCCGGCGGCAAGCGCATCCGCCCGACCCTCAGCCTGCTGGTCGGAAATATGCTGGGTGCGCCCCTTGAAAAACTCGTCACACTCGGCGCGGCAGTTGAACTGCTTCACACCGCAACCCTGGTGCATGATGACTTGATCGACGGGGCCTTGCTGCGCAGGGGCATGGCAACGTTAAATGCGCGCTGGTCGCCGCCTGCCACCGTCTTGACAGGCGACTATCTTTTTGCGCGCGCCGCCAAACTCGCCGCTGAAACCGATCACCTGCCCTTGATGAAACAATTCTCCGAAACATTGGCCATCATCGTCAACGGTGAACTCACGCAAATGTTCACCTCACGCGGACTGGTCAACCGCGATAACTATTACAAACGCATTTACGCAAAGACCGCTTCGCTGTTTGAAATGACCTCGCGTTCCGCGGCCATGGTCAGCCCGGCCAGTGAAGAGACGGTTGAGGCCATGCGCGATTTTGGCTATCAGATCGGCATGGCCTTCCAGATCGTGGACGACATCCTCGACTTCAACGGCGACCAGACAGCAGTTGGCAAGCCGCTCGGCTCAGACCTGCTGAACGGCCTGGTCACCCTGCCAGCCATTTACTACGCCGAAGCAAACCAAAATGATGCCGATGTACTCTCCCTGCCGAACGGCGGCTGGACAAATAACGAAAACATGATCCGCCTGGTGGATAACATCCGCGCGAGTAATGCGGCCAAGATGGCCATGCTTGAAGCCGAGCAACATATCGACTGCGCACTTGCGAGGCTCGATTCAATGGAACCCTGCGCCGAACGCGAGGCGCTTGAAAACCTCGCGCGGTATATTGTAGATAGAAAAGTGTGAGTAGTTTCCCATCGAATAGTCGCTTGCCGCTTAATAGATCGTTTCATCCACCTTTCATCCTTCATCACTCTTTTTTCCATGCCCAGCCCTAAAAAACCCTTCCGCTTTAACGTCGGTTTCATCATCCACGAGGAGATCGGCTACAACCATGACTTCCCTTTTGCATTAGACAAAGTCAACCTGGGTGAAGACTTTGAATTACGTTACTTTGAGGGAATTGCCAATGTCGGTAAAACCCCGCAGGGACTCATCCTGCAGGCAGATTTCTCCGCTGAGACCACCCTCAACTGCGTGCGCTGTCTCACGGACTTTGACCATGAACTGGATTGGTCCTTCACCGAGCTTTACGCCTTCGACAAACGCTCCGAGACCGAATCGGGCCTCATCCTTCCCGAGGATGCCCACCTTGATATTGCAGAACTCCTGCGCGAGTACGCCCTGCTTGAAATCCCCATCAACCCGTTATGCAAACCCGATTGCAAGGGACTATGCCCTGAATGCGGCCAGAGCCTGAATGAAAAGGATTGCGGCCACAGGCCTGAACAGTCCGATTCGCCATTTGCGAAACTAAAAGATCTGTTGCAATAGAAAACCTTTCTCCAAAAAATACTGGCCGTCTCAATTACGAGTCGGCCAGTATTTTATAAACATTAAGAACCGGATAGCCAGCGATTAACCCTGGGAAAATCTGTATTATTTTCTTCTACTCTGATAGCGTTTGTAAACGCGCTTCCATGCATCAGATGGGTTTTGGGGTTTGGATTTTTTATGTTCCACTTTACTCAAAAAGAAGGCAAAATCTTCAAGAAGTGCAGAAACAGGCTCCTGAGGTTTTTCGTACACAAATGGACGTCCAAAATTTATAGCCTCCACGATCAGATCGGGGACGTATGGAATGGACGCCACAAAACCCATGCCCATTGCAGTTTCGATTTTCCCCTTTGACAAACTCGAATGGGGAAATGTGGCGTTTAAAAGCGGTTTGATTTTTTCCATCGAGTAACCCAGTTTGGTGTAGGAATCCAAGGCGGCGGCGGTGGCACGCACCGATGCCATGTCTGGAGTGCCAACCAATAAAATACTATCCGCAAGATCAAGCGCAGATAATGCGATTTCGCCAAAATCATGCGGCAGGTCGGCAATAATATAATCGTATTGTTTTTTTAGCAGCGAAAGCACCTCCAATAAAGTATCTCCACGCAACCCTTCCCCTTCTTCCGGGAATGTAGGCGCGGCAATAAACGCCATCCCGCTTTCATGGACACTGATGACGCTATTAAGTGAATCCTCATCCACTTCGCCAGCTTTGAAACGGGCAATATCGGCCCATGTGCGGCGTAAATTCTTATTTAACATAAGCGCCACCTGACCTGCTGTCATGGTAAGGTCAAGAAGGATCGTTCGTCCCCATAGGCCGGCAAGAGCTATTCCAATATTCACAGCCAGGGTCGAGCAGCCTGTGCCTCCACGTAAACTGTGAACAGCGATCATGCGCGCCACCTCGCCTGCACCTTGAGAAGGCATGGCAGGTTGGGCCAATGCAGCACGCCGTAAAAGAGCGGTGACGTGTGCAAGAAGTTCGGCAGGTTCGAAGGGTTTGCTCAGATAATCGTCGGCACCGGATTCAAATGCCTTTAACTTATCCTGCAGCCCGGATTGGGCGGTAAGAACGAGAATGGGCGTGGTAAGAAACTGGGGGTCGCGGCGAAGCTGTCGGGTAACTTCATACCCGGTAATATCGGGCATGATGACGTCGGTAATGATCAGGTCGGGCTTCATGGCGCGCGCCTGTGCAATTCCGTTTATGCCATCTTCCGCATAGTTGATCTGATGCCCAAGCGGTTGAAGCGCTTTGGCAATCAGTTTATGGTTAATGAGTTCGTCGTCAATGAATAATATTTTGGTCATGGTGGGTTTTCCGGGATCTATATATGTTGGGCAAGAAAATCATGAACTCTGATAGATTCAACCTCTATTTTTTCTATCAGGGGACCTGTCTCTTTTACGATTTCACGCCTGCACGAGTCTTCAAGACGGGCAGCAAGTTCGGCCAAATATGCGGCGTCGAAATTCAAGGATACACCTTTTAAGGTATGCGCATGACGGCAAAGGGTCCTGGCATCGCCAGCTTTAAAAGCCGCTTGGATTTCATCGATGCGCAAGGATAAATGATCGCGAAAATCCTGGCACATTTCAAGCATAAATTCACGGTCACCGTCAAAATGGAAAAGAGCGGTCTCGAGGTCAACAGGGAGTTCGGGCGGAGTCAACGCTGCGGCCGGCTGATCAGCCATCTCAGCCGGGGTTGAGGCGGGTTTTGCCTCCTCGCCAAAAAGACCCTCATCCATCTCAATGGCAAAGTTTTGCGGTTCCAGTGAAAAAGCCGGCGAGCTTTTCACGGAGGCATATAGTTGATGTGGGGGGTTTTTCAGCCAGCGTTCAAGGACATTACGAAGGAGGCTCGAGTCGATGGGTTTTGATAAATAATCATCCATGCCCGCATCGAGACATTTTTCGCGATCACCTTTCATGGCATGCGCCGTCATGGCAATGATTGGGATATGCTGATCATGCACACTCTCCCAATCACGGATCTTGCGCGTGGCTTCAAAGCCATCAAGCTCGGGCATTTGTACATCCATGAGCACAGCGCTATACCCGCCCGAGATCGTTTTTTCAAAGGCTTGTATTCCATTATCCACGACATCCACGGAATACCCTGCTTTCTGAAGAATGGCAACAGCCAGTTTTTGATTGATCGAATTATCTTCCGCAAGTAACAGGCGTTTATCGCCTGTGTGCTTCTCAGCGATGACGTGGCGGGTGATGATGCCTTTTTCCTTTTCATCCTCGCCTTTAAGCACCGCCGCCAGCGCTTCGTTCAACATCTGTTGTTTGACCGGTTTTAGTAGATAGCCTGAGCAGCCCAATGCCTCCAGGCGGGCGGCGTCGCCGCGTTTACCCATAGAGGTAAGGATGATAATTTTGACATCCTTGACAAGCGGGTCGCTTTTGATGGCACGCGCGGTCTGCTCGCCATCCATGTCTGGCATTTGCATATCCAGCAGGACCACATCATAGGGGTCGCCGCTTTGTACAGCTTGATGAAGCATTTCGAGTCCCCGTGTACCGCTTGCTGCGGTGTCGATGCGGCAGCCAAATCCCTCCACCGTTTTTGAGAGGACAAGGCAATTGGTTTGGTTGTCATCCACCCCCAGGATGCGCGCAGTATGTAGATCCACAGAGGATGGAGGGACCTGCATATCTGGTTGCGTTTCGGCCTCATTTTTTTCAAATGTGATGTCAAACCAAAAGTCACTTCCAGTCCCCGATTCACTCTTTAGCCCCATGACACCGTTCATGGCTTCAACCAATTGCCTGGAGATTGTCAACCCAAGGCCGGTACCGCCATATTTTCTGGTTGTGGAGCCATCGGCCTGAGTAAATCGGTCGAAGACGGTTGACTGCCTTTCCAGTGGGATACCGATGCCGGTATCCTGAACAGAAAAATGGATGCGGACATGGGCATTGGTCTCTTCAAGCGCCTCAGCGCGGACCACGATCTCTCCCTGATGGGTGAACTTGATCGCATTTCCAATCAGGTTGGTCAATATCTGACGCAGGCGGCCCGCATCTCCGCGCAGTGTATATCGGATATCCGGGTGCACCAAACAGATCAATTCGAGGCCTTTATCCTGTGCACGTTTGGCAAGAGTGTAGCCAAGATCTTCAACCATGTCCCGGAGGTTGAAATCGTTGACTTCAAGGTCAAGTTTGCCTGCTTCGATCTTTGAAAAATCCAAAATATCATTCAACAAGGAAAGGAGCGCTTCAGCGCTTTCGAGGGAGGTTAGTAATAAATCCTGTTGTTCGTTGGTCAGTGAGGTATCGAGGGCAAGTTCCAACATGCCGATCACCCCGTTCATGGGAGTACGGATCTCATGACTCATATTGGCGAGGAATTCACTTTTGGAGCGGTTGGCTTGTTCCGCTTCCAGCTGGGCACGGACGATTTCAGAAATATTATGATAGATCGCCAGGGCGCCAATTTTCTCCTCCCCCACAATCACGGGAACGCCAAAGATCTCCACATCCACCATGGAACCATCCTTGCGGCGGCGTTTGCTGATCGCATGAACTGGTTTATTCATTACCTGCTGGGTATATTCAACAGCCTCTGCGCGGGTTTCATCGGTTGTGATCAGCGTATCCAGCGATACGCCGATGATCTTGTGGCTTTTGTAACCGAACAAGCTCTCAAAGGCGGGGTTGCAGGAACTGATCTTTTCATCATTATCAAGCACCACAATGGCCACCGGACTGTTCGAGATCAGCGTTTCATAAAATTGTTTCTGCCGCTTGAGCTCCATCTCATTCATCTTCTGGCGGGTAATATCGCGGCCAATACCGATGAAGCCCACAATATTTTCCTGGCCATCCTGGATCGGGACCTTGGTTGTCATCATCCAGACTGAATTTCCATACTCATCCAGGCGAAGTTCTTCACGATTCACTACAGGGCTTTGTATATCGAGGATGAATTTGTCATCAGCCCAATATTTCTCCGCCAATTCGGAGGGATAGATGTCAAAATCGGTCTTGCCGATAACCTCCTCCATTGTTTTTGCGCCAGAGGCCTGCATATCTGCCTTATTACTGAGCGTTTTACGCCCCTCAGTATCCTTGACGTAGACGCGGTCAGGTATGTTGTCTATCAATTGCCTTAATAGATTGCGTTCCATATAGAGGGCGCTCTCCGCCTGCTTTCGTTCTGTGATATCCTGCAGGATCACAAGGTTTTGGGGTTCCGCTCCTTCAACCTGCACAGAATGAATAAAGACGTCATACAGGCGCTGCAGCCAGGTGAATTCAGTCGTTCCTGTTTTTTGTAATTCCAGATAACCATCCCCCAACACCTCCGAAAGCGGCTTGCCGATCACATCGGCAAGTTTTGTATTGAGGCGATCCACGACGGTGTGGTTGCAACGCAGGATAATATTTTTTGTATCGGTAACAAAGATCAAGTTTGAAAAAGAGTCGAAAATAACCTCCCATTCTTTTTCCCCCTGGGAAATTGCGGCTGAAAGATTGCGTTGTAACCCGATCAAGCCCATCATAATGCCCATCACTAGAGGGGCAAGGTCCAGAATAAATATCATGGGTTCGGTTCTATGAAGATACCAAAAAGACCACAGGGTGGACGGAAGATGCTGTCTATTAAACTCAAGCCAGGTTCCTATCACAAGAAATACTGCTCCCCCGAGAATCCCGATCAAGGAAGACAAATATAGAGTGCGGCTTTTGTACCACTTCATAAAGACCTCCAAAACACAAAAGAGTGGGTCAACAAACCTACCTCTCTAATGTTACGCTCCAGCCTGCAGGTTTATTCCAGAAACAAGCGTAATTACGGCAACCCGTGAGGCTTTTAGTAAATCATTTTTTGTTTAGCACACGAAAAGTTGCGAATATTTTACAATTAAGTGGCTGGTTGTGAATTGTCGTAAGTAAAAACCCATGGGGCATGGACTTGACGAATACACATAGTTTAACACGAATTTTTCTCGGGTTTTTCCGTGAATTCTGAACAATCCACGTTATCCATGTGCAGAGTCATAACAACTCCCAAAGGCCAATTAGGTAAGGTTCAAATAATAGGGTTTACCCATATCGACAATATAATTCATAATTGGAAAACTGAAAGAACCCCTTCCACTTGCCATCAATCAGAGGACATAGTAAACTTGGCTGTATGAACACAAATCCTGTTTTCCCCACCGTGACAATGACCAAAGCGCCCGTTATGGGCATGGCCATGCAAATGGAGATGTTCTGCCGCGCAGAGTGGAAAGCACGTTAGGTTCACATACCTGAACGAAAACGGGCTGTCCATTATACGGATGGCCTTTTTGTTTGTATATCAACATGTCATTGCGAGGCGGGCGCTCGCCGCGACGAAGCAATCCCAAATTAGAAGGAGATTGCTTCGTCGCAAAGAACAAAACCGCTCCTCGCAACGACATTTATGAAACGGAGACACGAATGCCCGAAAATATCTTAATCGCCGTTGCCTGGCCTTACGCCAATGCTGAAATCCACGTGGGAAACCTGACCGGCTCACACCTGCCCGGGGACATTGTGGCACGTTATCATCGCCTGAAAGGCAACAACGTGTTGATGATCACTGGCACGGATTCACACGGCACGCCCGTCACCATGAGCGCGGACAAACTTGGCAAGCCTGTTGAGGAAGTGTACAAGTTCTATCACGAAGGTTTCATTGACCTGTTCAAGCAGATCGGCATTTCGTATGACCTGTACACGACCACGCACAGCGAGAATCACTTCAAGGTGTCGCAGGCCATCTTTTTGGCGTTACAGAAGAACGGATTCCTGTTCAAGAAAACGGAACCGCAATGGTTCTCACCCGGCTTGAACCGTTTCCTGCCGGACCGTTACATCGAAGGGACTTGCTACATCTGCGGCACCGAAGGCGCTCGCTCCGATCAATGCGATGCCTGCGGCAACGTGCTTGACCCCACAAAACTGATCAATCCGAAATCAAAGGTCGAGGGCGATACGTCTTCACCTGAACTGCGCGACACCGAAC
>CAZEGE010000086.1:0-15674 GCA_964511765.1 uncultured Anaerolinea sp.
GGATTAAAGAACGGCGACATTAAAGTCGCTTTGTAGTACTCGCCGCGGAAATTTAACTTCGTGCCGTTTTGCCAGCAATCCCAAAATGCGCGGATGACCTGGATCTGCTCGCGTAATTTTCCCGTCACTGATTCGGGCCAGGCCATGCCGAACCTGCGTTCAATATGCGCCTTGACCTGTGTGCCGAGTCCCAGGATGAATCGCCCCCCGGACTGAGCCGCCAAATCCCAGGCGGTGTAGGCCAGGTTGGCAGGCGAGCGCGCAAAGGACACGGCAATGGCGGTGCCAAATTCCATGCGCGAGGAATGTTCCGCCATCAATGTGCAGGGCAGGAATGGGTCATGCTGGGTTTCCTGGGTCCACAGCGCGGCGAAGCCGATGTCTTCGGCAGCTTTCGCAATTGCAGGGACATCTTTTAATGCAACAGGAGGCAGGGCAGCGTCTAATTTCATTTTTTCCATCCCGTCATGGCGTGACCCCGAAGGAGTTTCGCCATGACATTAGTTAAGCAGATAAGCCATGATCCAATTTGTGGTGGCGTTCAAGCCGTCCATGTGGGCGCGTTCGTAATTGTGCGAGGCGTCGATGCCGGGGCCGATCAACGACAATGCCACATCGCCGCCCGCGCGCCAAAACGATTCGCCGTCCGAACCATAAAATGGATATACATCCGTTTTATACGGGATCCTGTATTGCTCCGCCAGTGCGCGCATTTTCTTATTCAGGCCCTCGTGATACACCCCCGCGCTGTCTTTGATGCACAAGGTCGCATGAAATTCATCCGAGGCCTGCCCCTCGCCAACGACTGCCATGTCCACCGTGACCAGCTCCGCTACATCGGATGGAATCCCCGACGCCGCGCCGTGGCCGACCTCTTCATAATTTGAAAAGAGGAAATATACGCTTCGTACCGGACTTTGGCCTGCTTCTGCCATTGACTTGATCGCCGCGACGAGATTTGCCACGCAAGCCTTGTCGTCCAGGAAGCGCGAGCGGATGAAACCATTGGTCACTTCCACACGCGGATCAAAAGCCACGCAATCACCGATGTTAATGCCAAGTCCACGCGTCTCCTGTTCGGAAGTTGTGCGCGCATCAAGGCGCACCTCCATGTGAGCGTCACTGCGCGGGGTTTCCCCTCCCGCCCCGCTGAAAATATGACCCGATGCAGTATCGATCAAAACCGATCCGCGAATCTTTTCACCTTTGGCTGTGAATATCCACACGCCTTCCGTTTCCACAGAGGGCCATTGAATTCCGCCCACACGGCTTAATCGCAATCTTCCATTCGATTTAATTTCCTTTACCACCGCGCCGAGCGTATCCACATGCGCGGTGAGCGCCACGGGCGCTTCTTTACTTTTTACTTCCCATTTTGCGAGCAGTGCGCCTTTGCGTGTGCGTGAAAGTTGGAGTTGCTTGTATTTGGATAATTCTTTTTCCACAAAATCAATCGCGGGTTCGGCAAAACCAGTGGGGGAAGGGATGTTGAGCAGGTCAACGAGGAAGGATGTGAAATAGTTTTCGTCAATCGGGGGCAGGGACATGGATTCTCCATACAAATTATTTAGGCCACCCTCCCGAAAGACATCGGGACGATGTGAGCACAGCGCAGGGTCTCTAGGATAGCCGTCGAGATTCTTCGCCGCCGAGCGGCTCAGAATGACAAAAAACTTTACAAACCTTCAAACGCCTTTATCTTCTCGCGCCACTCGTGCGGAATATTGATCGTCTTCTCTTCTTTATAATCATACGTCACCAGCACAACTTCACCCTTGGATAACTCTTTGCCCGTCTTTGCATCCACGATATTCTGCGCCCACGTCATGGACTTGTTCCCCAGTTTCGATATATGAACCCCAACATTTATACGTTCGCCAAAATAGATCGGTGCAAGATATGTGATGTGCACATCTGCCAGGATCACACCGATCTCCATGAAAGATTGGTCTTTCGTGAACAACCCCAATTCGATCATGTAGGCAATACGCGCCTGCTCGAAGTAAGTCAGGTGTTTTGCGTTGTTTACATGTCCCTGCGGATCAAGATCCCCGTAACGGACTTCGGTTGGGTGGAAGAATTTGAAATCGGTCATGGATGGATTATAGCCAAATAGTCTTTAGTCGAATAGTCGTGAATTACTTTTACACACCCTTAACATGCACGGGCTGGTAATTCATGCCGCGGCGGTATAATCCTGCTCATGCTTCCAGATTTGCAGATAAAAGATCATTTGCGTTTGCGGAAACCACACCCTTGCGGCTCGTATGAATGGACAGTGGTGCGCCTTGGCGCGGATATTGGCCTGGAATGCAAAGGATGTGGTCACCGTGTGATGTTGACGAGGCGCGAACTGGCAAAACGCTTGAAAGCAAATTTGACGCAGCGCGAAGAAAATAATATAGAACCTAAAGGTCTTTAAAACCTTTTTTGTCTATACGGGAGAACAATTCATGGCAGAGTCCGCAACTGAATCAAACCCACAGGTGAATGTAGGTTCGCTTCGCATTGGGCTTTTTACAGATACCTATGCGCCGCAGGTCAACGGCGTGTCCATTTCCCTGCAATTGGTCTCGGAGGGGCTTACCCGCAGAGGCCATCAAGTGACTGTCTTTGCGCCAAGATTCCCTGGGTACAAGGATAATGAGCCGGGCGTGTTTCGCCTCCCTTCCTTGAAGTATTTGAACAAACCTCCGATTTATGTGGCCGTGCTTGGCACGCCGCGGACGACCTGGTCTCTAACGCGCAGGCACTTTGATGTCTTGCACGCGCACAGCCCGTTGACGGTGGGTTTTCTTGCCTATGTCATGGCGTCCACCAGTAACCTGCCTTTGATCTATACCTATCACACGTCCATTACAGATTACACACATTACCTGAAGGTTATCGGCGGTACAAGTATTATCCGCCGCGGGGCGCGCTGGTTCAGCACCACCACCACCAATCTTGGAGACCAGGTGGTGGTGCCCTCGCCAAAGTTCGGGCGATTATTACTGGAGCAGAAAGTCCGCAAGCCGATCCATACGATTCCCAACGGCATTGATTTGAGTAATTTCAAAACGGCGAAGAATCCCGGCAGCCTCAGGAGCAGGCTTGGGATCAAGTCCGATGCGCCGATCCTTTTGTCGGTGGGACGCATGGATCCGGAAAAACGTCTTGATTTTCTGGTGGATGCTTTTGTCGGAATATCGGCACAATACCCGCATGCCAGGCTTGTTTTTGCCGGGGATGGCAGCGCGAAAAAAAGCGTTGAAGCGAAGGTTGCTGCAACGAAGGTCAAAGACCGCATCCACTTCCTGGGCATGGTCAACCGCGCGGACCTGCCTGACGTCCTGCATGATGCCACAGTGTTCCTCTCCGCTTCCACAACGGAGGTGCATCCCATTTCGGTGATCGAGGCGATTGCCTCCGGGCTTCCGATGGTGGCCGTGGAGGATGAAGCCTTTGAAGGCATGATCGAAAATGACCGGAACGGTTATATGGTTCCACTGGATGTGAATGCGTTTTCAAACACAGTTTCAGGGTTGCTGGCAGACCATGAAAAACTTGAGAAATTTGGCAAACATTCCATGCATTTAAGTGAGAAGTTTTCCATTGAAGGGCAAGTGAATGCCCTGGAAAGCCTTTATTTTGAGGCCGTCCTGCAAAACTGGCGTGGGAAGAAAGAATAGATATTTTTATAGCGGTAGTTGAATGATGATGGGGGCAGTGTATAATTCTTTCGCCATGCCTATTCTAGATGCTCATATGCTGGAGTTCTTCAGCAGAAGCCCGGAACAAACCCGCCGTATCGGTATGCGCCTTGGCGGTTCGCTGAAAACAGGAGACGTGATCTGTTTACAAGGCAACCTCGGCGCGGGAAAAACCACCTTTGTACAGGGGCTTGCGCAAGGCTGGGGTTCCATGGATGCAGTTTCAAGCCCTACATTCATCCTTGTTAATATGTATCGCCGCGCAGACGGTGGTCAGCTATTTCATCTTGATGCGTATCGCCTTGATTCCACGCCGGAAGCCGAGGAACTCGATCTTGATACCATGCTTGCAGAAGGTGCGCTGATCGTCGAATGGCCTGAGCGTTTGGGCAATTTAATTCCAAATGAAAATTTATGGATCGATCTCGATCATATCGCCGATGAACATCGGCAGATGAATTTTCATGCGCACGGAAACCGCTATGATGAACTACTGGACGGCGTTCGCCAGTCCATGTTTGGAGGGGCGTGATGCTGCTTGCCGTGGATACATCCACCGCGCAGGTGGGACTGGCCTTATATGACGGGGCGCAAGTGCTCGGCGAGATGACCTGGGCAGCTCATCAACATCACACGACTGAATTAGCCCCGGCTCTTTGTGGACTTTTGGATCGCTGCGGCGTTTCCATGGACAAGGTTCATGCTTTGGGGGTGGCAATCGGGCCAGGGTCGTTTACAAGTTTAAGAGTCGGGCTGTCTTTGGTAAAGGGCATTGCGTTTGCGCGTCATTTGCCGGTGATGGGCATCCCCACTTTGGATATTATTGCGGCGGCACAGCCTGTGGCGAAATATCCGCTGGTGGCATTGTTGCAGGCCGGGCGGACGCGCATCGCTTTCAATGTGTATAAAAACCAGAAGAAAGAGTGGCAGGCTGAAGGCGAAATACGAAGCGGCACGGTGGACGAGCTGCTTACTCAGATCGAGAGTTCAACTATTATCGCAGGCGAGTTAACATCTGAAGACCGAAAGAAGTTATCGAAGAATAAAAATGTTTTACTGGCATCACCTGTGAATTGTGTGCGCCGTCCATCCGTACTGGCGGAATTAGCGTGGGCGCGCTGGCAGGCAGATCAGGTGGATGATGCAGCAGCGCTTGCGCCGATCTATTTGCATGTGTCAGGGACGCCGATTACATGAATTATGAAATTCGCAAAATGACTTTGAATGACCTGGAGCAAGTCGTTGCGATTGATCAGGTTTCATTCAGTCTGCCGTGGCCGCCGCGTTCCTTTCAATTTGAATTGACGGATAATGAGGCTTCACGCTGCTGGGTTACGGACCTGGATGGGCGTGTGATCGCGGTGCTGGTTGGCTGGTTTATCGTCGACGAACTTCATATCGCCACGATTGCGACCCATCCCGAATTTCGCGGTCAGGGTATTGGCAGGCAGCTGCTTTTGCATGTAGTAGGTTCTGCAAAGAAAGAAGGCGCGATCAGGGCATTTTTGGAAGTGCGTGAGAGTAATCTGATTGCTTTGAACATGTATCGCGATTTTGGTTTTGTGGAAGATGGCCGCCGCGTAAAATATTATAAAGACAATGGTGAAGATGCGATCTTGATGTCGTTGGATCATTTGGATATGTGATCATTTGCATGGAGGATAAATGACTGCCGAAGAGACGCTTGCTCAAATTGCAAAGGATGTATCGGTGTGTACCAATTGCGCCTTGCATGCGGAACGCAAGAGATCCGTGCCGGGGGAAGGCCCTGCCGCCGCGGAGATCATGTTCATTGGCGAGGGACCGGGCTTTCATGAAAATGAGCAGGGACGTCCGTTTGTGGGCGCAGCAGGCAAGTTTTTGGATCAATTGCTGGCGCAGGCCGGCGTCACTCGCGCGGAGGTGTTCATCGGTAATGTTGTCAAATGCCGCCCGCCCGGCAATCGCGATCCATTGCCCGATGAGCTGGCAGCCTGCGATATTCATCTTGAAGCGCAGATTAAAGCCATTAATCCGAGTATTATTGTGACGCTGGGTCGATTTTCGATGAATAAGTTCATCCCCGGCGCGAAGATTAGTGCGATCCATGGCCAGATGCGAAAGGTCGGAGATCGCTTCGTCATTCCGATGTTTCACCCGGCGGCAGCTTTACATCAAGCTGCATTGAAACCCTCCATTCTTGCAGATTTTGCGAGGTTACCGGAACAGTTACAAGAAGCGCGTGCGGCGTTAGGAAAAAAGGATTTGCTTGAAAAGAAAACAGAAGAGGCTGTTCAGCAGGCTGAAAAGCCAAAACAATTGAATTTGTTCTAATATTTTGAAGGAAAAAATGACCATAAAAGAAACTCTTATTAAAAAGCTGAAAGATAAAAACGCCAATATAGCCATCCTTGGTTTGGGATATGTCGGGCTTCCGCTGGCCGTTGTATTTGGCGAGGCGGGCTTCCATGTCACGGGTGTGGACCCCGATCAACGCAAGGTCGATGCGCTGGCCGATGGCAAATCCTATATCCCGGATGTAAAAACTGAGACTGTGGCAAAACTTGTCAGGGATGGAAAGCTTACCGCCACGACCGATTTTTCCGTATTAAAGGATATGGATGCTGTCAGCATTTGTGTGCCAACTCCGCTTCGTCAGACGGGCGACCCGGATATGTCATTTATCATTTCCGCGACAGAGGAGTTGGCTAAATATATGCACAAAGGCATGGTGATTGTTTTGGAATCAACCACGTATCCGGGCACGACCCGTGAACTGCTCCTGCCAAAATTGGGTGTTGACCATAACCTGACCATTGGTGAGGATTGGTTCCTGGCTTTTTCCCCGGAGCGCGTAGATCCGGGCCGCGAAGATTACACGACCATTAACACACCCAAAGTGATGGGTGGCATTACCGAGACCTGCGGTGAAGTAGCCACTGTCTGGTATGAAGGCGCGATCAAGATCGTGCATCATGTGTCTACTGCAGAGGCGGCCGAAATGTCGAAGCTGCTGGAAAATACTTTCCGTATGATCAATATCGGCCTGGTCAATGAACTGGCGATCATGTGTGAACGCCTCGGCGTGGATGTGTGGGAGGTGATCGATGCTGCCGCCACCAAGCCATTTGGTTTTATGAAATTCACGCCCGGGCCTGGTTTGGGTGGTCACTGTATTCCGATTGACCCGCTGTATCTTTCATGGAAGATGAAAACCTTCCATTACAATGCCCGTTTTATCGAACTGGCATCCGAGATCAATACCAATATGCCGCGTTATGTGGTCAGCCGCGTGCTGGAAGCGATGAACGATCGCGGTAAACCTCTCAAAGGATCGAAGGTGCTTGTATTGGGCGTGGCTTACAAGCCTGATATTGACGATGTGCGCGAGTCTCCCGCCATGGATGTGATCGGTCTTCTGCAAAAGAAGGGCGCGATCGTCGAATATCATGATCCTTATATCCCGCATATTCATCATGAATATGACGGCTGGCAGATGGACAGCGTGAAGGATATGATGAAATCCGTGCAGGAATCTGATGCGGTGGTGATCGTCACCAATCATACGCAATATGATTACAAGGCGATCATCGAATCTGCCAAATTTGTCTTTGACTCGCGCAATGCCACGGGTAAATTAGGGAAGACCAGCGAGAAGGTTGAAAGATTATAGATGTCATTGCGATGGCTGAGTTTCGATACGGGAAAAAATATTTGCCGGACTCAACCGTCAAGCTGGAAGCAATGACGCATAAGGTGATGATATGGCTCATTATTTGGTAACAGGCGCGGCAGGTTTTATCGGCGCACGGACATCTGAAATGCTGATCGATCAGGGGCATACCGTGGTTGGCATTGACAATGTCAACGATGCGTACGATCCGCGCATAAAGGAATATCGTTTGAAGAGGCTTCAGGCCTTGAAGGGTTTTACCTTTCATAAACGCGATATTTCAGAGAAATCCGTCATTGATTTGTTCAAGGACGAAAAGTTAGACGGCGTGATCAACCTCGCGGCGCGCGCGGGTGTGCGCTTTAGTGTGCAGAACCCCTGGGCGTTTTTGGAATCCAATGTCACCGGGACATTGAACATGCTGGAGGTGTGCCGTCAGTTTGGATGTAAAAAATTTATTCTTGCCTCCACATCCAGTATTTACGGCCAGGACCCGCTTTATCCGACGCCCGAAACGGCTTCCAGTAGCGAACCCATGCAGCCGTATGCTGCCAGCAAAAAGGCTGCGGAAGTGCTGGCTCATTCCTACCATCATCTTTATGATATTGACGTGACCGTCGTTCGTTTTTTCACGGTCTATGGGCCTGCGGGTCGTCCCGACCTTGCCATGTTCCGCTTTGTGCAGTGGATTCTTGAGGGCCAGCCGGTTCGCATCAATGGTGACGGAAAACAATCACGCGGCTTCACCTATATAGATGACATTGTACGGGGAACGATTGCCGCATTAAAACCTGTTGGCTATGAAATTATCAACCTCGGCGGGCATGAAGTAATCACCATTAATGAGCTTGTTGAAATGATCGAAGAATTGACGGGCAAGAATGCCAATGTGCAACACGGCCCGCCCAACCTGGCAGATATGTTCACCAATCAAGCGGATGTGACAAAAGCGCGGGAAGTGCTGGGTTGGAACCCGCAGGTCAACTTGCGCGAGGGGCTTGGCAATCTGATCGCGTGGTATCATGCAGAACGCGAGTGGGCGAAGGAAGTGCTGACGCCGTAGTCCTGCTGCAAAAGAATTCATTACAGAGTCCACAGAGAAATCCATAAAAGAATTTCTCTGTGGACTCTGTGTTCTCCGTGATTAATGCTTTTTGTGTACAATACCACCCATGTCCCGCCTCTCAAAATACAAGGACGACCCTCTCTTTACGAAAATCATTCACTCCAGCGGGGTGTTGTTCAGCAGTAATACCATCAGCCTGGGATTAAGCGTCTTGCAGGGCGTGATGGCAACGCGCCTGCTTGGACCCTCTGGTTTCGGTCTGCTCGGGGTGGTCATGGCCTTTGCCTCCACTGTGAACAGTCTTTTCTCATTTAGGATGAGCGAACTGGTGGTGCGCTATGGCGGCGAATATCTCAGTAAGGGAGAAAAAGATAAAGCCTCGGCGATCATGAAAGCGGCCGGATTGACGGAGGGAATTGTCTCGCTGCTGGCTTTCCTCGTTGTTGTTTTGACAGCAGGCTACGCAGAAACATATCTTGCGAAAACCCCCGGCGCGGCCTGGATGTTCACAGTTTATGCACTTGGTTTGTTGGCGAACTTCAATACAGAAACATCCACAGGCATCTTGCAGGTGACGGATAGGATCAGGCTGCAAGGCACGATCAACCTTGTTCAAAGCATTTTTACAACGCTGATTATCGTCGGCGCATTTTTCTTGAAGGGCACACTGCCGGTTGTGCTGGGTGCGTACCTGCTTGGCAAGACCATTCTCGGACTCGGCATGTTCGTCACCGCACAAGTGCAATTACAGCGCATGCTTGGCAGTGGATGGTGGAAGACGCCGCTCTCCGCGTTAACTTCCGCGCGCGCGTTGCTTCATTTTGCGTTCAGTTCCAATATCAGCGCGACCATCATCAAGATTTTCCGCGAAAGCGAATTGATCTGGATCGGTTTCTTCCTCGATACAACCGCAGTCGGTTATTATCGTGTGGCTTATACCATTGTCCATTTTCTGGCCATCCCGGCCGACCCGCTTATCTCCACGACCTTTCCAGAGATCAATCGTCTTGTTGTGGAAAAAGCATGGCACCGCCTCAAGGATTTTCTGCGAAAGATCACGGCGCTTTCACTGGTTTACAACCTTGCACTTGGCCTGGGACTCATGCTCTTTGGACGCTGGGTCATTCTCATTTATTCAGGCGAACAGTATCTTGATGCGTATCCAGCCCTGATTGCATTGACCATTGGCCTGGTCTTTAATTACAGCCTGTTTTGGAATCGTCCATTATTGCTTTCGCTGGGCCTGCCCGAATTTCCAATTTACGTTACTTTGATCATTGGGATGCTCAAACTTGGTTTGTCATTCCTTTTTGTTTCGCGTTACGGCATTCTTGCTGCGGCCGCCCTGCTTTCGTTCTATTACATTGCATCGGTGGGCATCATGGCCTGGCGCGGATTGAAGGAAATAAAGCTGGAAGATGGAGGATAAGGTTGAAGATAGCCCTGATCACCAACTCTCGCATCCCTTCTCTCACCGCAAATTCAATTCAAGCGATGAAGGTCGCCCAGGCTTTAATGCAGTTGGGACATGATCTGCGGATGTATGCGCCTGCCGAGACCGAGCCTGCGACTCACGAATCGCTTCTTGCGCATTATGGCCTGCGCCTCGCGCCCGACCTTGAACTGCTCCCCTCCATCAAGCGGCTCAAACGCTTTGACTTTATCTTCCATGCCCAGCGTGCTGTGAAAAGATTTGGAGCGGGCCTAATTTATACATGGCTTCCACAATCCGCGGTGTTGGGGTTGTGGGCTGGTTATCCGGTTGTCCTTGAAATGCACGCAGATGTGTCGGGCAAGATGGGCGCGTGGTGGCTGCGCCAATTTTGGAAAGCGCGCGGACATAAGGTGATGACGGTCACTACGTCGGCGTTGAAGAAGGTTTTGGAACGCTCGACCAAAATCCAGTTTAAGGAAGAAGCGCTGCTCGTCGCGCCGAATGGCGTCGAGTTGGAAAAATATGATGGGTTGCCCAGTCCAGCCGAGGCGCGTCGTCAATTGAATCTACCCGAGGGAACGACAGTTGGGTTCACAGGTCATATTTATCCCGGCAGGGGCGCAGATTTATTGTTTGAACTTGCGAAACAGATGCCGCGGGTGAATTTTTTATGGGTGGGCGGCACGCCTGAGTTGGTGGCGCATTGGCGCGGGCAATTGCAAAATGCGAAGATGAATAACGTGACGATGACGGGTTTTGTGAAACATGAAAGCATCCCGCTTTATCAAACCGCGTCGGATATTTTGGTGATGCCATATAGTCGTTCGATTGAAGCCAGCAGCGGGCAGGACATTGCCGAGGTCATCAACCCGATGAAGATGTTCGAGTATATGGCGTCCGCGCGGGCGATCGTTTGCGCAGATTTGATTTCGATTCGCGAAGTGCTGAATGAGGGGAATGCAGTATTTTGTCAGGCTGTGGGAAAAGAAAAACGAGAGTCTGGAATTTTAGAGTGGAAGGCGGCGATTGAGGCTTTGCTTGCGGATGAGGTACGCCGGCGTGCGTTGGGAGCCAAGGCGCGGCGTGATGTGGAAGGGTCGACATGGGTGAAGAGGGAAGAAAGGGTGTTGGAGATGTTTGTAAGATAATTGGGCAGCAACCCAGCCTGCCCAGTAAAATAAATGCCATTTTTAATAATGTAAATCAATAAAAATTGACTCCCCCTTCCCCGACTGTTAGAATACCTATCGATGAAGTATTCAATAACAGGAGATTCCCTGTTGGTGATCGGAGATCCCCATGAAACCGTTAATTGTTGTTGTTTCAAACCGCGGACCGTTTGAATTCAAGAGAAAACCAAACGGTCTCTTTGAAGCCCGTCGTGGGAGCGGAGGTTTGGTAACGGCACTGGGCGCATTGGCTGAAAAGCACGATGTGCTTTGGGTGGCGGCTACCATGAGTAAAGATGATCATCGCTGGTTGCAAGCGAGCGGTGAAAAACCGCAAAATGTCGAGGGCATTTCTCTGCGCTTGATGCAGCCCTCCAAAAAGGCTTATCAGGGTTATTACAATGAGATTGCAAACCCCCTGCTGTGGTTTACCCAGCATCAATTATGGGATACACCGCGCAATCCAAGTATCACGCAGGAAACCTGGGATGCCTGGGATAATGGATATGTGGAAATCAACCGCGCGTTCGCTGGCGTGGTGGCAGAGACGATCAAGGATGAAAAGCGCCCCGTCATCATTCTCCCGCAGGATTATCACCTGTATTTGCTGCCTTATTATCTGCGTGAATTATTGGGCGAGCGTGTGCAAATTCAACCGTTTATTCATATTCCGTGGCCAGGGCCGGATGCCTGGCGGATATTGCCCAACCGGATACGCAAGGCGATTTTAACCAGTTTACTGCAAGCCGACCGGGTTGGTTTTCAAACCCAGAAAGACGCTTTTAACTTCGTTGAGACTTGTCGTTTTTATCTGGAGGATGCACATTCGCGCGGCAGCCGCAATACGGTTTATTACAACGATCATGTGGTTAAGGCCATAGCATATCCTATTTCAATTGATACACAAAAACTGCAGTCCCTGGTTGAAGAACCGCAGACCCACCTGCTCAAGTCTCAACTGTATAACTTTGTCGGTGACCGCAAGTTGATTTTGCGGGTCGATCGGGTTGAACCGAGTAAGAATATTTTACGCGGCCTCGAAGCTTACCGCTCCCTGCTGGAAAAACATCCTGAGCATCGTGGCAAAGTGCAAATGATGGCCCTGCTTGTTCCGTCCCGTATGGAAGTGGATGAATATCAGAATTATCTGCGGGATATTATGTCTGAAGCCGGGATGATCAATGCCAACTACAGCACCCCTTTCTGGGAATCGGTGCGGATTGTTGTAGGCGATAACTACGAGCGTGCGATTGCCGCTATGCAATTCTATGATGTACTGCTGGTTAATCCGATAGCCGATGGGATGAACCTGGTTGCCAAGGAAGGTGTACTCGTCAATCAAAAGGATGGCGTTCTGATTCTCTCAGAAGACGCCGGAGCATTTTACGAACTTGGTGAGCATGCGCTCACCGTCTCTCCGTTTGACACTTTTGGGACCGCCAATGCCATTCATGAGGGATTAACCATGCCGCCGGAGGAAAAAAATAAACGCGCTGAAGCCCTGCGGAAAATTGTTATAAACGCAGATATCCGTGACTGGTTCTATCGTCAGGTGGACGACGCAATGCATGATTTTGATAGCCAGCCTAAAAAGGATTCAACCCCCGCAACTTCCTGAACAAGGAAATCCGCCTCCGTTAAAACGGCCCTGGGCGTGCCTTGAGCTGCGACCCCCAACCCGTAACACAAACACTGACCTGATTCTCGCAATCTGCGCGCGGTTTGGAATGCGCCTATATCGGTTGTGTCATCGCCAATAAAAACAGCGCCATCCAATTGGTGGGTTTTAATTAATTCTTCGAAGGCTGTACCCTTGTCGACCTTGACCGGCGGGCGAAATTCGAAAACCATCCGTCCTTGTGTCAAGTCCAGGCCATGCGTTCTGGCAATATCTTCCATAAGGGGAGCCAGTTCGACCGCAATTTTTTCCGGTGTCCCTGTTTGGCGATAATGCACCGAAAGTGTGACGCCTTTATCTTCGAAGCGCATCCCCTTGAGCATATTTCTCTTGATCTCGAGCCCGGCTTCCAAAAGCGTCTCGCGGTAGGCTTGGGCCTTGGCGGATACCTGTACTTTTCCGTCCACACAGGTTTCCATGCCATGATTGCCAACATAGACCAGGCCGGTCAAGCCTACCCTGTGAGCCACATCTTCCGCAGCGCGGCCGGATATAATCGCCACGAGGGCCAGTTGTTTTTGCAGTCGGGACAGGAAGCGTAAGTTTGCTGGCGTAACGCGGGCAGAATCCGGCACATCCACAATGGGACTGATGGTACCGTCCACATCGGTGATAAGCCCAAAACGCTTTGCTTTAAGCGCAAGTGTCAGTTCGTCTTTTCTATCTTCCCAATTCATCATTAAAGATCATCCCTTGGATTCGGCCTGTCCGGGCAGCCGAATGGAGATTGAAGAATACCGCAAAGGGATTCTAAAATCAAGCCGACCATGGCAGGCTGCGGCGCACGCCCTGCATACTTAATGATATACTTTTGAAAATTAATCAGGAGAAATCGAGGGCGAACGCCTATGAAAGTAACTGTCCTTCAAGAAAACCTTGCACGCGGCTTGAGCATTGTCTCACGCGCTGTGTCTCCGCGCAGTACGCTTCCTGTATTATCCAATATTTTAGTTGCGACTGATGAAGGCCGCCTGCGACTCTCAGCCACCAATCTTGAATTGGGAATTACGTGTTGGATCGCGGCGCGGATCGACGAAGAGGGTTCGACCACGGTGCCTTCGAGAACTTTTTCAGATTTGGTGAGCGCCATGCCGAACGATCAGGTGCAAATGACCCTCGATGTGAAAACGCAAAACCTGCATGTGAAGGGCGGCGCATCGAACAACGACATCAAGTGCATCGACTCGCAGGAATTTCCGCCATTGCCCACGCCTGACATGGAGGGCGCGGTTCAATTGAATGTGGCTGATTTCAAAGAGATGATCCATCAGGTCGCTTTTTCGGCTTCCACAGACGAAGCCCGCCCGGTTTTGATGGGCGTCTTGATGAATGTTGAAAAAGACAAGGTCACAATGGCGGCGGCGGATGGCTTCCGTCTTTCCGTCCGCAAGGCGCAGCTTTCACAAAGTGTTTCACAACCCATCAATATCATCATCCCTGCGCGTGCGTTGAACGAACTGGCTCGGGTTGCAGCGGATGGTGAAGGGCTTATTTACATGGTTGTGCCAAAGAATCGCGGGCAGGTCTTGTTCCGTGTGAAAGATGTGGAAGTTGTTTCACAACTGATCGATGGCACCTTTCCCGATTACCATCAGATTATTCCGCGCAGTTACAAATCGCGCACGCTGGTTTCAACCGCCTCGCTTCTCAAGGCTTGCAAGCAGGCTGAAATTTTTGCGCGCGAAGGTTCCAATGTCGCTCGTTTGGACATCAAAGAATCCAAGGGCGAAATGCAGCCCAGCGAAGTGGAAATTTCCGCCGCCTCCGAGGAAACCGGCAAGAACGAAACCATCGTGGAAGCCACAGTGGATGGCGGCAGTGTGCTGATCGCGTTCAATGTCAAATTTTTACGCGAGGCGTTGGAGGTGATCAAGACCCCGAATGTCGCCTTGGAGACCTCCGCGGCAAATGCGCCTGGCGTGGTCAAGCCAGTCGGCGACGATGATTTTTTACATGTCATCATGCCGATGCATTTAGGATGATATAAAAATGGGCGACTCACCATCGCCCATTTTTTGACCCATCATTCAGAACAAATGTTCTAAAGTAGTTTCGCCTCATTCTTGACTGGCAACTGCTCCCGTTTCTGCAACCGGACTCTGCATTGGAAGTCGTTTTGTCCACATCAGCCATGCGATGAATAATGCCATGCCAATCCATGCGGTTGGCGTAGCAATCGTTCCGCCCAATGCCATATTGAAACCGGGTTGAAAGAATAAGACTGGCAACCCGGCAACCGCGTTGACTGCCCCATGTGCCAAAGCTGCCACCCAGGGACTCTTTGTATTCAGATACAACCACGAAAAGATTGTGCCAAGCAATACACAAAAGACGATCATCATGAATATCCCGAGGATGGGATAGCCCGGATAATTAAGTCCCTGTATGATTGCGGGCGCATGCCAAATTCCCCAAATGACCCCACTGATCATGATGGCTTTCCATTGACCCAATGGCATCAAATGTGGAAGTAGAAATCCGCGCCAGCCAAGTTCTTCGCCGAGTGCAAAGAGCAAGTTGATAAAAGGCGCCAGCGTGAATGCAAACAGAATCAGTGCCAGTACGATAATCCCGGCCGGAATATCTGCGCCGCCTGCCATTGAATCGGAGATCATTGCAAAGTTCAAATCCAGTTTTGCTATGCCGAATAAGAGGGTCAATAATCCGCCCATGATGGTCAATACAATCGGTAAAAGCCAGGCCCAAAGATAATAACGTTTTGGCCCCAATGTATTCAATCGCAAACTACTGAAAGGTTTTTTGGCTGCAAACAAAGTTGTGAGGATGGCGGCGATGCCAGGCCCCCACATGGCAAGCGCCCATAACCCTTGAGACAGCAATTGTTTTGTGGTCGTGTTCATCTCTTCGAACAAAAGCGGGGCGAGAAACAGCGGCCACGAAATTAGAAATGTAATTATCAAAAACCAGGTGAGAGGTTTTCTTTCAAGCATGTTTTCTCCAGAATCAAATCGACGGCATGGA
>CAZEGE010000087.1:0-15576 GCA_964511765.1 uncultured Anaerolinea sp.
GTTATTACACCATGGAAGAATTCGCCGAACTGCGTGAATATGGAATGGAGATCGGTTTCAAGTGGGTGGAGTCGAATCCGCTGGTGAGGTCTTCGTACCACGCCGCAGAGCAAGTCCGCGCGTTGAGCGTGGTACATCGGAAGTTGTATGGGGAAATAGTTAGCAACAATTAGTGAACGGTACTCGGCGATCTGATTGAAAGTCTCCCATGAAATATTAATCATGGGAGACTTTGATTAACTGGTTATGTTATACTTTTTTAATATCGACTTTATAGACAAACAAAGGCAGAATTAGATGAATACTACAAACCATTATGAGACTCTGGACCCCGAAAACTGGGATGAGATGCGGGCACTCGCCCATCGCATGGTAGATGACGCGATCACCTATCTTGAAACGGTACGCGAACGTCCCGTCTGGCAGCCCGTACCGGATGAGATAGCCGCCCGATTTGATGTGCCAGCTCCCCACAAGCCCATTGGCGCGGATGCGGTTTATAAGGAATTTTCAGAAACCATCCTTCCCTATCCGATGGGGAATATCCACCCGCGCTTCTGGGGATGGTACATGGGCGCCGGAACGGTCTTCGGCGCACTTGCCGATTTTATGGCGGCGGTGATGAATCCTAATCTTGGCGGCGGGAATCACGTTGCGAATCTGGTCGAAGATCAGGTAATCAATTGGATAAAAGACATGCTCAGCTTTCCAAAAGACTCCAGTGGATTGCTGGTAGGCGGCGGGTCCATGGCTAATTTCGTGGGCATCGCAGTGGCGAGAAATGTCAAAGCTGGATTCAATGTACGAGAATTGGGGATGCAGGCGTCTCCGCAGAAATTGACCGTTTACGCATCCAATGAGGTACATAGTTCCAATCAAAAAGCGATTGAATTGCTTGGGCTGGGCAATGCCAGTCTGCGGAAAATTCCTGTGAAGAGTGATTACAGCATTGACCTGGATGCGTTGAAACAAGCCATTGCGGAAGATCGCAATGCGGGTCATCGTCCGATCTGTGTGATCGGCAACGCGGGCACTACCAACACCGGCGCCATTGACGACTTAAACTCATTGGCTGATCTATGCCTGCACGAAGACCTTTGGTTCCATGTGGATGGTGCAATTGGAGCGGTGGCAGTGCTCGCAGAAAATGTGAAGCCCAAACTCATTGGGATTGAACGAGCTGACTCAGTCGGGCTTGATCTTCATAAATGGATGCATATTCCCTTTGAGGCTGGCTGCGTCATTGTGCGCTCTGAAAAATCTCATCGCGGCACATTTTCACTTACCCCGGAATATCTGGCACACGAAACACGCGGACTGGCATCCGGGCATATCTGGTTTAGCGACTATGGACTGGAGCTTTCGCGTCAATTCCGCGCCTTGAAGGTGTGGATGTCCATCAAGGAACACGGACTCGACCGCTTTGGCAGAATGATCGCACGCAACGTGGAGCAGGCGCATTACTTCGGTCAATTGGTCGAGAAAGATCCCAATATGGAATTGCTTGCACCCATCGGCATGGATATCGTTTGCTTCCGCTTCAACCCCGGCGGACTGAATGATGAGGCGCTCAATGCGCTCAACAAGGAGATTTTGATGCGACTGCATGAGCAGGGAATTGCCGTACCATCGTATACAACCCTCAATGATCGCTATTGTTTGCGTATCGCAATTGCAAATCATCGCAGTACGCAGGATGATTTTGACTTGCTGGGAAAAGAAGTTGTGCGGATCGGAAATGAATTAACTGCGTCATCTTGAGACGGATAATCAACCGCACCCCCTCGATCATTTTTAAATCCACACGTTGGGTGTAATGCATCGCAAGTCGTATGAGGAACCAGTGTCAGTGGTTTAGTTAATAGTCGTCCGAGAACAATTACTACAAGTCATCTCAAAAATGTCACTCTGAGCATAGCGAAGGGTCTCTACCACCTAAATAAGGGACTCTTCGGTCGCAACAATTGCACCCTCAGAGTGACATGGCATTTTTGAGACAAGTCCTAATTACTTCCGTCCAATTGCGACGGAAGTTTTTATTAACCAATAAAACGGGAATATGTAATAAATAATCATTTTTTAAGAAAAGAGTACTTGTTCATGCAAATGATTTGGGTTATCATCTTAAAGTCAGGGGTGTCCTCACCCCAAAATCCCAATATATCTCTTAAGAGGAGAAGATATGAACAAACGTTTGTTTTTCGTCATGCTGACACTCATCGTTTCTGCTTCGATGATTCTCAGTGCCTGCGCCCCTGCGGCCGTTGAAGCTCCCGTGACCGAAGCTCCGATGACTGAAGCTCCCACCGAAGCGCCTGTTGCCACCGAGGCACCCATGCCTGGTGTTGGTTCTCCCGAGCATCCAATCAAGGTGTTGTTCGTTCCCTCTGTGGATGCGAACATCATTACCACCGGTGGTGATGTCATGGCCCAGGCTTTGAATGAAGCCACCGGCCTGACCTTCGAAGTGGTTGTCCCGACCTCCTACGCCGCGACCATCGAAGAAATGTGCGCCTCCCCCACAGACACCATGGCCTTCATCCCCGGCCTCGGTTACGCCATCGCCAGCCAGTTGTGCGGCGTGGACGTAGCCTTCAAAGCCGTCCGCTTCGGCTACCCGGTTTACTGGACAGAATATATCGTTGCCCGCGACAGCGAATACCAGACCCTGGCCGACTTGGAAGGCGCGACCTGGGGTTACGGTGACCAAGGTTCGACCTCCGGTTACATGGTCCCGACCGTTGAGCTTGCCGCGGCTGGCATCACGCCCGGTGAACAGGTTCAGACCGGCGGTCACAACCAGACCGTTACCGCCGTCTACAATGGCGAAGTTGATTTCGGCACCGTCTTCTACAGCGTTCCGCTGAACCCGGATGGCGCCCCCATCTTCAGCTATGAAGACTACTTGGCTGGAAAGATCACCAGCCTGGAGCAGTACGAAATTCCTGCGGAAGCCATCCCGAACTGCGCTCCTGACGCTGAGGGCAAGAAACTCCTGTGCGACGGTTATCGCGTTTTGGATGCCCGCGCTAACATCCGCACCGAGGCCCCCGATGTGATGCAGAAAGTCCGCATGCTGGCTGTCTCTGCTTCCATTCCGAACGATACGATGGCCTTCGGCCCCGATTTCCCGGCCGACCTGCGCGCCCAGATCGAAGCGGCATTGCTTGCTTTTGCTGAGACCGAAGCTTGGGACGCCTCCATCGGCTCTGCCGACTTCTATGGCTGGTCTGGTATTTTGCCCGCCACCGACTCCGAATACGATGTGGTCCGCGCCATGGTTGAGGCTACTGGCTACAAGATTGAACCGTAAGTCTGATTATTTTTAAAAGT
Source organism: uncultured Anaerolinea sp. (assembly GCA_964511765.1). Lineage (GTDB taxonomy): Bacteria > Chloroflexota > Anaerolineae > Anaerolineales > Villigracilaceae > Villigracilis. The sequence continues at coordinate 3,334 of CAZEGE010000087.1, forward strand.
ATTATGGGCAGAGAGCAACTCTCTGCCCATAATTGCAATTATTCTCTTTTTATACCAATGAGGGGCAAGATATTCGTGTTTATTTAAGTGCGGTCGATATCAAAATCACTTTTTTCAGGACGATGCAATATGCTTCAGATCAAGAACCTGACCAAAATCTACGAAGGCGGCGTAAAAGCGCTTGATAACGTCAGCTTTGAAGTGCCCGATGGGCAGTTCCTGGCAGTGATCGGATTAAGCGGGTCGGGAAAATCCACATTATTACGCTGCATTAATCGCCTGATCGAACCAACCGATGGCCAGATCCTCTGGAATGGCGAGGATGTCACCAAAGCCTCGCCGGAGGAAATGCGCCGCATCCGCCGCAAGATCGGCATGGTCTTCCAGCAGTTCAACCTTGTCCATCGTTCCAAAGTGATTACCAATGTATTGGCAGGCCGGCTGGGCTACATCAACCCGGCCTGGAGTTTGGTGAATCGTTTCCCGAAGGCGGATGTGGAAAAAGCCATCAAACAACTGGAGCGCGTGGGCATTGCCGACAAGGCCAATGAGCGCGCGGATGAGTTGAGCGGCGGCCAGCAACAACGTGTGGGTATCGCCCGCGCCCTGATGCAGGATCCGGAAATCATCCTGGCCGACGAACCGGTCGCCAGCCTCGACCCTGTCCTGGCGCACAGCATTATGAAACACCTGGAAGATATCAACGATAAAGACGGTGTGACGGTCTTGTGCAGTTTGCACTTTTTGGACCTGGTCCATCGTTACGCCGACCGGGTGGTTGCCTTGAATGATGGGAAACTGGTCTTCGAGGGTCTGCCCAGTGAGATTGACGATCAGAAATTCAAAGATATCTATGGCCGCGATGCCGAGCGGATAGGGTGAGGATGCCATGAAAGATAATAACAACAAGAAAAAAGCATCTCCCTGGAAATCCCTTCAGGTGGGATTGGCAGTCCTCGCGGGCTTGCTTGTTTATGCCTACGGCTTTCAAATTACCAAAGTGGACCTGGAAGACCTGCGCAGTGAACGGCGGCAACAAAGCCTGACGCGCGTGATGCGCGCGCTTGCCAAGCCTGAAATCTTCGAATACGAACAGGAAGTGGAGATCATCAACTCTCCGATTTATTTGCCCTGCCCGACAAATGGCGTCCCGTCAATGCCGGAACCCGATAAGGTTGGGCCGTATCTCGTGATCACCCCCGCCTGCGCCAATGCCGGTGAAACAGTGCAAGTGGAAGGGTTTAATTTCGCTCCCCACACCATCGGCCCACTTCGCTTTGTCCCCAGCAGTGACCCGGCCAACACGGTCGCGATTGGGCGCGATAACGTGGAGACTGACGATGCAGGCCACTTCATCTTTGAAATGACCCTCCCCAAGCGGTTCAGCGAGGATGTGCAATATATCCGCGCCACCCTGCGCCGCAATGTCGGCTCGCCCCACTTTACCAAAACTGCCTACGATACCTGGGAAAAAATCGTCGAGACCGTTTTCCTGGCCCTTTTAGCAACCACCTTCGGCACCTTCCTCGCGATTCCGTTAAGCTTTATTGCAGCGCGAAATTTGATGAAACCAGTGAAGAGTCCATTGGGAAGTATTGCGCTCTCTGTTTTGGGCTGGCCAATTGGCATTGTGCTAGGTTATCTTGTTGTCCATTGGGTGGCAGGAATAAGTGCGCCTTTTGCAGGAAACATTCCGGTCAATGTGATCTCAATTATTCTGACTCCCATTCTGGTTTCGTTCGGGTTTCGTTGGGCTCTACCCCAGGAAGAAATTTCCAAACCGGGCAAATCCCTGCAACTTGCGCGATTAGGCGTGTTGTTCCTGACCGTGCTGATCGGTTTTTTTGGCCTGTTTCAACTGGCCAGTCTTTCAAAGAACCTGGGGTTGATGGGTAGAAATGCTTTTGGGTCTCTGGCTTTTCTTGGCAATTTCCTGTTTCAGGTGGGGGATATCGTAGGAATTATCACCGCGGTATTGGGAGGCTTGGCAGCCGGCGGTGCGTTGAGCAGTTTTATGGGGCATCTTGGTCAACGCACCACGGAAAGAATGTCAGCCGGTAGCGTGAAGATATTCAATCTTATATTTTCCACTCTGGCCGGTGTTGTTACCTTTGGATTGATCGGCCAGCTGGTAGAGTGGCTTTACCAAATCGGGAATCCTTTTTATACACTGTGGGGACCCACACTGACCGGCTCTTTACTGGGCCTCGCATTGGCTGTTTTTACCAAGGCCAAGGACACACTCCCGGTTGGCATGGTAATCTACTACATCACACGCACCTTCCTGAACGGTTTACGTTCCATCGAAGCGCTGGTTATGGCGATTGTTTTCGTGATCGCCGTTGGCATCGGTCCATTTGCAGGCATGATGGCGCTTGGTTTGCACACCATTGTCAGCCTGGCCAAACTTTATTCCGAACAGGTGGAAAGCATCATGGCCGGCCCGCTAGAAGCCGTACAAGCCACGGGTGCGAATCGCTTGCAAACCATTGTGTACGCGGTGGTCCCGCAGATCGTGCCGCCTTATATTTCCTACACCATGTATCGTTGGGATATCAATGTGCGCATGTCCACCATCATTGGTTTTGTGGGCGGTGGCGGCATTGGTTTCCTGCTTCAGCAAAATATTAACCTCCTGAACTATCGCGCGGCAAGCGCGCAAATGTTTGCCATTGCTATTGTTGTTGCAAGCATGGATTACGTGTCTTCAGTCTTGCGGGAAAAAGTTGTGTAAACTAAACTTTTATTAACCCATAAAAAGGGACTGGCTCAAAAAAAAGCCAGTCCCTTTTTATTTTAGTCATATCGCTTTACATTTGCATCCTGTATTTTTTCAAGGCGCGCCAGCCGACGAGCATCTTTTCCTTTTCATCCCACATGCGGAAATAAAGCGACTTCAAGCTGTCCTTAAACGTGAGCGGCTCGATCTGGAAGATCAGGTTTTCGTTATGACATTCTTCAAGTTTATAGTTCGGAATCTTCGGGCTGAGGTGGTGGATGTGATGAAAGCCAATATTTCCTGTGAACCACTGCAAGACCTTGGGAAGTTTGTAGAATGAACTACCATCCATGCCGGCTTTGAAGAACTGCCAATCCTGATGACGCTCCCAATAGGTCGGATCGAAATTGTGTTGCACATAGAATAACCACACGCCCGCGCCGCAAGCCATGAGCAAAATGGGAATCTCAACCAGTAAATACGCCTGCCAACCGATATGATAGATCGCCCAACCGACAAAGCCGAACAGGGCGATATTCGTCCAGACCACGCTGTTCTTCTCGCGCTTGCCGGCATCCTTTTCCCAAAAACGATGTCCGAACGCAAAGACGATCAGGGCGCCAACGGTAAAAAGGATAAGCGGATTGCGCATCACACGATAGCCTAATTTTTTATACCAGGGCGCGACGAGATACTCCTCCACGGTCATGGTGTAGACGTCGCCAATGCCGCGGCGGTCGAGGTCGCCGGCGGTGGCATGGTGTATGGCATGGGAATGCTTCCAGGCATAATAAGGAGTCCAGACCGCCACACCGAGCAGCAATCCCAATCGGTTATTCGCAAGCGGGGTTTTGAAGAAGGAACCGTGGCAGCAATCATGGAAGATGATGAACATCCGCACCATAAATCCTGCCGCGGGAATGGTGATCAGGAACGTCAACCAATATCCTATCTCCAAACTGCGATATGCCAGATACCACAAGGCAAAGAAGGGAATGACCGAATTGAACACCTGCCACAAACTGCGCCGCGTTTCAGGGTAGGCATATTTTGAAACAACCGACTGCCATTTGATTTTTCCAATACTCATTTTTCTCTCCGTTTCTTTAATAATTAAAGTCATACCACCGGTATTATTACCGCTAATGCTATTGTGTCCCTATCATACTCTGATATTCCAATCCTGCGTCTGCCAATGCAAGCATACCTAATAGCACCAATATTTTTGGCATAGCCTGTCCGTTTGTCCTTGTTCACATCGTACCCTATGGGTACCCCTGACTTAAATGCCCCAGCAAATTCTGCAAGGACAGGTCCGCCAGCGATGAAACCGTGATGTCGCCGCGAACGCCCATCCTGGCAGTTAATGGATTGGGGACAGCCGCCACGAAGATCCCTGCGCGGCGGGCAGCCTCCACACCGTTGAGCGAATCCTCAAAGACGATCGCTTCTGTATTCCGGACCTTGAGTTGCTCCAACGCCTTCAGGTAGATGTCCGGGTTGGGCTTTGTTCTGCCGGGCGGAACGTCATCCTGACAAATAATGTGCTTGAAATAATGAAAAATGCCAAGTCTTTTCGCGTGCGTATCCACCCACGAATGCGGCGAGCTTGAACCAATGGCAGACTGTATGCCTTGTTCCCGCGCCTGCTCGATCATCTTAATCACACCCGGCATAATCGAACTCGCCCGGATCAGCAGATCAGATTCTCTTCGGTAGCGAGTGCGCATCGAAACAGGATCCAGCAGTCCCTGAGAAAGAAACGAAAGATGTTCCGCCGCATCAAAGTTCGAGAGGCCGTATCCGCCGATCGTCTTTTCCCATTCATCGATGGGAAGCTCAAATCCGTGTTCGTGATAAATGGACTGCCAAACCAATACTTCGGGCGTCTCTGTATCCAGGATCAGCCCATCGAAATCAAATATCAGCGCCTTAATCATCCACGTCCATTCTACTCATGTGCGAAGGCTGCACTCCAGCAGTTGCCGGAAGAGTACGCGCAGGCTGGCCATTCTTCACCATCCGTGCAAGGTGTTTCACCATCACCGCCTGCCGTGCGGAAGCTTTTGCGCCGAGGTCTTCCAGGACCGGTTCAAGCCATGCTTGATACGAACGTACATTTAAATAAACGGGGCGCCCACGGCGGTCTGGCAGGTTTGCCACGAGGGATGTGATTTTTCCACTGACATCGTTTTCATCGGGATGGATGAGAGGCGTCAACACAACGCCATACATGCCGGAAACAATGTTCGCATAACATTTGATGCCCTGATGTACAAATCCCATTACACGATTCGGCGCAGGTTCAACAGGATGCAGCAATTGCGGCACAATTTGATAATGCAGATTTTGCACCGCGTGCAAGTCCACGGATTGCATGCGCCTCCAACTTAATCCCTCGGCACGCTCAGGACGGCGCCTGGGGTTTGATTCTGTTTTCTCAAACAGACTGACATCCCATACCCGCTGCCATGCATAGACGGAGAAGCCTGTCATCCGCAGCACAGGGAAGACATCGCTGGTCTCGTCCACTTCTGCAATCACGTGCACCGCCTGCCACTCTCCCGCTTGAATCGCAAGATGTTCGATCAAGGCCGGCAATTGCGGGTCATTTAAGTTTGATAAAGGCGCAAGGTATAACAACCTTGCAAACGACTCTTCCCGCGTATGAATGATCCCGCCCAGCAAAGCGGACTCGCCGCCATTTTCAATCGCCGCATATAAGTGACGCGCAGGGTTGATATATGCCAGCAAACCCAGCGCCCCCAAAGGATGACCACGCGTGAGGGCACGCGCGTTATCCAGGGTTAACACATCATTTCGATAACGTGCAAGGGTGGGGATGTCGAGCAGATCAAGGGAGCGAATGGACATTATTATTTTATATTCTTGCGAGGGTATTAACTTGCCAGCGAAATAAAATACTCATGGAAACGTGCATCGCCGGTCAACTCGGGATGGAAGGAAGTCGCCAGCAAATGGCCTTCCTGCGCTGCAACGATACGACCGTCTTCGAGAGCCGCCAGCACCTTTGCATTTCCAGTGACCGACTTAATGATTGGCGCACGGATAAAAACCGCGTGAAAAGGATGCTCCGTGCCAGTGGCCTTCATCAACTCGTCAATTTCGAGATCGGTTTCAAACGAGTCAACCTGTCTGCCAAAAGCGTTGCGCTCGACTTTGATGTTCATCAATCCAAGCAGGGGCTGGTCACGATTGATATCTTTTGAAATAAAGATCGCACCCGCGCAGGTTCCCCAAATCGCATGGGTCTTGCCAAATTCCTTTAATGGCTCCATCAATCCGTAGGCAGTCGCAAGTTTGCCAATCGTTGTGGATTCACCGCCGGGTATGATCAAACCATCCAGCCCATCCAGATGTTTTGGTAGGCGCACTTCAGCCGTATCCACGCCAATCTGCTTGAGCATGGAAATATGTTCTGCAAAATCGCCTTGCAAGGCGAGGACTCCGATTTTCATCATCATGCAACGTGGGGCTGAGTGAGCCCGCTCCTACAATAAAATTACCACCCACGTCCTGCAAGTTTTTCTCCCTCGGGCATCTGCGAAACATTGCGGCCAACCATCGCTTCACCGAGATTCCTGCTCACTTCCGCGAGAATGGATGCATCCTGATAATGCGTTACAGATTTGACAATGGCCGCAGCGCGCCTGGCAGGGTCGCCGGATTTGAAAATGCCGGAGCCGACGAAGACACCGTCCACGCCGAGTTGCATCATCAAAGCCGCATCCGCAGGAGTCGCGACTCCGCCCGCCGCAAAATTGACAACAGGCATACGTCCGAGTTCCTTCACTTCCTTTACCAGGTCATACGGTGCGCCGTTATTCTTGGCAAAGGCCATCAGCTCTTCATCGTTCATCGTCCGCAATTGACGAATGGAGCCGATCACACTGCGGGCATGGCGCACGGCTTCCACCACGTCACCTGTGCCAGCCTCGCCCTTCGTGCGGATCATCGCAGCGCCTTCCCCGATGCGGCGCAAGGCCTCGCCGATATTGCGGCATCCGCACACAAACGGAACTTTGAAGTTGTGCTTCAAGATATGATGTTCTTCATCGGCAGGGGTGAGCACTTCAGATTCGTCAATATAATCCACGCCGAGTGATTCCAAAATTTGCGCCTCCACAAAATGACCAATGCGGCACTTCGCCATCACGGGGATGCTGACTGCATCCATGATCTTCAGGATCATATCGGGGTCAGACATGCGCGCCACGCCGCCATCTGCGCGAATATCGGCTGGGACGCGTTCCAGCGCCATCACTGCACACGCGCCGGCATCTTCCGCTAATTTGGCCTGCTCGGCATTCACCACATCCATGATGACGCCGCCTTTTAACATTTGGGCTAAACCTTTCTTCTCAATCCATGTACCAGTCTTTGTTTCCATATTCATTAACTCCTTGTCTTGAATGCACCTGGATTCTACCATGCAGGCCATATTAAAATGATAAGAAGACTGTAAACAAAACGCTTCATGCTTAAACGTGCATTGACTCAGCAAATGAACAGAAGCCACCTCCCAAACCCCTCTTGACAAAACCCACTTACAGGATACAATTATTACAATGATACAATTAGTACAATATAAAGATGGCTTATGACAGAGAAAAAGCTTACCCTGCAACTTGATTTTCATTCCGGATTGCCCATTTACACTCAGATCGTAAATCAGATCCAAAGCCAGTTGGCGAATGAACTTCTTAAACCAGGCGACCAGTTACCAACCGTCCGCGCATTGGCATTAGAGCTGCGAGTCAATTTCAACACCGTGGCGCGTGCTTATCGCATATTGGATGAGGCGCGGATCATTTCCACGCAGCAGGGACGCGGCACATATATCACCGAGATCCCGCCGCCAGAGGTCAGCAAAAAGCTCAGGCGCGAATCGCTTGCTGCTCTAACACATCGGTTCGTCAGCGAGGCATTTCGGTTGGGTTTCTCAGAGCGTGAAGTCAGCCAGATGGTGAGAGACGGTTTGAAATCGTGGAAAGAAACGGCTGAGAACGACAGCGAATAGTGATTAATCAGGAGAATGAAACATGAACGCAAGACTACTTAAATCCATAATCCAGAGAAAAAAAGATGATCCGCACATCCCGCCAATTGCAGGGACCTTATTTGGTATGTTCCTTGTTATTGCGATATTGGGGGTGGTCGTTGGCGACGGTAAATTTTCAGATGCAGTATTAGGCAGCTGGGTAATTATCTGGATGTTGATCGGCATCTATATGCTATTCGCCTTGAAGGTTGCCTCGCAATGGGAAAAGGTGATCATGCTGCGGCTCGGCAAATTCACGAGTTTGAAAGGCCCCGGCTTGTTTTGGCTCGTCCCAATCGTGGACAGCGCCGCGACCTGGATCGATCATCGTGTGATGGTCACGCCATTTGCCGCACAAAAAACCCTGACGAAAGATACCGTGCCCGTCGACGTGGATGCCGTGCTTTTCTGGGTTGTGTGGGATGCCGAGAAAGCCGCACTTGAAGTTGAAGATTATCGCGCCGCAGTAGATTGGGCGGCACAGACTGCCTTGCGCGACATCATCGGTAAAAAGATGCTGGCTGATATTTTGGTCGGGCGCAGCGCAATTGATAAAGAATTACAGGCTGTGATCGATGAACGCACCACGCCCTGGGGTGTGACCGTCCAATCTGTGGAAATTCGCGACATTGTCATCCCGCAGGAATTGGAGGACGCCATGTCCCGCCAGGCACAGGCTGAACGCGAACGCCAGGCGCGTGTCATCCTGGGTGAATCTGAAAAGCAAATCGCCGCTTCATTTGCGGAGGCTTCGCAGGCTTATATCAATAATCCCACTGCATTACACCTGCGCGCCATGAACATGCTCTTTGAAGGTTTAAAAGAAAAGGGCGCGCTGATGATCGTACCTTCATCTGCATTGGATACGATGAATCTCGGCGGTTTGAGCGGCATGGTCTCACTGGCACAAAATAATTTGCCGAAGGAAGACCAGAGTTGAAAAGTACAAGTTAGCCGCCATTCAAAATCAGAGTGAATGCCATGTCAACAAAAACATCTTACATCCTCATCTACGTTGCACTCTTGCTAGTCGGACGTTTCACATCACAAAGCCAGAGAAAATCCGAGAGTACATTATCACAAACGCAAAAAATTGCAAAAGACCCAACTGCAATGATTATGGCTCTTTCAGTCTTCATTGGCTTTGGTATGCCTTTGTTTGAAGCAGCGTTGCGAGAAATCTTTATCATACAAATATGGAATACAGTAATGGGAATTGTATTCATGGCGGTTGGTTTTTTCCTTACTTATTATGCCAATCGTGCCATCGCCGAAAATTGGTCTCCTGTTATTGACAAGACAAAAGAACAAAGGTTGATTAAATCAGGTGTGTATTCCATAGTTCGACACCCATTGTACTTATCAGGATTACTATTATTGACCGGAACGAATTTATATTTCGGAAATATATGGTCTTGGCTAAGTACAATGTTGGCATTTGTTGTCACTTTGTATCGCATTCCGATTGAAGAGCAACAACTTGAATCAAGGTTTGGACGAGAGTATGTAGACTACAAACGGCAGACGAAAGCAGTAATTCCTTGGATAATGTAACTGCACGAAGGCAAGCGGCTACAACGTGCGCTGGACGGGTGGGATTCGTCGCCATTTTCGAGCATTTTTCTGGCTTCGAGCCGCTTCGCGTCCTGCTCCCAAGCATTATCCACGCCCGCCCACCTAACGCAAACCGTTGAAAGTTGCAACCTTAGATAACCTGCAACTTTCAACCTGAAAACCGACTGTTTCACGTGAAACGCTTTAGAAAAAGGAAATCAAAATGACAACAAGACTTACATTCATTATCGTACTGGCTTTGATTGCCATCGCCCTGATCGCAGGCGCGCTCCTGTGGAATCAACTTCCCGATCAAATGGCCTCACACTGGAATATCAACGACCAGGTAGATGGAACAATATCCAAGGTTTGGGGTGTGCTATTGATGCCGCTCATCACTGTGGGAATGTTCCTGCTCTTCCTCGTCATCCCAAATATTGACCCGCTCAAGGCAAACATCGCAAAGTTCCGTCCAACTTTCAATCTATTCATCGCCCTGATCGTTGCCTTCATGCTCTACATGCACGGACTGACCTTCGTCTGGAACCTCGGTTTTCAAAACTTCAAGATGAGCGCCGCCATGCTGCCATTCCTTGGCATCCTGTTCATCTTTATCGGCTACATGCTGAGACAGGCAAAACGCAATTGGTTTATCGGGATTCGGACTCCCTGGACTCTTTCCAGCGATTCGGTCTGGGACAAGACGCATCAACTCGGCTCAATCCTGTTTATGCTTTCAGGAGCATTTGCAATCGCTGGAAGTTTCTTCGGCGGCATGGCTGCCTTCTGGCTAATGTTCACCCCGTTGATCGGGTCGGTGGTCTTTCTGGTCATTTACTCGTACGTGTTGTATCAGCACGAGATGAAAAGGTAATAGAAGCTCATGGAAACCATCATCGAAGTCAACGGGCTGGAGCGTGTCTTCGGGCAGAACCGCGCTGTGAATGGGATGACGTTTCACGTGAAACAAGGCGAAGTATTCGGACTGCTCGGTCCCAATGGCGCGGGCAAGACGACGACTGTTCGTTTGCTGAATGGCATCCTACCACCTTCGGGCGGAACAGCACAAGTGTTTAGGTTGAATCCCGCTTCGGATGGGCAGCGCATCCGTCAGCAAACGGGGGTGCTGACGGAATCTCCCGCCCTGTATGAACGACTCTCGGCGCGCGAAAACCTGGAGTTCTTTGGCACACTGGCGGGCATCTCAGCAGATACACTCGGTGGGCGAGTGCTGGAAATCCTGACCTTTTTCGGCTTGCAGGAACGCGTCAACGACAAAGTGGAAACGTACAGCAAAGGAATGAAGCAGAGACTCGCTCTGGCGCGCGCGCTTGTCCACAAGCCGCCACTTCTATTTCTGGATGAGCCGACTTCGGGGCTGGATCCCGAAGCAGCGCAGCAGGTCAACGAGTTGATCGCCGACCTCAGTCACCGCAACGGACAGACAATCCTGCTAGCGACGCACAACCTGCACGAAGCCCAGCGTCTGTGCGATCGCGTGGCAATTCTCAACAAGGGGCGCATCCTTGCGATGGGCAGTCTCAAGGAACTGGCGCGCAAGTTGTGGCCCGTCAAGTGGGTGGATATCACGTTCTGGGGAACACCCGCGGAAAATGTCACGGGTAGCCTCAAGGCTCAACGGGGCGCGATGCAGGTCACAGGTCAGGGTGAAACATGGCAGGTGCAGGTCGAAAGCGAGGAGGTCATCCCGCAGATCGTCCAACACTTGGCGGCGCAGGGCGCATCCATTCTCAAGGTCAATCCGCGCGATTACACGCTGGAAGACATTTATTTTGCACTGCAGGCAGGTGAGAAATGAACTGGCGCTCGATCTGGGCGATTGCCCAAAAAGATTTAAAGGAGGTCCGCCAGAACAAGGCAGCGTGGGGACCTGGCATTGTCGTGCCGTTGATATTCGCGATCATCATGCCGCTTGTGTTTATCATTTTGCCGCAGGTCATTCCTGTGGAGGATGTGGAGAGGGAACTGGGCGATATTGACGTGATGCTCAGAAACATGCCGCCCGCTCTTCAAGTTTTATTTAAAGGGAAAAGCCTGGAGCAGATGTTCGTGATCTACATGGCAGGGTTCACGATTGCGCCGCTGTTCCTGATCATGCCGCTGATGTTCTCATCCGTGGTCGGGTCGGATTCTTTCGTGGGCGAACGCGAGCGTAAGACTATGGAAGCCCTGCTCTATGCGCCAACCAGCGATATGGAATTATTCCTCGGCAAGGCGCTGGCGGCGGTGCTTCCCGCCATTGGCTTGTCGTGGCTGACCTATCTGATTTATATTATTGTGGTCAACATAGCGAGTTATCCCCTCTTCGGGTACATCTGGTTTCCATTGCCGACATGGTGGCCACTGATGTTCTGGTTGACGCCCGCGCTGGCGGTGCTTGGTATTTCGGCGACGGTGTTGATCTCCTCCCGTGTACGCACATTCATGGAAGCCTACCAGATGAGTGCGTCACTGGTGGTGTTGGTGCTCGCGCTCGTGGCTGGACAGGTAAGCGGCGTGCTGTTTCTGGGAGTTGGTACTACGCTGATAATCGGTACAGTCATCTGGCTGGTGGATGTGGCGTTGATCTACATCAGCGTGAAAAAGTTCAAACGCAGCACGTTGGTTGCAAAGTTATAGGAGGCTGAAATGGCTGATGAAATTCAAAAATGGGAATATCGTGTGCAAACCATTGGCAGTATTTTTGGGACAAAAGATGAGAATATCGAAGCGACGTTAAATGAATGGGGTGATAAAGGCTGGGAAATAACTCATGTCTATACTCCCGAAGGAAGCGGCAAAGTGACTATTGTTGCCAAACGTCCGCTGACGCGCGAAACGATCCGCCGCCGCTCCATGCCGTCGATTTGATTCTGGAGAAAACATGCTTGAAAGAAAACCTCTCACC
>CAZEGE010000088.1:0-7903 GCA_964511765.1 uncultured Anaerolinea sp.
AAAATCCCCCGCAAAGTGGACGGCACTGTAATGATGACCGTCATCAAAATCGGCGGGCTAATTCTTTGGCTGAGTCCACTCGTGTATTTGATCAACCCAAACTGGATGAATTGGTCAAAGATCGGGCTTCCTGAATGGGCGCGCTGGCTGGGAGCAGGCATCGGAGTCCTTTGCGTGCTAGGAATTTACTGGCTGTTCAGCAGTATCGGCAGCGGCATCACCCCCACCAGCGCCACGCGCAAGGAACACAAACTTGTCACGAATGGAATCTATCGCTATATTCGGCATCCGCTTTACACAGTTGGCTCATCCTTGTTCATTTCGTTTGGAATGATGGCAGATAACTGGTTTATCGCCGCGCTGGGTGTGCTGGCATTCATTGGAATGGCGATCCGCACACCAAAGGAAGAAGCTAACCTAATCGAAAAATTTGGCGATGAATATCGCGAATATATGAAAAGCACAGGCCGATTCTTTCTCAAGTTAGGAAACAGATAAACATGAACACAACACTCTGGATCGTTGCAACGATCACATTGCTCGCAATAACCCTGCTCCCGCGCATTGGATTAATCGCGATCTATAAAACCTATCGCGCCGCGCGGGAACGAGAGCTGGTTGAAGACGCTCTGAAACACCTGCTCGACCGCGAACAACACGGGAGACAGGCCTCCCCGGAATCTCTGGCAGGTGCGTTGGATCTCCCTCGCAATCGTGTTACCCGTCTGATTGAAGATATGGAATCTCAAAACCTGCTTGAATCACGCGGTGCCGATGTACAACTCACTACTGAAGGCGAACGCTGGGCGCTGCACGTTGTCCGTGCGCATCGTTTGTGGGAACGCTATCTCACCGATGAGGCACGCATGCCTTTGGAAAAAATACATGGCGAATCCGAACGGCGTGAACACTCGCTTACAGAAACCCAGCTCAATGACCTGGATGCGGCGCTGGGCCACCCGACGCGCGATCCACACGGCGATCCCATTCCCTCCCGCGAGGGGACTCTGCGCAAGGCGGAGGGAGTGCCGCTTACGGCGTGGCAGGCTGAAGGGCCAGTGCGAATCGTTCACCTCGAGGATGAACCTGCGTTAGCCTTCGAGCAGATCCTGGCGGCAGGACTTCGCCTCGGACAAACCATCCGCATTTTGGATCGTAACCCGCAGCGCATCTTATTAACGGATGGCGAGACCGAATATCGGCTTGCGCCTGCGGTGGCCGCGAATGTGAGCGTGGCGGCGCTGCCAGAGAGTGAAGTTGCAATCGCGAATGCCATCCCGCTGGCTGAATTGACTTATGACCAGCAGGCTGAGATTGTGATCCTGGATGAAGCTGTGCAGGGGTTTACGCGCAGGCGATTTATGGATCTGGGGCTTACGCCCGGCACTTTAATTTTCCCAGAACTGCAAAACTTTTTTGGCGATCCACGGGCGTATCGCGTGCGCGGGACATTGATCGCGCTGCGAAAAGACCAGGCAGCGCAGATTTGGGTGAAGCCCGTTTAAGAGAGATGGAGAAACCATGACAAATACAAAAATCGTTCTACCGACAGAACATTGTGAGACCTGCCCAGCATTCACGCAATTGGAACAGATGGGAATCAAGGTAGGTGATTTTGATCGGGTGATCGCACTGGCTGGAAATCCCAATACGGGAAAATCCACCTTGTTCAACGCGCTAACAGGATTGAAGCAACACACCGGCAATTGGCCTGGCAAGACCGTCACCCGCGCGGAAGGCGGCTTTGAATTCAACAAGATGCGCTACAAGCTGGTCGATTTGCCTGGGACGTATTCATTGCTTTCGGCATCGCAGGACGAGGAAGTGGCGCGTGATTTTATTTTGTTCGGGCAACCGAGCTGCACCATTGTCGTGACAGATGCAACGGCATTGGAAAGGAATTTGAATCTAGTCATGCAGGTCATGGAAATCACCGAGCATGTTGTCGTGGCGATCAATTTAATGGACGAAGCCAAACGAAAGGGCATCGAAGTGGATGCGCGCTCATTGAGCCGTGATTTGGGCATTCCTACAATTCCGATCACAGCGCGCGCAGGCGAAGGAGTCCATACTTTATTGGGTGCGGTCGCAGATGTGATCGAAGGGAAAATAGAAACCAAACCATTGCGTGTGGGCGGCACACCTGAATTCCAAAAAGCCGTGAATGAACTCGTGCCGATGATCGAGCAAATGGCGCCCGGCATTCCAAATGCAAGATGGCTTGCGATCCGTTTGCTGGACGGGGATGCGCGTGTGCAGAAGGCATTATCCACTGGCGAGCTGGCTGACATCGTCTCGCGCCAACAACGGGTGGATGTGCAATTCAGCGGGAAGATGTCGGTCGAAGGTAGACAATAAGCCAGGCAATCAGGTCTAAGGAAGAAGGTAAATTTATGGAAGCGAATGAAATTTTAGCGAAAGCAGAATCATTGAGAAACGGCCTTTCCACGGGGTTTCGTGACGAGATCGTGAAATCACTTTACACGGAAGCTGAACATATCGCAAAACGCGCGGTAAAAACCACAACGGATAAAAGATATGACTTCGATCAAAAGATAGATCGACTGGTCACCTCTCCATACGCTGGCCTGCCAATTATGTTGTTCCTGCTTGGCTTGATCATCTGGCTCACGGTTTCGGGAGCAAATGTTTTATCAAATGCAATCGCTGTCGTGCTGTTTGGCATCGGCGATTATGGGCGCGCACTCTTCAATCAAATCGGAATGCCGTGGTGGGTCACGGGCTTCATTTGGGACGGCGTATATCTCGGCCTGGCGTGGGTCGTGAGCGTGATGCTGCCGCCAATGATGATCTTCTTCCCCGCCTTCACATTTTTGGAAGACCTCGGCTATCTACCTCGTGTGGCATTCAACCTGGACTGGATGTTCAAGAAGACAGGCGCGCATGGAAAACAATCCCTGACCATGGCCATGGGATTCGGATGTAATGCGGCGGGCGTGATCGCGACTCGCGTGATCGACTCGCCGCGTGAACGATTGATTGCCATCCTAACAAATAACTTTGTCCCATGCAACGGGCGCTTCCCGACTTTAATTATGCTTGCGACTGTTTTCGTGGCGGCCTCCTTCCCGCCAGCCTTGACTTCCTTCGTCGCGGCTGGGACCGTTGTCGGCGTGGTGCTGATCGGCGTGGCATTCACCTTCCTCGCTTCGTGGATACTATCCAGGACGGTCTTAAAAGGCGAAGCGTCCGCATTCACTTTGGAACTGCCCCCCTACCGCAGACCCAATGTCAGCCGCATTTTATATACGTCCATTATTGACCGCACCATCTTTGTGCTGTGGCGCGCCATGCAGACTGCGGCTCCGGCAGGCGCGGTTATATGGATCCTGGCCAATATTCATACGGGCGATACAAATCTTGCCCGCGCAATTGCAGACTGGTTGAATCCCTTTGGATTATTACTCGGCCTGGATGGCGTGATCCTGCTGGCTTATATCATCGCCATCCCCGCCAATGAGATCGTCGTGCCAACCATGATGATGGTGTACATGGGCGCAGGCATGATGGTCAATGGTCCATCATCGAACAACGCAATCTTTGATCTGCTTGTCAACGGCAACGGCTGGACCATGCTGACGGCGGTCAACTTGATGCTGTTCGCGTTGCTGCATAATCCATGCGCAACCACCATCATGACGATCTACAAGGAAACCAAATCTGTGAAATGGGCAACCTTGAGCGTGGTGATGACATTGGGAACGGCATTTTTGGTGACTTTCATCACGGCCAGCATTGTAAGATTATTAGGCTGGGCATAAAGGAATAGACTTCCAAAGCCCATGTTTAGAGCGTAAAATTAGTCCATGACACAAAATCACACAACTCCCCACTTTGGCGACCTCGCCAATCAAACCACAAAACGCCTTGCGCTCTCGCTGGGATTAACAGCCGCGTTTGTAATCTTTGAGATCATGGCGGGTATTTTCGGTAACAGCCTCGCTTTGCTGACCGACGCCGCGCATAACTTTACTGATGTAATCGCGCTTGGCTTAAGCTGGTATGCAGTAAAACTAGCCGCACAGCCCGCTCATGCGGGCAAGACCTTCGGTTATCATCGCGCGGGGATTTTGGTTGCATTAGTCAATTCCACCACGCTTGTGTTGATCGTGCTGGGAATTTTTTACGAAGCCTGGCATCGCTTCACATCCCCTTCCGAGGTGAACGCGCCGATCCTGATTGGCGTGGGCATAATTGCATTCATCATCAATGCCGGCACAGCCTGGCTGGTCAAACGCGGAAGCGAACATGACCTAAACCTGCGAAGCACTTTCCTGCATTTGATGGGCGATGTCATGTCAACCCTTGGCGCGGTTATTGCAGGGGTTATCATCCTCTTCACGAATTGGAACTGGCTCGACCCGCTCGTCAGCGTATTGATCGGCGTGTTCATTCTGTGGAACGCGTGGGGTATCCTGCGTCAATCCATTCACATCCTGTTGGAGAGCACACCCGAGAGTATTGACCTGGATGCCCTGTTAATTGACCTGCTCAAAGTGGAAGGCGTGCGTGACGTCCATGATCTGCACGTCTGGAGTATTAGCGAAAACCTGCGGGCGTTATCTGCGCATGTCACTACAGACGACGTACTGGTCAGTGCAGGCCTGCCGATACAACAAAAAGTGAACGAACTCCTGGCGCATAAGTACAACATTCAACATGCCACCCTGCAATTGGAGTGTGAGGGCTGTGAGCATAATTTGCTCTTTTGTGACATTTCTGAAATGGAACATAATCACTAGATCACCTCGGTAATATTCTTCAGATAAAAGACTTTGGCAGCAATCAGTTATCAGCCAAAGTCTTTTATATTTAATTGCGGCTGGCAGCTTCATCCAATAGCTCGTTCCAGGTTGACAGAATCCTCCCCATCCTTGGATTAATCTTGACATGTACAACAAACTGGTTTATATTACAAACTAGTTTATACAAGGAGATAAAATGGATGTACAAATTGATGCCGCGATAAAACGCGCAAGGGGATATTGGTTCGTGGATGGATTTACTGAAATGGCCGCAGGTGGATGGTTTGTCCTACTGGCAGGGATTCTCCTCGTCAGCGGGAACGCACCGCAGGCCTCATTCCCCACCTGGTTTCTATCGTTCGCAGGCGAAATTGCCATCGCAAAGGTCGCAGGCATCCTGGCAGTCATCCTGATTTTGTGGTGGCTGAAAGGCAACTTTACCTATCCACGCACAGGTCTCGTGAGAGGCAATCGAGTTACGGCTGCACAAGTACTAATCATGATCAGGAATGCCATTCTCTTCCTGCTCCTGCCCATATTGGGACTGTTGGCCGCATCCCTGCTCATCGTCTCAGCGGGCAGTGTTTTATCTTCCATGCCAGCCTGGTTCCCTGTTGGAGTGGGCTTTATATGGGCAGTCATGTGCGTGCTGGCAGGTGAATGGATGGGATTGCGCCGCTTCCGTCTGCTGGGAGCCATGATCCTGCTGACAGGGATGGCGGTTGGCATCTGGCAATTTGCAATGGGACTGCCCGCTCTCCCAGCAAATGTAGGAACGGGAACTTTGCAGCCGCTTGTACTGGAAAGCATCAACCGCACCCTGACCAGTCTCGCTCTTCTCGTCCTAGTCTCCGGCGTTATTTTGATGCTCTCGGGCCTCATAATCTTCCTGCGCTATCGGAAAGAAAACCCAACCCCTTACACGGAGGACGTATGACTGGCTCACTTCAAAATCTCTCCGGGTTGGACCGCGTGATCCACGAGCCGGCGCGTTTGATGCTGGTGGCTTTGCTCTCTTCAGTCAAATCTGCAGACTTCCTATTCCTGCTCAAGGAAAGCGACCTGACCAAAGGAAACTTATCCGTGCATCTATCGCGGCTTGAAGAAGCAGGCTACGTTCAAACGGAGAAAACCTTCCGCGGAAAAATCCCGCATACCGAATACCGCCTCACCCCAAAAGGAAAATCGGCTTTTGACGGGTATCGAAAAAGCCTCGGTTCGATCTTCAATGCAAAGAAGGCATAACATGGACTACACAATTGAAACAAACGGTTTGTCGAAATTTTATGGCGATGTACGCGCGGTCGATTCAGTTGACTTGCGCGTGAAGCAGGGCGAGATTTACGGCTTTCTCGGTCTCAACGGCGCGGGTAAAACGACAACCATCCGCGCGCTTTTGGGGATGATTCGCCCGAGCGAGGGAAATGTCAAAGTGCTAGGGCAGGCTCTCGGTCAGGGCGGACGCGGGCCGTGGGCGCGGGTTGGACATCTCGTCGAGAAACCGTCGGCCTATCCCGAATTGTCCGTGCGTGAAAATTTGGAAGTTGCCCGCCGCCTGCAAGGTATGGACAAAGCGAAGGCCACTTCCAAAGTCATTGAGCGATTAGGATTAGCGCCTTACGCGGAGCGAAAAGCAGGAACGCTGTCTACAGGCAATCTACAACGCCTCGGACTGGCGCGCGCCCTGCTGCATGACCCGCAGTTGCTCATCCTGGACGAACCCGCCAATGGTCTAGACCCTGCAGGTGTGGTGGAAATCCGCGATTTGCTGCGGGGATTAACTCACAATCAAGGGACAACCGTTTTCATGTCCAGTCACATCTTGACGGAAGTGGATCGACTCGCCACGCGCATCGGCATTATCCACCAGGGACGTCTGATCGAAGAGTTGGATGCAGACAAACTTGATCAGTTGCGGGCAAGACACCTCACCATCAAGACCCGCGACCTGGGTGCGGCGATCAAAGCATTGGAAAGCGCAGGCTACTCGACCTTATCCGATTACGACGATTTAATTCGTCTGAACGATCCACGCGCTGTGGAGGCGCCAGATGAAGTCGCGGAAATTTTGGTTCATGCAGGTGCCCCACCCATTCATTTGGCTGTTGAACAGGAAAATCTTGAAGAACATTTCTTAAGGTTAACCAATGATGCGTCATTACGGGAAGTGACGTAATAGCGATAAAGCACTGGCGGCTAATTTTTTGGAGAATTAAATGAACAACTTTTCTTCCGCCCTATGGGCCGAAACTCTTAAAATGTATCGCTCGAAAGTTCCGCTCTTTACAGCTCTCGGGTTTTCCCTGATGCCACTGGTTGGCGGATTATTTATGATCATCTTGAAAAATCCCGATGCAGCGCAATCCATGGGTTTGATCACCACAAAAGCCCAACTCCTGGCAGGCACTGCTGATTGGCCAGCCTTTTTCGGGTTTCTGGCACAAGCGGTTGCAGCCGGTGGCATGGTTCTGTTCGCCATCATCACAATCTGGGTTTTTGGTCGCGAATTTTCTGACCATACCGTCAAAGAACTTCTGGCATTGCCAACTTCGCGTGAGGCAATCGTCACGGCCAAGTTCATTATCATTCCCATCTGGTCGATGATAGTGACCCTGCTTGTCTTCTCCGTGGGCATTGTAGTCGGTATACTGGTCGTGATCCCCGGCTGGTCAGAGCAATTGCTCATCACTTCTTTCCTCAATATTCTGGGCAGTGCAGCGTTGACGATTCCGTTGATGTCTTTGGTGGCGCTGTTGGCCAGCGCCGGACGGGGCTACCTGCCTCCATTTGGTTGGACCATCTTTACGCTGGCCATGGCGAATTTAGCGGCAATCCTGGGCTGGGGAGATTGGTTTCCCTGGGCAGTGCCCGCGCTATTCAGCGGAGCCGCCGGTCCGCGTGATGAATTGCTTGGAATCCACAGTTACATGGTTGTGATTCTCACAAGCCTGATCGGCCTGGCTGCCACATACTGGTGGTGGCGCAATGCAGATCAAACGCGGTAAACTTGGCGCATGCCCATCTCCTCGACCTACTCTAAAAACATAAACATCCCGCCATCTGCAATCGATGAAAACGGCCACGTGAACAACGTGGCCTACGTGCAATGGATGCAGGATATCGCCGTGGAGCATTAT
>CAZEGE010000088.1:8003-15559 GCA_964511765.1 uncultured Anaerolinea sp.
GCCTTATGGCGCAATGCAATGACTTCCATCTCATCGATCAATGCAAAATTCTTCTCCGTCATGGCGCCTTTGCGTCCTTCCGCACGTTTGCTTTCAGGCAAAGGCTCGTTCCTGCGGTATTTACCTGTCAGAAATCCGCCCGCCAGCGGACTATAAGGAACCACGCCGATTCCATAAGCTTCGCAAACAGCACGAAGTTCGCGCTCAAATTCATCGCGATGGATCAGGTTGTAATGCGGCTGAAGGGAAACGTAGCGCACAAGCTTATGTTTGTCGGACGTCCACAAGGCTTGCATCAACTCCCAGGCGGCATAATTGGATGCGCCCACATAGCGGACTTTCCCATGCTTCACGAGATCATCAAACACGCGCAGGGTTTCCTCAATGGAAGTATCTTCATCTGTCCAGTGGGATTGATACAGATCAATATAATCAGTTTGCAGGCGGCGCAAAGATGCTTCTACTGCATTGATTATGTGTACACGGCTCAAACCTTGATCATTCGGTCCTTTGCCCATTTCCCCGCGCACTTTGGTTGCAAGGACAATTTTGTCGCGCGGAATCTTGTTTTGTTTCATCCAATTTCCAATATAGGTTTCCGAAACGCCGCCGGGGTTACCTTCCACCCACTTTGAGTAAACATCGGCGGTATCAATAAAATTAATCCCCGAATCAATTGTTGCGGAAAGAACGCGATGCGTATCTGCTTCGTTCACTGACCAGCCAAATTGCATGGTGCCCATGCACAAACGGGACACCATAAGTCCGGTTTTACCAAGTTTTTTATATTCCATGCCAGCCTCCATTTCTTCCTCATTATAAACAAAAAGCGGTCACCCAAGCAGGCAACCGCTTCCAACCATCATCAAATATTATTGGACGGTATAGGATAATTGATCTTTATCCAAAGTCAGATCCACGCTATCAATCAAAAAGCCGGGTTTATAACCTTCCACACTGACCACATACCGCTTGGAAGTAACCGCGTTACCAGCTTTCCCATTGGTCAGGTCGCCGACAACATAAATCGTATCGGCTGCGCCAAAGACGGTCGATATCTGAGCGCCATCCTGATCCTAGGCAACACGGATATTGCCCAAAGCGGGTTGACCAAAGGCGCATGCCAACGTTGAAACAAATAACGCAGCCACAGCCAGCAGGATGGAAAGATTATTGGATTTCATTTCCACATTCTCCTTCGGTTTTTAGGATGGAAGAATTTCTATTCACAATCATTATACAATGATGCCCGGTGGGACTCACTCCCCAATATTGACTATTCGACTTCGATGTAAATCCGTTTATTGATCGCACCCTTGCTCTTGTAATCGACCACCTTCACGCTGCCAACTTCTGATGTGTTCATGACATGCGTGCCGCCGTCGGCTTGCAGATCCAAGCCAACGATCTCCACTGTCCGAACCTGCAGAATCCCTTCAGGGAGAAGATTGATCTTTGTGCGGATTAAATCCGGGATTTGAAAGGCTTCTTCACGCGGTAATATCCTGACTTTAATCTCGCGTCTCTGCTGGATCTCGAGGTTGACTGCGCTTTCAATATCATGTACCAAGTCTGCACGCATGGTCTCGAATTCAAAATCCATGCGCCCTTTGAGCGGATCCATGTCTCCGCCCGTCACTTTTGCGCCATAATCACGGAAGACCGTTCCGCACAGAATATGCAAAGCGGTATGGGTGCGCATCAACTCATATCGCCGTTCCCAGTTCAAAGTCCCGATGGCAGCGGATTTTGAAGCAGGCAAAGGTTCAGTCCCGCCGAGAAAATGTAAAACATCGTCGCCCTGTTTCTTCACTTTCCCCACAGGATAAATCACACCGGCAACTTCCAAAGTTCCAAAGTCGCAGGGTTGGCCGCCGCCGCCAGGGTAGAAAGCGGAGCGATCAAGAATAACGGCGCGGGTTTCGGCGTCCACCACTGTGATGGCGGCAGGGAATTCCTTGAGATAAGCATCGGTTTGATAAAGGAGTTCGGTCATGCGTCAATTATAGTCGATGACGTTGAAGATTAGTATTGGATTAGAAGTTGATTACCTGCTTGACTTTGCGACTCGACATATTGTATAGTAATCAACGGTACTAAAGAGGAGGCACCGCCCAAGGGCTGTGTCTTTTGTTTGCAATACACCTTATTTATATCTTTTTGCAAGGAGAGGTAATGATCAAAGTCAGCGGTCTCACAAAGGACTACGGCGCCCGCCGCGCCGTTCATAACCTGAGTTTTGACGCTCAGCAGGGTGAAGTTGTGGGTTTTCTCGGACCCAATGGCGCAGGAAAAACAACTACCATGCGAATCCTGACCGGCTACATGCCGCCCACAGACGGCGAAGCAATTGTGGCCGGCTACGATGTTGTGGAGGAATCGCTCGAGGTCCGCAAACGCGTAGGGTATTTACCTGAAACCGTTCCGCTTTACACCGAGATGGTGGTGTTCGATTATTTGAAATTCATGGGCGAGCTGCGACACATCCCCAATGTCGATGACCGCGTGGATGAAGTGTTGGATATGGTCGGCATGATCGAGCGCGCCACTGGATACATCGGCAATCTTTCAAAAGGCATGCGCCAGAGGGTTGGGCTTGCCCAGGCTCTCCTGCACAGACCCGAGGTTCTGATCCTCGATGAACCCACCATCGGCCTTGACCCCAGCCAGGTGGTCGAGGTGCGTGAATTGATCCGCGAGATCGGCAAGGAACGCACCGTTTTGCTCTCCACCCATATTTTACACGAAGCTCAAAACCTCTGCGACCGCGTGCTGATTATTAATAAAGGCAAGATCGTCGCGGAAGATACCACTGAGAACCTGCAGGCCCGCCTGATTGGTGCGGAACGCGTGATCGTGCGTGTGCGCGGGGAAGCCGATGAACTTGCCGACACCATTAAACAAGTAAAAGGCGTGCGCGGAGTTGAAACCAAAAGTGACGGCGCTGTGGAATTTGAATTTGCTTCGGGCAAGGACTTGCGCCCCGAAGTCGCCAAGCAGGTCATTAAATCTGGTTACGACTTGCTTGAATTACGTCCGCTCGGCATGAGCCTTGAGGAAATCTTCCTCGAACTCACTGGCTCTGATTCAAAACGGAACTAAGAGGAATACCATGAGAAATATCTGGACAATCGCAAAACGCGAATACGATAATTACTTCAATAGTCCGCTGGCGTATGTGGTGGCCTTTGCCATCTTACTGCCTTTGGGCATTTACTTCTCCTTAATCATGTGGGTCAGCGCACAGCAAGCGATGTATGGCGGCGGCGTACCTGAAAGCACCCCCATCAACTGGCTTTTCGTCTTTTTGATGATCTTCCTCAGCCCGGCGCTGACCATGCGATTACTTTCCGATGAGGCCCGCATGGGTACGCTTGAACTCATGCTCACCGCCCCCATTCGTGACTTTGAACTGGTTGCGGGTAAATGGCTCGGAGCCATGCTTTTTGTGCTATCGCTGGCCCTGCTTACGCTTATTTATCCGATCATCATGAACAACTTTGTATCGCCCGGTATTGACTGGAATGTGATCCTTTCATCGTACATCGGCTTGATCCTGATCTGCTCCGCGCTGCTTGCGCTCGGCGTTGGAATCTCAGCCGTTTTCACAAATCAATTTGCAGCCTTCTTCGGCACACTCGGTCTGTTCTTCTTCCTGTGGTTCATGATCGGGCTGCCCGCCAGTTATTTACAGGCAGGCGGCGAGGTACTTAACTATCTCAGCCTTTCAACACATTTTTCCCAGACCTTAAACATCGGCACGGTCACCCTGGGAGATATCACATATTACCTGAGCCTCACCGCGTTGGGCTTGTTCGTCGGAACCACCGCAATTGAAATTCGGAGATGGCGGTAATGGCTGAAAAAAAGAAAACCCCCTATACAAAATATGCCTTCATTGGGCTGATCGTTGCGCTGGTCGCCTGTATTTCAACGGGTTTGATCGGTGCGGCAAACGTGATGCTTAAAATGAAGATGTTCACACTTGACGCGACGACCAGCGATACACTCAATCTCGCTTTACAAATTAGCATTGGAGTGCTCATCCTTGGCTTGGCAGCATACGCAATGATGTCGCCGGATACGATCCGCCGCTTCCTTTCCGGACGCCAGGCTCGTTACGGCTCAAATTCATTGATTCTCACCCTGGCATTCACAGGCATCCTCATTGCAGCAAACTATATTGTCTTCAACAATCCCAAATCCTGGGATCTGACAGAGGATAAGTCCAACACGCTGGCACCTGAGACCATGAAAATCCTGGCGACCTTACCGTCCAAGGTAACTGCCACTGCTTTCTACTCCGCCAGTCTCGATTCCACCAGCGCAGACGATCTCCTGCTAAAATTTAAATCCAATAGCAATGGTAAATTCGACTACAAGTTCGTAAATCCTGATCTTGACCCGGCGGCCGCTCGTGACGCCGGCATCACAGGCGACGGCAAGATATTGCTCCAGATGGGAGAGACAAAAGAAGTCGCCTCCTTTGCATCTGAAACCGAGCTTGCCCGCACCATGATCCGTCTCATCAGCCCGGAACCCCGCAAGGTTTACTTCCTGCAGGGACATGGCGAGCCCGCCCTTGAGGCTGGCGGCGATCTTGGTTATTCCACCGCAAAAAGCACGCTGGAATCCAAAAACTACACAGTCGCCACCTTGAACCTGCTCACCACCAACAGCATCCCCGATGATGCGCTTGCCATCATCATCGCAGGGCCGTTGAAGCCTGTTAGCCAGCAGGAAGTAAGCCTGCTCAAAAAATATGTAGATGCGGGCGGTTCGCTGGTTGTACTGGAGGACCCGCGCTTCTTTACCGAGTTCGGCGATTCCCCCGATCCCCTCGCGGATTACTTAACCGCAGAGTGGGGCATCACCCTGAACAACGACATCGTAATCGATCTTATCAACACCCAAAACCCGTTCCAGGCGGTTTCATCTCAATACACCAATCACCCGATCACTCAAAATTTGACTGATAAATACATCGTCATCCTTCCGCAGGCGCGCAGCATCAGCGTCGGTACCGGTGATAAAGCAGACATTACCGTCACGCCGCTCATCAGCACGACAGATAAATCCTGGGGCGAATCAGAACTGGTTAAGGATCAATCCCCGACCTTTGACCCGGCAACCGACAATCCCGGTCCTTTGAACCTGGCAGCCGCCGGCGAAAACACAGCGACAAAAGGCCGCGTGGTCGTATTTGGCAATTCCCTGTTCGCCACAGACAAGGTCTTTGACGCCTACGGCAATGGAAATATCTTTATCAACTCGGTGGATTGGGCAGCAGAACAGGAAAGCCTGCTTGATCTTACAACCCACCCGGCCACCCAACGCACATTTGTCCCACCGACACAGGGAAGTTTCCTGATCCTGTTGATCGTGGCAATTATTGTGATACCGGGCATGGTCGTGTTCTCCGGTGTTTCATCGTGGCTTTCACGGCGCAAAAGAGGCTAGAGCATGGCTCGTAAAACAACAAAATCAAAGGCGCAAAAAACAAAGGGAACGCCTGTTATCAAACACCAAAAACCCATTTTCCGAACGGGCACATGGATCACCCTTTTTGTACTGGCTGTATTGATCGGTTTTACATATTACCTAAACAGCAAAAAAGATAATACAGAAACAGCCGCAACGCCTGCCAGCAAGGAGAGCTTCGTCTTTAGCGAACCGGATGGCAGTATTACCAGCATTGAAATCACTGCAGCGGATGGAGAAACTGTAAAAGTAGCGCGCAATAATGAAAATGTTTGGGCGTTGGAACTGCCCCTCGCAGCCGAAGCAGATCAGGGCCTGGTCGAAGCGGCGGTCTCCCAGATCATGGCCCTGAATATCGTCGGCACCGTGGACGCTGATCCAGGCATCCTTGGTCTGGATCAGCCGGCTTATGTCATCAAGCTTGAATTCACAGACGGCAAAAACCACACCCTCGAAGTTGGCGGCAACACCCCCACCAACAGCGGCTATTACGTGCGTATGGACGGGAAAAATATCATGATCCTGACATTAAGCGGGATCGATTCGTTGACGACTCTCGTTCAATCTCCTCCACTCCTGAGTACGCCCACGCCCTCCCCGCTTCCATCCACAGCGACGCCTGATTCGCCAACCGAAGCAGGATCCACGCCCGAAGCGACCGTAACCCCCTCGCCTTAAGGGGTTTTAGCAGGGGAAGCACAGCATCTCAACGGCTGTCTGGTTTCATGCGCCAGGCAGCCGTAATACAACAGCGTTGCGAAACATCTGAAATCCGACAGCGTATTGCTTTTCAAATAAAAAAAGTGTATTCTGATTTTAGAATCGTATGCTAAATATTTACTGAAAGTTGGATCATTGTATGGACGTAGAGAAAATATTGATCGTTGACGACGAAGAAGAATTTCCCGCCATAGCGCGCCTGGTGGAACTGGGACGCCAAAAATCATATGTAACCCTGGATGACATCCTGCACTTCTTCCCCGAAGCAGAACAGGATGTGGAACAGCTCGAAGAAGCCTTCTCGGCACTCTTGAGCGCAGGTATTCCCTTTGTGGAAGATGCCGTGACGCCTGAACCAACCGAAGATGAGTTGGTGGCCGTGGAGGAAAGCGGAGAAGCCGAACCCGAACCAGATCTTGCGCTGGACGATTATCTGGCAAATATCGACACCGACGACACGATTGGCTTGTACCTGAAGGAGGTCAGCCGCGTACCGTTGCTGACAGCCGTGGAAGAGGTGCAACTGGCCCAACGCATCGAGCGTGGACGGACCGCCCGCGAAGAACTTGCTCATGGCAACGTCCCTCCAAAACGCAGGCTCGACCTGCGCAGGTCGATTGAGGATGGCTGGGGCGCCCGTGAACATCTCATTACAGCGAATTCCCGCCTTGTGATCTCTGTCGCCAAAAAATACATGGGACGCGGGGTTCCTTTCCTCGACCTCATCCAGGAAGGTAATATCGGTCTGATCCGCGCCACGAAAAAATTTGATTATCGCCGCGGACATAAATTTTCCACCTATGCCACCTGGTGGATTCGCCAGGCGGTCACCCGCGCCATCGCCGACCAGGGGCGTACCATCCGCGTGCCTGTGCACATGGGCGACCAGATTAACAAACTTTTGCGTGTGCAGCACCAGCTCACACAACGGCTTGGGCGCGAACCCAGCGTAGACGAATTGGCCGTTGCCTTGGATGTGCCGCCCAAGAAAGTGGAAAACATGATCCAGGTGGCACGCCGTCCGCTTTCACTGGAGACCCCGACCGACGATGAAGAAGACTCTGTATTGGGCGATTTCATCGAAGATAATGAGGCTCCCCCACCCGATGACACCGCCACCTATAATCTTCTGCGCGAACACCTCGGCGAGGTATTGAATGGTCTGCCTCCTCGCGAAGTCCGCATTTTGCAATTGCGCTACGGTCTGCTGGACGGACAAGCCTACACCCTCGAAGAAGTAGGTCGCAAGATGGGCGTCACTCGCGAGAGAGTACGCCAGATCGAAGCCCAGGCATTGAGTCGTTTACGGCACCCAACCATCCGCAGGAAATTACGCGATTATTTGGGCGAATAGA
>CAZEGE010000089.1:0-15238 GCA_964511765.1 uncultured Anaerolinea sp.
CCCACTGCGGCCGCGATTACGGTCTTTTTCATCGTTATTCTCCTTTCTCTGTTCTTCGAGCGCTGATTCCCCCCTGCGCTCCCCTTGTAAATTTTAAGATTCAATCCATGATTTTTATACCACACAAATTAACGTTTAAGAACGATTGCATATCAGGCAAGCAGCGACAACAATTGCAGCGAAGCGGCGATTGATAAAAATGAGAGTTATATCTCAACCATACAAGGCTGTTCGTCTTTTACGATCATGCTTTCCCCATTCAGAAATGTAACGACTGTTTGCTCCATGCCGCGCACAACGGTAAGGCCTTTATAGTTAATCGTGACAGGCCAGGGAAATAGATTTTTTCCATCCAGTTTTACTCGTGTGGATGAAAGGATCGTCACACCCAAGGCCTCCATGAATAAACCGACGGGTGCAAAACCATGTAATGAATTTCTTTCGCCGATCCCCGTCCCTTTGTTAGCGTGATAGCGTTGATAAAAAGCGCGGCTTTGTTTTAAGTTTTTTATGACCGCACTCATCAAACGCGAGGTCAGGTGTGTAGCTTCGGCGCGGAATCCATACGCGAGCAAACCCTCGCCAATCAACAAGTTCCAGGGAATGCTCACGCTCATTGAAACCGATTCGGCTTCCGGGTCGGGTGAGAGCGGAAGAGAAGGCATTCCAAAGGGGCGATCAAATCGTTCGGCTGTCATCACATTGTGCTCGATCATCGCGCGGGCATTTTGCTTTTCGGGCACCCCCGCCCATAATGGCAATGCAAGTGTGATGTCTTCAGCGGTGGTGTCCACGATCCTGATGTTGATCTTATCCTTTTCATCCAAACCTGTGACCGTGACACGTCCAATGCGGTTGTAAATTTTTTGACTTGTTGCCACAAGCCCACCTGTGCGCCATTGGAATTGATGACCTGAGATGGTTTCGACCACGCCTTTGGATTTACTGAAGTATTCGCTGATCTCCACTTGCGGTCGCTTCGCGGCCGGACTTTTGGTCTGGATCTCGATCAACAAGCGGACTCCACTCTCAGACTCGAATTTTGGGCGCATATTGCCATCGCCTTTTTTCCTGGCGATGATCCTGCCTGTTGAAGTCAGGCCTGTTTCACGGTCTCGATAGGAATAAAAATTGGCGTGTGGATTCCAACTCGCTTCAATGGACATTTTTAATTTTTCAGCCTGTGCTTGTATCAGATCGGTTTCTTCATCGGGCTTGCCAAGTTTTATAGCGATCTTCGCAAGGGTCTGCGCTTCACGATATAACATGGCTTCAAGTGCCGGGCTGTGCACAAGTGAAATATCCAGGCCTTGTGACCAGGGATTCCAGACGTCAAAGATGGGGTTGTCGTCGAAGCCTGTTTGTAGAATGTTGTCCCATTCGGGTGCGCTGTCGCGATTGCGGTCGTGCGCGCAAGAGAACCATGACCAGAAGAATTTAATTAATTTTGGAAATACATCCTCCAGAAAAGATTCATCCTGTGTGGTTTGGTAATATTTCCACGCGAGGCTGGCCAGCAAGGGAGCCGCCAGGAATTTTCCGCGCTGGCCCGCCAACCCGGGTTTGTCATCCAGTTCGCCGTCTTCAGCCTGTGTTGCGAGGAAGTTGAGCAGGAGATTCCTGGTGATTTGCGGCGCGCCATGCAAAACGCTGGAAATGTAATATGCATCCAATGGGAATTGGCCATTCCAGGCTGGCGGGTAATCTGTGCCGTCCCCTTTGTGCGAGTAACCATGATCGATGTGGCGGGCATTCACGAAGGATGGATTTGGTAAATGTTCGCTGCCGCTGAAGAATAATGCGTGTGCGGCTTTCTGGCTGAAGGCGAGCGCGGCATCCCATTCCAAGTCGCCGGTGTGGATGTCCACTACTTGCGAGGCATCCAGCATTTCAATGCGGGCGAGTTCGGCCTGCCATGCGCGGGCGGCAGTTTTGCGCGCGAGTCCAAACGCCATGGGGATGGAGTCGAGTGCGGCTTCGGCGAAGGTTAATATCCGCGTGGAGCCGGGACCAAGTTCAAGGTCCAGCATGAGCGAGGGATGAGGACCGGGACCGTGTTTGGGACCGCCAGTCATAAAGATGACGGGGGCGATTCCGCTGGTTTGTCCCGCAAGGATATTGACGAGTTGTTGTTGGGTGGGGATGATGGATTGTCCATCCAGCGGAGCGAGGGTGGCGCAAACCTCGAGTTTGATCTGGCGGGCGGCAGTGCTTTTATTTGTGAGTGTTACGCGCCCGGCTGCGGCATGGGATTCTGGAATCCAGAAATCTGTGGTAACAAAAAGGTTTTCGAGGGGAACAAAATCAAGGGTTAGGAAGTTTGGGTAGAAGCGCCGTAGAGACGGTTTGGCGATGAAGGTGTTGGGATCTGTAACCGTATGATTGCCTTCGCTGAAGCGTAAAAAAATACGCATGGAGCGTGCGCGCAAGCCAAAGGTCGTGTGTAACGCGACAGCGGAGCGTTCAGGGTCTGCATGGCCAAGTTCCACTTCCCAGATATGGTCATTGACGTAATCTGGCTTGCAAAGACGGGCATCCGCCGCGAGGGTGAGGTGGAGCGGGTCGCCGGGGGTTAATGACCAGTCGCGCATGGGCTTATTGTACGGGCAGATCAGCGGCTGGTCAAACGGGTATAATTTGAAGTATAGATACACCCTGATGGGTGCTATTGTAAGCGCAGATGAACGTTTGGTGCGAATACCCCCATTCATCTGTGGCGAATAAAATACAGGAGAGAGAATCATGGCAGGGCTTTATTTCGAAGAATTTACAACAGGGCAGACTGTAAAAACCGCCGGACGTACCATCAGTGAGGATGCAATCTTTTCGTTTGCTGGTCTAACGGGCGATTTCAACCAGATCCATACCGATGCCGCCTTTGCCGGCCAGACCCAGTTTGGTCAACGCATTGCGCATGGGTTGTTGGGCATGTCCATTGCGGTGGGGCTGATTATGCAAACAGGTATGCTCGAAGGTACCGTGCTTGCCTTCCGTGAGATCAACGACTGGAAATTTGTAAAACCGTTTTTCATTGGGGATACGGTTCATGCGGTGTTGTCCATTTCCGAAACCAAGGCCTTGCCGCGTATTGGCGCCGGCGCTTTGACCGCATCCCTTGAAGTTCTCAATCAGAAAGATGAAGTCTGTCAGCGTGGAACTTTAAACCTCTTGGTTTTGAGCGGGCCGAAATAAATTATCGATTTGAGTACTCTGTCGCCAATTTTCACGAACCTTAAAAGATGGACGCCAGTTTGCAAAGGTTTTAAGGCTATTAAAAAATGAGTAATGAAGATAATGACCGAATACGCCGATTGTTGGAATCGGAAGAAGAGACGCGTGGCGAAGTAAAGCCCAAGCCTGCCACTCCACCGACGGAGGGTGAAGCGCCCCGATTCGTCCACCCTGCCCTCGACAAGGATAACATGCCCCTACCGAATCGCGTGGATGAAATTGACGTGGAGGGCACACGCGTCACCAATGCCGCATATAAGCAGACCACGAATCAACAGAAATCCGCCCGGCAACGCCCATCTCCAAATCAACGCCCAGTATATCAACAACCTGTAAGCCAGCAGCGCACCACATATCAGCAACCCGCATATACAGCGTCTCCGCAGCCGCAATCATTTTGGAGTAAGTTTCAATCCTTTTTCCGGGACAATAAAGGGTGTCTGCTGCGCGGATTGATCGTCTCTGCATTTGCAATGGTGATGTTTGGCTTGTGTGTGGGATCTTATTTTATCTATCAATATTACGCCATTGCCAACACACTCCCGGAAGTAGGTGATTTGCGCGACCGCGCCTCACAGTTTGAAACCACACGCATCCTTGACCGCAATGGACAGCTGCTGTACGAGATCCTGGATCCCACTGCCGGTCGTCGAACCTACATCCCAATCGGAAATATTTCCCCCAATTTAGTGGCGGCAACCATTGCAACCGAGGACAAGGATTTTTACAGCCACCCCGGCTTTGATCCATATGCGATGGTGCGCGCATTGTGGCAAAACTACCGCGGCGGCGGGACAATATCGGGCGCATCCACCATTACACAGCAATTAGCGCGGGCGCTGCTTCTCTCGCCCGAGGAACGCGCTGAGCGCACATACACACGCAAATCGCGTGAGATCATCCTCGCCGCAGAGATCACGCGCCGCTATTCCAAGGACGAGATCCTTGAACTGTATCTGAATGAAATCTATTATGGCAATCTCGCCTACGGCGTTGAAGCCGCCGCTGAAACTTATTTCGGGAAATCCGCCAAGGACCTGACCTTGGGTGAAGCCTCATTCCTGGCAGGTTTGCCGCAGGCTCCCGCTGTTTATGATATTTACACCAATCCTGAAGTCACGTTGATCCGTCAGCAAAAAGTATTGGTGCTCATGTTTGAATTAAGTACCGCAAAAGGATGCATTGCAGTAAGCAACAGTCCTGAACCTGTTTGTGTCGAACCCATCGCTGCCACCCAGGCTGCCAGCGAAATGAAGACCTATTCATTTCGTCCGCCTTCATTTGATGCAAAATATCCACATTGGGTGAATTATGTCCGCGCACAGCTTGAAGAGTTATACGACGCGCAAACCATTTACCGTTCAGGCTTTGTGGTCTACACCACGCTTGACCCCGCCCTGCAAGACCGAGCGCAGCAACTCGTCACCGATCAGGTTGCTGGAATGGTGGACAACAATACGCACAATGGCGCATTGGTTGCCATTCGTCCATCCACAGGCGAAATCCTGGCCATGGTCGGCTCTCCGGATTTCAACAATGTCGAAATTTCAGGGCAGATCAACATGGCGGTCAGTTCCACGCGCCAGCCCGGTTCCTCGATCAAGCCGATCACCTATGTTGCTGCATTTGAAAAAGGTT
This sequence comes from uncultured Anaerolinea sp., assembly GCA_964511765.1. Classification (GTDB taxonomy): domain Bacteria; phylum Chloroflexota; class Anaerolineae; order Anaerolineales; family Villigracilaceae; genus Villigracilis. Next base: position 4,870 of record CAZEGE010000089.1, read on the forward strand.
GGACTCCCTCGACTCTGATCTGGGACGTTCCCACACAATTTCCGGATGGCGCAAACCCGCCCTACGAACCCAGAAACTATGACGGAAAATTTCACGGCGGTGTGCCGTTGCGTATTGCGCTTTCCAACTCGCTTAATATCCCCGCAGTTAAAACGCTCGAATTTGTGGGTATTTATGATGACCCGAATACACCGGAAAAGGAAGGCATGATCGGTATGGCGGAGCGGCTTGGCATTACATCATTTACCCGTAATGATTACGGACTTTCCCTGACGCTCGGCGGCGGCGATGTCAGCCTGATCGATATGACATCTGCCTATTCTGTCTTCGCAAACGGTGGACAGCGCGTCCCGCCTGTTGCCATTCTCAAGATCACCAATTTCGCCGGCGATGTGGTTTACGAATACAAACCGCAACCCGGTGAGCAGGTCATCCGCGCAGAACATGCCTATCTCATCTCGTCCATCCTTTCAGATAATGAAGCCCGCTCCTGGATGTTCGGCTACAATTCACCTTTGAATTTGTCATTCCCTGTCGCCGCAAAAACAGGCACCACCAACGACATCCGCGATAACTGGACATTGGGCTACACTCCTGACCTTGCCACGGGGGTTTGGATCGGCAACGCAGATTACACACCCATGGTCAATTCATCCGGTTTAAGCGGCGCCGCCCCCATCTGGTCACAGTTTATGGAATTTGCCGTGCCCTATCTCACCAATGGTGCACCGACTCCGTTCATTCGCCCGGATGGAATTGTGGATAAAGTCGTCTGTCGTTTATCGGGCACAGAACCATCCAGCTATTGCAAATCACAATACACCGAAGTTTTTGCGTATGATCAACTTCCCCTGCCTCCAGGCCAGGACCTTGCACGCCGCATCAAAATTGACCTGTGGACAGGCTTGCAGGCATCGGACGCCTGCAAGGGCCCCAGCGAAGATCAGATCGTTTTAAAGGTCACAGACGAATGGGCGCGGAAATGGCTTGAAACCAGCGACGGGAAAAACTGGTTGGACGCCAACGGACTGCCGGACCATCCATATTACGCGCCTGAACGCGAATGTAAAGCTGGTGACCCTCAACCGAAAGTTGAAATTAACTTAAACGATGGGCAGGTCATCTCATCTGCGCTGTTGGAAATCAAAGGCACTGCAGATGCAGACCAGGGATTCAGGAGATGGGTCCTGGATTATGGCCAGGGTGACGACCCGGGTTCATGGTTTATTTTGAGTGATGGAAATAATCCAGTAAAAAATGACACGCTGTATATATGGGACCTGACGAACGTCCAAAACGGCATTGTCACTTTAAGGTTGACCCTGATCGGCGATAAAGCGGAAGTGGATAAACGCATCCGACTTAACCTCAGCCTGCCGACTCCCACCGCGCCACCAGCCACGCCGACCGATACTCCCGCTCCCACCTTCACGCCCACAGAGACTCCCACGCAGGTGATTATTATTCCAACAATCACACCTCTACCTCTACCTTTAACTTCAACCACATCGCCGTAAATCATGAAAGCTCTTAACAATCTCGCGTACAGCACTTCCACTCATGATGGATATTGCTATTGTGAATTCTGGCGAATTTACTGAGGGTTTTATTGGATAGCTGGAGCAGGCGGAGGGTCCATAAAGAGGCGGGTTATGCTTCCGAATCCGAGTCCCTTCACTTTTTAACACCCCTTGACGGGCATCCCCTGTGCGCATATAATCAATCGATTGAATGTAATAAACGAAACCAAACCAGCAAGCGCTTGAGAAAATAATCTCAAAGCGCTTGCCTTTGTTTGTCTCTGATATTAAGCGACTACACGCTATACAGGGACCGCTTGAATCGTAATCTTTTATCTAGGAGAGGATCCAGTGGAAACTAAGGGACTGACCGCACTCCGTATCAGCCTTGCCTCGCCGCAAACGATCTTATCATGGTCGTATGGTGAGGTACTCAAACCCGAAACAATCAACTATCGCCGCCTGCGACCCGAGAAGGATGGATTGTTTTGTGAAGCCATTTTTGGCCCCACCCGCGATTGGCAGTGTTATTGCGGAAAATACAAGAATCCCCGTTATAAGGGCATCACCTGCGATAAGTGCGGCGTGGAAGTAACCCGCTCTGCTGTTCGTCGTGAGCGCATGGGGCATATTGCACTTGCCACCCCTGTTGCCCATATCTGGTATACACGCCGCATCCCGTCACAGATGGGTATGCTGCTTGATGTTTCCCGCCGCAACCTGGACCGCGTATTATACTTCGCGCAGTATATCGTTACCTATGTGGATGAGGAAGCCCGTAAGAAAGCCCTGCAGCGCCTTGAGGATGAGATCTCCGTTTCCGAACGCGAACAGGCTGCTGGCGTCAATGGGCGCATTGCCGAGGTCAAGACCAAACGCGATCAAATGATCGCTGAACTTAAGCAAAAACAGGCCCTGCTCGAGCAGGGCTATGACGAAGGCATTGCAGAGCAGATGGATCCCATCATCAAAGAAGGCCAGAAGCTGGAAAAACAACTTCAAGACCAGATGGGTGAACCCGCCAAGAAGGCCATCGTTTTTGAATTAACCAATGAGAAGGTCATCGACGCCGGCGATAAGGTTGCCAGCAAGCATATTACGCTGATTCAAAAGAACGTCCAAAAGAAAATGGAAATTCTTGAAAATGAGTTAAAAGACAAAAAACAGCGTGAGTTGGAAGAACTGAAGACCCAAACTGCCGTGATCAAGGTGCAGGCAGATCAAGAGATGGAGGCGCTGCGCAGTGAGTTGGAGACGCAGACCTCCGTATCGTCAAATCAATCCTCACGCCTGCGTGACGAAATTTTGGAACTGCGCCCCTTTACATTTTTAAGTGAAATCCGCTATCGCGAACTCAAGCAGCGTTGGGGACAGGTCTTCCGCGCCGATATGGGCGCCGAAGCCTTCTTCGACATCCTCGAACGCCTCGACCTCGATAAACTTTCAGAGGAACTCTGGCATGAAGTCCGCACCACCAAAAGCAAACAGAAGCGCAAGAAATCCACAACTCGTTTGAAGGTAGTGGAAGCCTTCCGCCGCTCCGGCAACAGCCCGGCCTGGATGATCCTCACGGTCCTGCCGGTTATCCCTCCGGACCTGCGCCCGATGGTGCAGTTGGACGGCGGCCGTTTTGCGACCTCCGATTTGAACGACCTCTATCGCCGTGTGATCAATCGTAATAACCGCTTGAAGAGATTGCTCGAGCTCGGCGCACCGGATGTCATCATCCGCAACGAAAAGCGAATGTTGCAGGAGGCGGTTGACAGCCTGATCGATAACTCGCAGCGCGGCAAGGCGCTCTCCCGCCGCGGCCGCCGCGAACTGAAATCCTTGAGCGACATGCTCAAAGGGAAAAAGGGTCGTTTCCGCCGCAACCTGCTCGGTAAGCGTGTGGATTACTCCGGTCGTTCCGTGATCGTGGTGGGTCCGCAATTGAAATTGAACCAGTGCGGTCTACCCAAGAGCATGGCGCTTGAGTTGTATCGTCCGTTCGTAATTTCGCGTCTCGTGCAAAACAATTACGCAGCGAATGTCAAGGGTGCGCGCCGTTTGATCGAGCGCAACAGGCCTGAGGTCTGGGAGGCGCTCGAAGGGGTTATTGGAGACCGCCCTGTTCTGCTTAACCGTGCTCCCACCCTGCATCGTCTGGGTATTCAGGCCTTTGAGCCGATCCTCATTGAAGGTTCTGCCATTCAATTGCATCCGCTTGTAACCACCGCTTTTAATGCAGACTTTGACGGCGATCAAATGGCAGTACACGTTCCACTCTCACAGAAGGCTGTAACCGAGGCGCGCGAACTCATGCTCGCTTCCAAGAACCTGCTCAAGCCTGCGGATGGCGAACCGATCATCTCCCCCTCCAAAGATATGGTATTGGGTGTGTATTACCTGACCATGGAAAAGAAAGCCGTTCATCGTGGTGACGGCCGGGCATTTGCCGACATTGACGAGGTGGAACTCGCATACGCCCTCGATCAGGTGGAGGTTCATACGGAGATCAAATTCCGTGCGAAGACCTGGTACGATGACAAGGGTGATCGCCTGGCTGAAGCCGAATATAGAATCATCAATACCACCGTGGGCCGCGTGTTGTTCAATCGTGTTTTGCCTGAACAGGTGCAATTTGTCAACGAAAAGCTTGATAAAGGCGGCGTGAAGGATCTGATCGCAGAAGTGTATGAACTTTGCGGACAGGAAGTAACCACCGATGTAGCTGATGCAATAAAGAGCATTGGTTTTGAATACGCGACGAAATCCGGTACCACGCTTGCAGTTGCAGATATTTCCATCCCACCGGAGCGCAAGGGCATCATTGACGAGGCGCTCAAAGCAGTCGAAGTCGTATTGCGTGATTTCCGCCGCGGTTTGCTCACGGAGCAGGAAAAGAATGAACGCGAGATCCAGATCTGGCAGGAGACCACCGATCGTGTGGGTACTGCCGTAAAAAAGCATATGGACCCCGATGGCAACCTTTCGACCATGGCCACCTCCGGCGCGACCAAAGGCGGTTTCTCGACCATCTCGCAGTTGGCGGGCATGCGTGGTTTGATGGCTGACCCATCCGGCCGCATCATCCCCATGCCGATCCGTTCCAACTTCCGTGAAGGCCTCACCGCACAGGAATACTTTATTTCCACGCACGGCGCGCGAAAAGGTCTCGCAGACACGGCCCTGCGTACGGCGGATGCAGGTTACCTAACCCGCCGCCTTGTGGATATTGCACAAGACATCATCATCAACGAACATGATTGCGGCACGCACGAAGGCGTATGGATCCGCAAGACCGACGATGTTGCCGGTCAGTCCATGATGAGCCGCATGTACAGCCGTCTGGTGGCCGAGCGCGTGCTCGATCCAAAGACCGGCGAAGTGCTGGCAGAATACAACGACGTCATCACCCACGATCTGGCGCGCAAGATCGCCAATGCAGATGTGGCTGAAATGAAACTCCGTTCGCCAATGACCTGCCAGCTCAATCACGGCATCTGCTCAAAATGCTACGGCATTGACCTGGCCCGCGGCGAAATGGTGGAACTTGGTTCTGCCGTCGGCATCGTGGCTGCCCAATCCATCGGTGAGCCCGGTACGCAGTTGACGCTCCGCACCTTCCATACCGGTGGTGTGGCTTCAACTGGGGCATCCGATATCACAACCGGTCTGCCGCGCGTGGAGGAAATCTTCGAGGCGCGTAAAATGCCAAAGGGTGAAGCAGTTGTGGCTGAGATCGGAGGCGTGCTTCACGTACGCCAATCAGAAAAATACGCCGATATGCGTGAGATTCGCATTGAACACGCTGAAATGGTCCACGATGAATACGTCATCCCGGAAGATTGGAAAATTATCTCGAAGGATGAATCTGAAATTCAGGCTGGCGATATCCTTGCGACCAAAGACAAGGCCACCATCACAGCCCAGCACAGCGGGCGCGTTGCCGTGGAGAAAAAGGAACGCAAGGTCATCGTTTCCTATGAACAGCGTGAAGAGGTGATCGAGGATATGCCCAACACCTCACGCCTGCTTGTGAAAGACGGTGCGCATGTAGAAGCCGGCCAGCCATTGACGGAGGGTTCGCTGAACCCGCATCGCATTCTCAAGATCCAGGGACGCGATGCCTGCCAGATGTATCTCATGACCGAAGTGCAGAAGGTGTATCGTTCACAGGGTCAGAACATCCATGATAAGCACTTCGAGGTCATCATCCGCAAGATGTTGAGCAAGGTGCAGGTGACACGTCCCGGCGATACCAAATACCTGCCTGGCGATGCTGTGGACCGCCTTGAGATCCGCAAAGTTAATGAACAATTATTGGCGGATGCAAAGCAGGCGGCTCGTTTCCAGGAAGTCCTGCTCGGCGTGACGAAGGCATCTCTTAGCACAGACTCGTTCCTCTCGGCCTCCTCGTTCCAGCACACCATCAAGGTTCTGGCGAGTGCGGCCATCGGTTCCACCACCGATCCGCTCTACGGCTTGAAGGAAAACGTGATCATCGGCAAACTCATCCCTGCAGGAACCGGCTTCGTTCATGGCCGTTTCACAGATGAGGAAACCGCGCATAACGCCACACAATGGTCGCAACTGCCGGACGCCGGAATTGGGGATTAATTCCTAAACATTACGCAAACAAGGGCGGCTTTTGAAAGCCGCCCTTGTTTTTTTCAAGTGGGGGACTATTGCATTTCTTCTACAACCTACGGCGTGCAACTTACGGGGAAGTTTACCTGCTCGACCCTTTCATTTGGTGTGAGGACATGCAGTTTGACCCAATATTCATTTGGCGCGTTAATTTGATAAACCTCATTAATGATCTGCGTGCCGGCTTCTTCAAAGATGAGCGTCTCGTCGTCAGATGAGACACCGGTGCTGGCCTCCCATCTCCATGTAAACAGGGCTGGGCCATTGGTGGTGACCTCTGCCTCCAAGAAAACGGTCTGGGGGAGTTGATCGCAGTTCACCGCAATCCTGTTTGGCTCCACCCTCAGTTTGATATTTGTGATCGTGACGAAGGGAAGTGGTATGACTGCCAGAGGATCGGTCCCGCCCTGTGGTTCAGTTACAGTGCTGGAGACCCAGCAAAAGCCACCAGGGTTGCCGGGGTCCTGGATATACCACCAGGTGGAGGCTGCGTTGCGGCCCACCGCTTGCAGGGATTGTCCCTCGTGCAATTCGTTGACCGATTGATAGACCGTGCCCGGCCCAAAGCGGCAATTGATCAATTCGGTTTTTATGAACAAAGTGACCCGCGCAGGCGTGGAGATGGGGATGGTTGTTGACTCAGGTGTGGCGTTTGGCAGGCTGGTTGGGGAAGTGACAGGCGCTGGTTCAGGCACAGTAGTTGGAATATTACACCCCCACAGAATTATCGAAACAAGTCCCGCAAGCAGGACAAGGCGATTCATATTTTCCTCCTTTTTTTTTCAGGCTTCGGCACTCCATCGGCGTTGGAGAGTAAAGGCGACCCATCCGTGGTCCCCTTGTGATTCTACTTTATGAAACTGTGAAAGGGAACATTTGTTATGGGTTTGCAAGGTGATTTGATCGCGGATAAATCCTCAAGAGAAATATGAGGCTGCAGTTTTGAAAATCCAAAAGTTCTCATGCGTATGTTATAATTTTTAGAACGTTTATTCTTTTTTTATCCGTTAGGAGGATTCCATGAGTAAAAAAGTGATGGTCTTCGTTGGAACAAGCAAGGGCGGATTTATTTTCAACAGCGACAACAAACGTAAAAAATGGCAGATGAGTGATATTCAATTTAAAAGCTGGAATGTGATGCACATGCAAATGGATCTCCGTGATCAGCGCCTGCATGCAGCGGTCAATCACTTTGTCTACGGTCCAACCACGCATTACTCGGATGACTTCGGTAAAACATGGACTCAGGCGAAGCAAGTGCCTGTCATTCCGCGTCCGTCAAAATCCGGCAGACCGGCCAGCACGGTGGAAGAAGCGTTCCGTTCCGAGGCGGGGGAGAACATAAAAGATAAACCTGAGAAAATGATCCAGGTTTGGAACATCACTCCCGGCCGTGAGAGCGAGCCGAACGTGTTGTACGCTGGCGCACAGCCTGCCTCTTTGTTCGTTTCCAAAGACCGCGGCGAGACTTGGGAATTGAACGAGAATCTCTTCGACCATCCACATCGCGGTAAATGGAATCCCGGAAATGGAGGCCTGTGCCTGCATACCATTCTGTTGGATCCGACAAACTTGAAGCGGATGTACATCGCGGTCTCGGCCGCGGGCTGTTATCGCACCGATGATGGCGGGCGGACGTGGAATCCTTTCAACAAAAATGTGCGGGCGGACTTCATGCCCGATAAATTCCCGGAATATGGACAGTGCGTGCATAAAATGACTCTGCATCCGTCCAACCCAAATGTGCTGTTTCAGCAGAATCATTGCGGTGTATACCGCAGCGACAACGCCGGCGCAGATTGGATTGACATCGGCGACGGCAAATTGCCTGCGCGGTTTGGCTTTCCAATTGCTGTGCACCCCACCGAACCAAGGACAATTTATGTCGTTCTCGAGGAAAGCGATGAATATCGCATCAGTGTGGATGGGAAGTTCGCCGTGTGGCGCAGCCGCGATGCGGGCGAGTCGTGGCAGAGAATGTCGAAGGGTTTACCCGAACACGCGCATTTGGATGTACTGCGCGAGGCAATGGCAACGGATGGTTTCGAAGAGGCAGGGATTTATATCGGCACGAATACGGGCCAGTTGTTTTGTTCCCGTGACTCCGGAGACAGCTGGGAACTGATGGCCGATTTCCTGCCGCCGATCCATTCAGTGGAAGCGGCAGTGGTGGAGGGATAACACGGAGTCCAAGGTCGGAAGACGTTGGAGTGTAAAGGTTGGAGACTTTGCACTCCGAAAATAAATAAAGACGGAGGCTGCTGCCTCCGTCTTTATGATTACACGGATGTCATTGTTTCAACGTTCTATACTTTACCCGATGCGTAAGCCGGACTGCCAGTCCGACTTACCTTTTTAGTGTTCTGTATTTGACTCTGTGCGGAGTTAAGTCTTTGCCAAATTTTCCATATCAACCTGACAGACATCCATATCTCGAAACTGTTACAATAAATCATCGCGAAGGTTTCCCGCAAGACAATTATTAGATATGACAAAGAAAAACATCCCATTCCTGCTATTGTTCATCACTTGCGTGTTGTTTACTATTTATTTATTTCATCCAGGATATATGGACAATGACGCCGTCGATCAATTTGAACAGGGTAAAAGCGGGCTTTACAACGACTGGCATCCTCCGATCATGTCCTGGTTGTGGGGACGTTTGGACCAGATCATACCGGGGACCTTGGGGATGTTTACCTTACAGGTCATCCTGTTTTGGAGTGGACTGGGCATCCTGATCAGTCTGGCTGCTCCAAACTTGAAGAGCAGGTTCTTGTATTTGCTGATCGGATTTTTCCCGCCCGCTTTTATGCTATTAAGTACCATAATCAAGGACGTTGCCATGGCAGCGGCATTGACCTTTGGATTTTCCTTGATCCTGTATTCGGAAAAAAGACGATCCATCCTCCTGTTCATCCCTGGGTTGGTGTTTCTTGGCTATGGAATGGTCACAAGACATAATGCAACGCTGGCAGCATTTCCCTTATTCCTGTATTCGGGAATCGCCCTCGCCAAAATATATTCATCGAGAATGGGTACAGCCTGCGCGGCGTGGAAATCTGTGACTTTGGGATTCGCCCTTTTTATTATCGTGTTTGCTGCCGGGAATTTGGGGACCCGGTATTTAACAAAAATAAAGTCATATCCGATCCAGCAGATTATGCTGCATGACCTTGTCGGTATTTCAATAAGAACGAAAACCAATCTTGTTCCGCAATATCTGGCCGTATCCGAGCAGCCTTCCATGAAGGATCTGAGGCGGATATATCAGTTGGGGTCCATGAAAAATCTATACTGGCCCGATTTCACCCCCATCCACTTCAAGATCATCCATGATCCAACCCTGGTTGGGGATCTTTTCAATACTTGGATCAGGGAGGTCGTGAAACATCCCAGAGCATATCTTGATCATCGTTCGAAGGTGTTTGCGGCTGTCCTAAATATCAAGGGTGGGAAGACCTGCGGCCCATACTATTACGAGGAAACGATTTACAAACCGAAAGGGTTTTATAAAAACGGCAGCCTCGACAACTATTATTCAGACAACCCGATTACGAACCGTCTTTTTGGGTTGATCGAACCTCTCAGGAACAGCTTGATTTACCGGAACTGGCTGTATGTCCTGCTTCCGCTGGTCTTGTTTGTGATTTCAATTCTCGTTGTCCTGAAGTTTCGCTCCACTGAAAGCTCATTGGCAATCATTGCGCTTGCACTGAGCGCAAGCGGATCTTTGTATGGCCTGGCTTATTTCTTTGTTGCGACTACCTGCGATTTTCGGATGGTCTATTGGAATGTTGTTGTCACATTGACTGCATCTAGTTTCCTGCTTAATTCGTTTAAGAGAAAAAAGCGCGAATCATAATCCTTCCCAAAAAATAATAGAATATCATTGCGAGCGCATGTTGCGAGGCGATTCCCCGGTTTAACGGGATAGTCTCATCGAGCAGGATACATCATTTAAGCGGAGATTGCTTTGATGGGAAAGCGCCGTCTCGCAATGACATGCTTTAGCGTTTCAACTTTCTATATTTCACCCGATGCGTAGGTCGGACTGGCAGTCCGACCTACCTTTTTAGTGTTCTGTATTTGACGCGGTGTGGTTGCAGGTCTTTGCCAAATTTTTCCATCATCATTTCTTCGTAATCAGACCAGTTGCCGATGTACATTTTGGCAATGGACTCGCCTTCGAAGGCGATGATGTGGGTGCAGATGCG
>CAZEGE010000090.1:0-2964 GCA_964511765.1 uncultured Anaerolinea sp.
CGCATCATGTTTCCGATCCGTGACGAGCAGGGACGCATGGCTGGTTTCGGTGCGCGTATTGTGGATCCGAACGACGTCCCCAAATTCCTCAACTCGCCTGAAACGCCGATTTTTACAAAGGGCCGTCTGCTCTATGGGTTGGACCGTGCCCGCAAGCCGATCCGCGCGGCGGACCAGGCTGTGATCGTGGAAGGTTATCTCGATGTGATCGCCTTGCATCAAGCGGGCTATGAGAATGTCGTCTCGCCGATGGGCACGGCCTTGACGGAAGATCAATTGCGTTTGCTCAAACGTTCCACGCGCAGGATCGTGCTGGCGCTTGATCCTGATGTCGCGGGTCAAAAAGCCGTGCTGCGCGGGCTTGACGCTGCCCGTTCGGCCATGGATCGCGAAGGTGAGCTTGGTTTCAATGCGCGCGGCCTGCTTAAAAACGAAGCCCGCCTGCAAGCCGATCTGCGCGTAGCCGCCATGCCTGACGACCTCGATCCCGATGAAATTGTGGCGCGCGACAAGGAAGAATGGAAGCGCATTATTGAAGGCGCGAAACCCATCGTCACGCATGTGATGGATTCGCTGGCGGCCGATCAGGACTTAAACGATGCCAAGGTCAAAAATCAAATTGCGGCGCAGGTGCTCCCTTTAATTGAAGACCTGCCCAATGCGTTGGAACGTGACACTTACCGTCAGGCGCTGGCGCGAATGCTCAAAGTGGATGAGCGCTCATTGATGGCCTCGCAGGCTCAAGGTCGGGTAGTGAGGCGCAAACCTCGGGTTGTGGATCAAAGCCCCAGGGCGGATCTGCCGCTTGTGGCGGTCAATCCCCGCTTGAAAGTCGAATCCTATTGCCTGGGTGTTTTATTCCGCAAACCTGAATTGTTATACCGTTTGGATCGGAAGTTGCAGGAGTCCGGCTTGAGCCCGCTGGCGGCGGAGGACTTCGAGTATACTGACCATCAGGTGTTGTTTGGCGTGGTGCGTTCAGCGGTACAGCAGGACGAGAAGGAGCATCAAAATTATATGATGAGCCATTTGCCTGAAACGCTGACCGCACTTTCACAAGATTTGCTTGCGCAGACGGAAAGGCTCGAACCCGTGGATGACCGCTTGCTCGAGGAATTGCTGTTACGCTTTTTGGATTTGCGCCGCGCCCATGCGATGCTCAACGTGAATCAATTACGTTATTTACAGGAGGATGAACAGGAGCAGGGCGGCGCCAATATCAAGGTATACCAGGAACAGGCAATACAATTTACACGCCTGCTTAGTAGCCTGGATCAAGCCAAACGAAGGATATCTTCAAGGCGATAGGCGTGATGTTTTTTGGTTTTGAGTGTGATCGTGACACAGCCGAAATGGGAAAGGGAAACCAATGCCCGTAAAAAGCAAGCCGAAAACAAAATTGAAAGCCCGGGAAAAAACAACACAAAAACCGAATGTGAACAAGGGGCGGATAATGCACCAGGCAAAACTGCAGGCGGCCACGATCTCCATGGGTGCGGTGGTTGAATCCATGGTTGAGGAAAAAGAAGCTACGCTGGATGCCGTGTTGGATGAGGCCATTGAACCCGATGAATCCCTGCTGGTGCAGCAGGAGGAAGATCTTGATGAGATCCTGCCGCTGCGGTCGCATGAGGTTGCGGCTGAACTTTCTGAAGATCCTGTGCGTTTGTATCTGCGCGAGATCGGGCTTGTCAAACTGCTTAACTCCGACAGCGAGTTTCGGCTTGCCACCATTATCGAGGCGGATCGGTTGGTTGGCACGCTTCGCAAATTGAAGCAGCGCAAAGGTGTTTCGCTGGCATCGTCCATTTATCATTCTCTCATTTCTGAAATGCTCACTTCGTGGGACCGCCTGATCGAGGACGCCGAGCGGCTTGACCATGAACTTCCCAACCTTGCCCTGCTGATCGCTGAAGCCCAATCGCTTCACGCGGGCTGGGAATTTGATTCCCCCTCCTATTTACGTGCATATTTGGATAACGGCCAATGGGGTGTCGACCATCTTTGGGATAACCTTGCCCGACATGCGTACAGCGTCTTTCTCAGCATGTACCTGCTGCCGTTTAAATATGCGGAGTGGCTGCTGACACATGTCCGCGAGCATACTGCGCTTCCCGCCCAACGCACGCTCTATCGCAACCTGCCGGCGGATGAAGTAATGTTTGGCGAAATGGAAGCAGTTCATACCCGTGCAGCGGATGCAAACCAGGCGCTCATCCGCGCAAATTTGCGATTGGTGGTGAGCGTTGCCAAGCGTTATCTTGGAAGGGGCATTTCCTTTCTTGATCTGATTCAGGAGGGGAATATGGGTCTCTTGCGGGCCATAGGAAAATTTGATCCGCGGCGCGGGTTTAAATTCAGCACCTACGCAACCTGGTGGATTCGCCAATCCATCAATCGTTCCATTGCAGAGCAGGCCCGCACGATCCGTATTCCTGTTCACTTGTTTGAATCCATTTCGCGTATTTTACGGGCGCAGAGAAATCTTACCCAGGTTTTGGGGCGCGACCCAACGAATGCCGAGCTTGCGCTCGAAGTGGGTTATCTTTCCGCTTCCGATATACAGTCCGTTCTGCGCGCCCACGCAGAGAATAAACCGATCGACCCTGAACTGCAGGGACGGATTGATATCGCTTCGCAGAAAGTGAATCGTGTGCTTCGCTCTGCCGAGGAACCTGTTTCATTGGAGGGTCCTGTGGGGGATGAGGATTCCAGTTCACTGGGTGACTTCATTGAAGATGAAGATGCGCCCTCCCCAATGGATGTCGCTGCGCGCGAGATGCTGCGCGAGCAGGTTCAGCATGTACTTGCATCGCTTTCAGAACGCGAGCGTGAAGTGCTGGAACTGCGTTTTGGTTTAAAGGACGGCAAGGAACATACGCTGGAAGAGGTCAGCCGCTATTTCGATGTTACGCGCGAGCGCATCCGCCAGATCGAGGCAAAGGCCCTGCGGAAGATGCGCCA
>CAZEGE010000090.1:3064-14940 GCA_964511765.1 uncultured Anaerolinea sp.
GGCACTTTTTCTAGTCTGGAAAAGTCTCTTATGATATACTTTGCCGAACGTGCCAGATTTCACGCATCAATGAGGTGTAAAACATGCTGCTTGAATATATTGCTATCGCGGTGATGATCGCGGTAGCCACCTTGATCGCTTTTATTGCAATTGGGTTGGGGGAGTTGTTCGGAACGAAGAAAAAATCGGAAGCAAAAGACATGCCGTACGAATCAGGCATGAATCCATACGGCGAAGGGACCCGGCGCATGCCTGTCCGCTTTTATCTGATCGCTGTGTTATTCATCCTCTTCGATATTGAAGTGGTGTTCTTTTTGCCATGGGCAATTGCCTTCCGTAAACTTGGTATCTTTGGCTTGATCGAGATGGTGATCTTTATCATCGTCCTGCTTATTGGTTATGTATACGCGTGGAAAAAAGGAGCCTTGGAATGGGAGTAGAGCAAAAACTCGGAAATATGGGCGTGGTGACCACCACGCTTGAAGGACTGGTTAATTGGGGACGTACCAATGCGATGTGGCCGATGCTGTTTGGTCTGGCCTGCTGTGCAATCGAGATGATGGCCTCGCAGGCTTCAAGCTATGATATGAGCCGCTTTGGCATGGAATTGATGCGCGCCAGCCCGCGCCAATCGGACCTGATGATCGTGGCGGGACGTGTCTCCAAGAAGATGGGGCCCGTCCTGCGTCGTTTATATGACCAGATGCCCGAGCCCAAGTGGGTGATCGCCATGGGCGATTGTGCCTCCTGCGGCGGGGTGTTCAATAATTATGCCATTTACCAGGGCGTGGATGAAGTCGTCCCCGTGGATGTGTATGTGGCGGGCTGTCCGCCGCGCCCCGAAGCGTTAATTCATGGCGTGCTCACCCTTCACGAAAAGGTGAAAGGTGAGAAGTTCAAGGATTTGATTAAAAGCTAGATGTCGTTGCGAGGAGGGTGTTCTCCCCGACGAAGCAAGCTCCTCATAGATCGGGGATTGTTTCGAGCCAAAGGCAAGGGCGCCCTCGCAAAGACCTAATCGCAATGACAGGGTAAAGATTATGGATAATAAACTCGAACCAATTGTAAAAGCAGTGCAGAACAAATTCAGCGCGGTGTTTGAAGAGTTTCGCGACGAGGTGCATTTATTCGTCAAGCCTGAACAGATCGTGGAGGCGTTGACTCTTTTGCGCGATGAACATCATTTTGAATTACTCTCGGCGTTAACTGCGGTGGATTATTATCCGCAGACTATGCCGCGATTTCATGTCATCTACCAGTTGACATCAATTGCGAAGAATCTGTCCCTGCAGATCAGAGTCCCAGTAAACGGGGACAACCCCAGGGTCCCGACTGCGACGGGTGTCTATGCTATGGCGAACTGGCGCGAGCGTGAATTGCTCGATATGTTCGGCATCGAGTCCGAAGGTCATCCTGATCCGCGCCGCATTTTGATGCCGGACGATGCAGAAGGGCATCCACTCCGAAAAGATTTTCCGCTCGGCTATGAAGAACCGCAGTTCAGCTTTAACTTTGATGAGATTGACCTGCGCAAGCCGTACGCAAAGGAATAATTATGGCCCAGATTGAAGAAGTCAGTATAGAGCAATATAAACATCTTGTTTCGGAACGCGCGTTGACGGGCGAGACCATGCTCCTGAACATGGGGCCGCAGCATCCCTCCACGCATGGTGTGCTGAGGCTTTTGCTCGAATTGGATGGCGAGATCATTGTTAACTGTATTCCCGATATTGGTTATTTGCACACCGGCATTGAGAAGAACATGGAAGCCAAGACCTACCTGAAGGCTGAAGTGATGACAGACCGCCTCGATTATATGAACCCCATAGGCAACAACCTGTCCTATGTCATGGCGGTTGAGAAATTGGTTGATGTGGATGTACCGCCGCGTGCGCAGGCTTTGCGTGTGATCCTGGTTGAATTGCAGCGCATCGCTTCGCATCTTGTGTGGCTGGGTACTTCGGGTCTTGACCTTGCCGCGATGTCCATGTTCCTGTATTGTTTCCGGGAGCGCGAACAGATCCTGGATATTTTTGAGTTGGTTTCGGGTCAGCGTATGATGACGACCTATATCCGCCCCGGCGGTGTATGGCGTGATGTGCCGGTGGAATTTGAATCGGCAGTGCGTGAATTTCTAAAGATCTTCCCGAAACGCGTTGATGAATATGAAACGTTGTTGACCAAGAACCCGCTCTTTCTCGACCGTATGCTGGGCATCGGTAAATTGGATTCCGCCACCGCCTTGTCATTTGGTGTGACAGGTCCGCCGCTCCGTGCTTCTGGCGTGAATTGGGATCTGCGTAAAGCGCGCCCATATATGGGGTATGAACAATATGATTTCAACGTGCCTGTTTTGACCGAAGGGGATACATACGCGCGTTATCTGGTCCGCATTCAGGAATTGCGCGAGTCCTTGAAGATCGTGCAGCAGGCCATGAATAAACTGCCGATGGGACCCGTGCATTCTGAGAATCGCAAATTCGTCCCGCCCCCGCGTTCGGAAATCGGCGTGAGCATGGAGTCGCTCATCCATCACTTCAAATTGTGGACGGAGGGCTTCCCTGCGCCAAAAGCCTCCGTCTATAGTGCGGTTGAATCGCCGCGTGGCGAGTTGGGCATTCTGCTTGAAGGCGATGGAGGCCCAAAGCCGCTGCGTGTGCACTTGCGAACCCCCTCCTTTGATAATTTGAGCGTGCTTTCACAGATCGTCAAAGGACATTTGGTGGCCGACCTGGTGGCTATCCTCTCTTCCATTGACATCGTCCTCGGAGACATTGACAGATGAGCCTTGAGAAAACTTATCCGAAGGAAGTAAAACAAATTTTATCGAAATATCCGCCTGAGCATAAGCGTTCGGCGGTGATGCCGCTCCTTTATCTTGCGCAACGCGAGCAAGGTTATATCAACAAGTCTGCCATGCAGGATATCGCACAGATGTTGGAGATCACCGAAACGGAGGTCGCTTCGATTGTCGGCTTTTACACTTTGTATCACGATGAAAAAGCCGGCAAATATCGCATGCAGGTCTGCACAGACCTGCCCTGTGCCTTGCGCGGCGCGGATGAATTCCTCGATAACCTGTGCGGCAACCTTGGCATCAAGGTCGGCGAAACAACGCCTGATGGTTTGGTGACTCTTGAATCCGTGATGTGTCTCGCCGCATGTGATAAGGCGCCCATGTTCCAAACACAGGGACCTGACGGCATCCAATATCACGAACTGATGACGGTCGACCGCACCATGGAATTGATCGCTGCCCTCAAGCAGGCCGACAAGGAGGTGAAGTAATGCCTCACATCCTTTTACGCCATCGTGATATTCCAGACATCAACAAGGTGGATATTTATAAAAAGAATGGCGGCTTTGCGGCGTTCAAAAAAGCTGTCACAAAAATGCAGCCCGCCGAAGTGACGGACGTGGTTAAAGCCTCCAGCCTGCGTGGACGCGGCGGCGCGGGTTTTCCCACAGGCATGAAGTGGTCGTTCATTGATAACAAGAACTGGCCGCATTACGTCGTTGCCAATGCGGATGAATCCGAACCCGGCACATTCAAAGACCGTGAGATCATGGAAAGCAATCCCTTCCAGTTTTTGGAAGGACTTGCGCTCGGCAGCTATGCTGTCAGCGCGAACGTGGCGTACGTGTATCTACGCGGTGAATTTTGGGAGTTGGCCGCCTTCCTCGATGAAAAGATCGCGGAAATGGAAGAGGCGGGTTATCTTGGTAACGAACTTTTCGGGACCGATTATTCGCTGAAAATTTATACACATCTCGGCGCGGGTGCTTACATCTGCGGCGAGGAAACAGCTTTGCTCGAATCCCTTGAAGGCAAACGCGGACAGCCGCGCGTGCGTCCGCCGTTCCCGCCTTCGTACGGTCTGTATGGCAAGCCGACCATCATCAATAATGTCGAAACCTTTACCAATGTTCCCATGATCCTTGCCAATGGCGCGGATTGGTACAAGTCGATGGGTACGCTGGATAGCGCGGGTGTGAAGATTTTTTCACTCTCTGGTCGTGTCCGCAAACCCGGTAATTACGAATTGCCTTTTGGTGCAACTTTCCGTCAGTTGATCTACGAACATGCTGGCGGCGTTCAGGAAGGCAGGCCCATCAAAGCCATTATGCCTGCGGGAGCCTCCTCCTCATTGATCGTCGTGGACGACAAAGTACTGGATACGCCGATGGACTATGCCGCCGTCCGCACGCTCGGCGCGGACCTTGGTTCTGCCTCCGTGATCGTGCTGGATGATACAGTGGATATTGACTGGGTCATCAACAAGACCATTCAATTCTTCAAGCATGAATCCTGCGGCAAATGCACACCCTGCCGCGAAGGTAATTATTGGATGAAACACCTGACCGGCCGCATTCATTCGGGCACTGGTTCAAAGGACGATGTGGACCTGCTTTTGAATGTTGCCAAACAAATGCAGGGCAAGTGTTTGTGCGCATTGGGCGAATTTTCCACGATGGCTGTGGTAACCGGCATAGAAAGATTTCCGCAGGATTTCAAAAAAGTAGTAAAGGCTTAACGGAGCACGCATGACGAAACAAGTCACGCTTTCAATTAATGGAATAAGTGTAACAGTCCCGGACGGAACATTGGTGGCCGATGCGGCCAAGATGGCCGGCATTGACATCCCCGTTTTTTGTCATCACCCCAAACTTGAACCGGTCGGCATGTGCCGCATGTGTCTGGTGGAAATCGGCAGACCGATGCTGGACCGCGCCACGGGCCAGGTTGTGATGGAGAACGGTCAGTCCAAGATCCAGTTTATGCCCAAGCTCGAAACGGCTTGCACCAACCGCGTTTCAGAGGGCATGGTTGTGATGACTGTCTCTGACAAGGCGAAGGAAGGCCAGAAGGGCACAGTTGAATTCCTGCTCACTTCGCATCCGTTGGATTGTCCGGTTTGTGACAAAGGCGGCGAATGCCCGTTGCAAAACCTGACCATGGCCTTCGGTCCGGGAAAGAGCCGCTTCATCTATGACGAGAAACTGCATCTCAAAAAACAGGTCCCTCTGGGCGAATTGATCTGGCTTGACCGCGAGCGCTGCATCCAGTGCGCGCGCTGTATCCGTTTTCAGGATGAAGTTGCGGGCGAGGCAGTGCTCGGCTTCGATGAACGTGGACGCAACACCCAGATCGTTTCCTTATCGGACCCCGGATTTGATTCTGTTTTCTCAGGCAATACCACCGATATCTGTCCCGTTGGCGCATTGACCACGGCTGACTTCCGCTTTGGCGCCCGTCCGTGGGAATTAATGGCAGAGGCTTCCATTTGTACGCAATGTCCGGTGGGGTGCAATACCACGCTCAACATTCGCCGTGAAGCCAAAACGGGCGGCGACATTGTAGTGAAGCGCATCATGCCGCGCCAGAACGAAGAAGTGAATGAGATCTGGCTGTGTGACAAGGGACGCTTTGCCTATCACTACACCGAAAGCAAGAAACGCCTGACCAAACCCCTGATCAGAAAAGATGAAAAACTTGCGCGCGTTTCGTGGGATGCGGCGACAAAATTGGCGGCGGAGAATTTTGCCTCTGCCAAAAAGAGCTTTGTTGTACTGGCCTCAGGTCGTTTGGCGAACGAGGATTTATTCAATCTCAAATCACTGGCAGATCACGCCGGCGGTACGGCCATTTTGTATTCCGATATGGGTGGCGGCGACCTGACCCAATTGGTGGGTGTAGGCGCTGGCACGAATATCGGCACCATGGGCAAAGGGGATGCAATCCTCGTGGTTGCCTCTGATCTATATGAAGAAGCCCCAATTTGGTGGCTGCGTGTCAAGCAGGCCGCGGACCGCGGCGCGAGCCTGATTGTGGCGAATCCGCGCGAGACCAAATTGGATAAGTTCGCAAAATTCACCATCCGTTATGCGTATGGCGATGAAGTAAAAGTTGTCAACGATTTTGGCGGGAAGAGCAAGATTGCCGATGTATTTGCAAAAGCAAAGAATGCGGTCGTGTTCTACGGCAGTGAAGGCCTGGGCTTGAACGGCTCTTCCACACTTACTTCTGCCTGTGCCACGCTCTTGAAAGAGACAGCGCATGTTGGCAGACCCAATAACGGTTTGATCGGTGTATGGCAAAGAGCCAATGATCAGGGTGCATGGGAGGTTGGCTTCCGTCCTGCGCCTGATTTGGAGAAGGCGCTTAAAGGAAAAGCAGTTTACATTGCAGGCGCCGACCCAGTGGGGGACGATCCCAGGCTGGCGAAAGCTTTGAAGGGCGCCAGGTTCGTTGCCGTACAGGATATTCTTGAAACCGCTACAACCGAAATTGCGGATGTAGTCTTCCCTGCGCAGGCTTACACTGAGCGCGAAGGTACATATATATCCGGTGAACGCCGTGTTCAACGATTTTACGCGGCTGTGCCGCCCAAAGGCGATTCAAAACCTGATTTTGCAATTACATCCCAGGTTGCCAAGCAGATGGGCGTCATTCTTGAAGGTTCTTCCGCTTCGGTGGTGTTTGATATTCTTGCGAATTCCATCGATGCGATGGCTGAATTAAGTTACTCGAAACTTGCCGAGGTGCACGGTCAGTGGCCGATTGTTGGGCGCGGTGACTTGTATTACGGCGGTACGACCTATGAGAACACACAGGGGCTGGGCATACAACTCCATCCGCTGGCCCAGGTCGGGGGGACAATACGCATTCCAAAGGTCAGGAAGGAAGCGGCTCTTCGCCCCAGGGAAAAGGAATTGATCGCTGTGCCGGTCAACAAGTTATATGATCGCGGCGTGACCATTAATCCCGCGCAGTTATTGCATGAACGCGTGGGTGAGGCGACTGTGGCTTTGCACTCAACCACGGCGAAGAAGATGGGGTTGATGGTTGGCGCGCGTGTCAGGATCAGTTTCGATGGATTGAGTGGCGAGGCTGTATTAAAAACTGACGATACGATTTCAACAGGCGTGGTGTTGGTGCCGCGCAGTATGGGTATTGCGATCCGCGAGCCTGTGACGGTAAAGGTGAAGTGATATGGATTGGACAATCTGGCTTGAATGGGTTTTAAAAGGTTTTATCTTGTGCCTGATCCTGCTGACAGGCTTTGCATATCTGACCTGGTATGAACGCCGCGCATTGGCTCGCATTCAGATCCGCGTAGGCCCGAATCGCGCGGGACCTCAGGGACTGCTTCAGCCAATTGCAGATGCAGTGAAGTTGATCTTTAAAGAGGAACACACACCTGCCAGGGTGTACAAAGCGATTTTTGTGCTTGCGCCTGTGTTGACTGTGGTGCCTTCGCTGGTGCTTGCGGCTGTGGTGCCTCTCGGCACATCCTTCAATTTATTTGGCCGCCAGATCAACCTGTTTGTCGCGAATGTAAATGTGGGCGTTCTTTACATCATGTCGATTGCTTCGATTGCGGTGTACGGCAT
This sequence comes from uncultured Anaerolinea sp., assembly GCA_964511765.1. Taxonomy (GTDB): domain Bacteria; phylum Chloroflexota; class Anaerolineae; order Anaerolineales; family Villigracilaceae; genus Villigracilis. The sequence goes on from CAZEGE010000090.1 coordinate 10,460, forward strand.
TGTGCTGGCGGGCTGGTCGAGCAATAATAAGTATGCCATGCTTGGAGGAATTCGTTCATCCGCTCAAATGATCTCGTATGAGCTGACGCTGGGCCTGTCCTTTGTCGTTGCGATCGTGATGGGCAATTCGATGAATTTGACTGAGATCATAAACGAACAGAGGGGATTGTGGTTCGTTGTGATTCAGCCTGTGGGCGCGTTAATCTTTTGGATCGCCACCCTGGCGGAAGTGAACCGCGCCCCCTTCGATATGCCTGAAGCCGAACAGGAATTGACCGCAGGTTATCACGCGGAATATTCGGGCATGAAATTCGCCTTGTTTTTCATGGCTGAATATCAGAAGATGATCGTGATCTGTATGATTATGACGACCTTGTTCTTCGGGGGTTATCTTGGCCCGGGTGTGGATAGATTTCCATTGCTTGGACCTTTGTATTTGTTTGCCAAGGTCATAGTTTTACTCTTTTTGATGATCTGGGTGCGCGCCACCTGGCCTCGCATTCGTTATGACCGTTTGATGGCGTTTGGCTGGAAGATCCTGTTGCCGCTTTCGCTGGCTATTGTATTCATCACCGCGACGGGATATTTGCTCGCAGAAACGTACAAAGATTTGAGCCTTGTCTTTATGATCAGCATTCCCGTTCTTTCCATTATCAGCTTACTGGTGGCAGTGGCTTTTATTTTCCGTGACTTGAGGAGAAAATCACATGGGCGTATTTGATCCCATTCTCGATCTCTCAAGAGGTCTTGGCGAGACGCTTCGTTCATTTCTTTTTGAGAAGACAGTAACCTACCAATATCCCGAAGAGAAACGTCCTGTCCGTCCGCGTTTTCGCGGGCGCCATGTGCTGAAACGCTATGACAACGGCCTGGAAAAATGCATTGGATGTTCGTTGTGCGCCGCCGCCTGTCCTGCGGATGCGATCTTCGTGGAAGCCTCCGAAAATACGGATGAAAAACGCTTCTCTCCTGGAGAACGATATGCTTCCACCTACGAGATCAATATGCTCCGCTGTATCTATTGCGGCTTCTGTGAAGATGCCTGTCCTACCGAGGCAATTGTATTGGGTGATAATTACGAGCTTTCGTTCACCGATCGCAAACAGGCCATCTACCCCAAAGAGATGCTGCTTGAATCCGTGCCCAGTGTGGATATGACCACTCCGCGTAAAGTGGATGCAGGCGTTTTCACCCGGTCGGTACCGGAAATGAAGGACCCGTCTGATTAACGATTTATGATTTTAGATTTACGATTTTGGATTGGCAATAATCGTAAATCGGAAATGAATTGCCTATGACTTCTGACTTGATCGTTTTCCTTGTTCTCTCCCTTGTCGCCATTGCGGCTGCATTGGGCATGGTGTTCAGCCGCAACGCCGTGTATTCGGCCCTGTTCCTGGTGCTGAACTTCGTTACGGTGGCGGTGTTCTATCTTTTGCTCGGTGCGCCGTTCATTGCGATGTCGCAAATTACGGTATACGCCGGAGCAATCATGGTCTTATTCCTATTTGTGATCATGCTGCTCGGCGCGGAGAGCCTTGCTCCCAGCCAGGCATTACCCTGGCAGAAACCCCTGGCTTTCACGCTTGCGCTGGTGCTTGTGATGGAAGCTGTGTATTTGATCATTTCCCGCGCACGACCGGGTTTGGCTGTCACTGCACCTGCGGCCTCGGTAAATACCATGGAAAACCTGCGTGAAATGGCGATGACCTTGTTCAATCAGTATCTCCTGCCATTTGAGGTCACATCCATTCTTTTGTTGGTTGCGATGGTGGGTGCGATCGTTCTGACCAAACAGGAAAAAGGCGGGCAGCGACCATGATATCCGTTGATTATTATATTGTTCTTTCCGCCATTTTATTTGTGATAGGTGCGCTGGGTGTGCTCATCCGCCGCAACCCTTTGATCATTTTCATGTCCATTGAGTTGATGCTCAATGCCGCGAATCTGGCTTTTGTGGCCTTTGCCAGCGTGTTCAAAACTTTCAACGGACAGATCTTTGTGTTCTTCGTCATCGCGGTGGCCGCAGCGGAAGTGGCTGTGGGCCTCGCATTACTCGTGGAGATCTTCAAGACGAAGAAAAATATCAATATTGATGAGATGAATTCTCTAAAGGGATAAAGAACAACATCATTGCGAGGCGTACTTTGCCGAAGCAATCCCCGGGTCATATGGAGATTGTTCTGTCAGGAAAGCGTCCTCCCTGCCATGACAGGATTGTCGGAGAACTTTATGCACTTAAGTGAAACTATCGGTTCAGGATTTTTCTTTCTCGCCCCGTGGCTGGTTTTTGCGCCTGTCACTGGCCTGCTGATCAATGCCATTTTCGGGAGGCGATTCAGCGAAAAGGCGGTTGGCACCGTGGCAAGTCTGGCTTCTGGCGCGGCATTTGTCGTCTCGGTGTTGCTGGCATATTCAGTCTCGCTCAATCACGGCGAGATGATGCGCTGGCGCCTTGCCGAGTGGATCCATATTGGCAATCTCAGCCTCGATTGGACCTTCCGAGTTGACACGCTCTCAACCACGATGATGCTTGTCGTTTCGGCTGTGGGCACGCTCATTCACATCTACGCCATTGGGTACATGCACGAGGATGTGCGTTTCAAGAAAGATGAAGGACGTTTCACACGCTTCTTTATTTTCATGAACCTGTTCATTGCCGCCATGATGATCTTGGTCAGCGGCGACTCGTTTATGATGCTCTTCGTTGGCTGGGAAGGAGTGGGGCTCTGCTCTTTCCTGCTGATCGGCTTTTGGTTCGAGATGGATACGCTTGGACGTCCATCGTGGGCAAATTCCAATGCGGGTAACAAAGCTTTTATTGTCAACCGTATCGGTGACTTCGGTTTCCTGATCGCGGGCTTTTTGATGTTCTGGTATTTGGGGAACAACTTCCAATTTGATAAAGTATTTGAAGCCGCAAAAACTGCGCCTCCAGAATTAATTGTCGCAATTACCCTGTTTATGCTCGTGGGGGTTGCTGGTAAATCTGCGCAGCTCCCGCTATACGTCTGGCTGCCAGATGCGATGGCTGGCCCAACACCTGTCTCGGCGTTGATCCATGCCGCGACGATGGTGACTGCGGGCGTGTATCTCGTGACTCGTTCGGCACCCATTTACACACTCGTCCCGCAGGCGCAATATATTGTTGCGATGGTTGGCGCTGGGACGGCTCTCTTCGCCGCGACGATTGCAGTAGGTCAATACGATATCAAGAAAGTATTGGCTTATTCCACCATTTCACAACTTGGTTTCATGGTTGCTGCGGTCGGCATGGGCGCGTACGTGGCGGGCATGTTCCACTTGATCGCGCATGCCTTCTTCAAGGCATTGCTCTTCCTCTCGGCTGGCTCGGTTATTCTCGGCCTCGAGCGCGGACATCATCATCTGGCACATGCTCACCATGCTGAGAAACCAAAAGCAAGGACCACCAAAAAGAAGGAAGAATCACATGGACACGATGATCACGGCGAGGTGTTTGACCCAGGCGACATGCGCAACATGGGCGGACTTCGCAAGACCATGCCGGTCACTTTTTGGTTGTACATCGTTGGAACTCTTGCGCTGGCGGGGATCTTCCCGTTTGCAGGTTTCTGGTCCAAAGATGAAATTCTTCTGGATGCGAGCCTGCACTTCAGGAGCGTTTACTGGCAATTGACCCTTGCCGCCTTCCTCACTGCTTTTTATATGGGACGTCAGATCTGGATGGTCTTCTTCGGGGAGGCGCGCACAGAGGCCGCCAAACATGCAGAAGAAAGCCCAAGGGTGATCACCCTGCCTCTCATCGTGCTGGCAGTTTTATCGGTAGTGGGAGGCGCGTTAAATCTCCCCTTCGCAGGGTTCCATAATTTAGGCCATTGGCTGGGACATACCCTTGGCGAAGTTGAAGGTCTCCCGCTTAATTTGCAAGTCGCAGGCGTATCCACTGCTTTTGCCTTGCTTGCCATTCTCGTCTCGTGGCTGCTCTACGGACGTAATCCGTTGAAAGCAAACCAACCCGACCCGCTCAAGAAACCGCTGGGTTTCATTTTCACGGGTATGGAAAACAAATGGTTTGTGGATGAAGGTTATTTTGCAGTCATCATCAACCCGTTCAAGAAGTTGTCGCAGTTTCTTGCGGATGTGATCGACTGGCGCTTCTGGCATGACTTTGTGCATGATACGGTTATTCTGGGAACGTATAACTGGTTCAGTGAAATTGCGCTCGACCGTTATGCCGATCAAAAAGGCATTGATGCTTTTGCCAACTGGCTTGGCAACGCGACGCACTGGTTGTCTGCGAACATGCGTAAAGTCCAAAATGGTTTTGTGCGTTCATACGCGCTCTCAGTCTTGTTGGGCGTGGTGTTGATTTTAGGATATCTTATCTTTAAGTAGTCAAAGGTCAGATTTTCAATCTTTGACTTTAGACGATTTTGCATTCGAGGATAGAACATGGAATTTCTTTTGCAACCTCTTACACTTCTGACCTTCTTCCCGCT
>CAZEGE010000091.1:0-14860 GCA_964511765.1 uncultured Anaerolinea sp.
CTCGTCCTGCCACTCATTATCATCAACGCGCAGGAAGCCATCAAGGCCGTGCCTGATTCGTTACGTCAAGCCGCATTTGGCGTCGGCGCAACAAGATGGCAAACAGTCTGGTACCACGTATTACCAAATGCCTTGCCAGGCATTCTCACGGGAAGTATTTTGGCTGTCTCGCGTGCCATCGGCGAAACCGCACCGCTTATCGTAGTGGGCGCATCCACGTTCATCAGCATTGATCCTGATGGCCCATTCTCGAAATTCACGGCATTGCCGATCCAGATCTATCAATGGACGACGCGTGCCCAATCGGAGTTCCATTCCATTGCAGCAAGCGCCATCATCGTCCTGCTTATTCTGTTGCTAACCCTGAATGCCAGCGCGGTCTTGTTACGCAACCGCGTGCAAAGAAAATATTAAAGTTGAAACACGGAAGAGACTCATGCAAAATACTCAAACGCCGGAATACGTAATTGAAACAAAGGATCTTTTTATCTTTTATGGCAGCTTCACCGCGGTAAGTGAAGTCAACATGAAGATCGAAAAACAAAAGGTCACTGCTATCATTGGACCTTCGGGCTGCGGAAAATCAACCCTCCTGCGGGCTTTCAACCGCATGAACGACTTTGTGCCAAGCAGTTATGCGACCGGCGAGGTGCTCATGCGCGGACAAAACCTATACGGCTCAAATATTGACCCTGTTGAAGTCCGTCGAAGGATCGGCATGGTCTTTCAAAAACCGAATCCATTTCCAAAATCCATTTACGAAAATATTTCCTGGGGAGCAAAAATCAACGGCTTCAAAGGAAACATGGATGAGCTTGTGGAGCAATCCTTGCGCGACGCGGCGCTTTGGGATGAAGTGAAGGATAAACTCAAGAAGAGCGCCTACGAACTTTCCGGTGGGCAGCAACAACGCCTGTGCATCGCACGCACCATCGCTATCCAACCTGAAGTTATTTTAATGGATGAACCGGCTTCAGCCTTAGATCCGATCTCCACGCTTCGCATTGAAGAACTCATGCAGGAGTTGAAAAAGAACTATACAATTATCATCGTCACCCATAATATGCAGCAAGCCGCACGGGTTTCCGATTACACCGCCATGATGATGCTGGAAGAGGACGGTTCACGCTCCGGCACGGTGATCGAGTTCTCTGAGACAAAAAAGATATTCACCAATCCCCAGGATAAGCGCACTGAGGATTATGTGACAGGAAGGTTTGGATAACATGTCAAAACCGAAAGTATTATTCCTTTGCACAGGAAACTCAGCCCGCAGTCAAATGGCCGAGGGTCTCCTGCGTGCATTGGCAGGCGATCATTTCGAAGTTTTCAGCGCAGGCACAGAACCCAAGGGTGCGATTCTGCCCGAGGTCCAGGAAGTGATGCGCGAAGTTGGGATCGATATTTCGAGTCAGTGGTCGAAATCCGTGATGGAATATATGGGCAGGGTCAACTTCGGATATGTCATCACGGTCTGCGCCGATGCCGAGGAAAATTGTCCCGCAGTGTTTCTCAACATGGGAACACACGCACACTGGCCGCTTGATGATCCTGCGAAATTTGATAAAGAGAAGCGCCTCGCATCCACCCGACACGTGCGCTACCAAATTGAGTTGCGTTTGCGCCTTTGGTTGACTGGACAAGGCATCACACCCCATGAGTATCGTCAGATGTAATTGTCGGTAGTAAAATCATTATGATTTATATCATTGCGAGGGCGCCAGCCCAGGGTAATCTTCTTGTGAGTGGAGGGTTGCTTCGCCTCGAAAAACACCCTGCTTGCAATGAGATATATAAGAGGAACCTATGATCCGAAAAACCTTTGAACACGAGATACAACAAGTAAAAGATGAAGTGCTGCTGCTTGGCTCGATGGTGGAACATGCCATTATCACTTCGGTGGAAGTGTTAAAAAAACGCGATATCAATGGCGCCGAAAAGATCATTGCCGAGGATAAAGAGATCAATAAAAAACGATTCGCAATTGAGAATCAATTGATGATCCTGATCGCCACACAGCAGCCCATGGCGCATGATCTGCGCCTGCTGGCTTCGTGCATGGAAATCATTTCCGAGTTGGAACGCATGGGTGATTACGCCAAGGGCATCGCGAATATCAATATTCGCATGGGCGAGGAGCCTTTGCTCAAACCGCTGATCGACATTCCGCGCATGGCGCAGATCGGCACAAACATGTTGCACCGCTCATTGACTGCCTTCATTAATGAAGATGTGGAAACTGCGAAAGCCATTCCGGTAGAAGATGATGAAGTTGACGCGCTCTATAACCAGATCTATCGCGAGCTGATGATGATCATCATCCAGGATCCCAAATCCATTGAACGCGCCAACTGGCTGCTTTGGGTGGCGCATAATCTCGAACGCGTCGCAGACCGCGTGACCAATATCTGCGAACGCACGATCTTCATCGCCACGGGTGACATGGGCGAGATCAAATCCAGCGATGATGAGTTCTGGAAGAATCAAAAGAAGTAATTCGTGACCCGAAGGGGTGATACGTAATAAAAAGTGGACACAGGTTTTCCGTGCCCACTTTTTACATTAAAGGAGTTGGGGCAACAACTACCAAACTACCTAAACTATCCAACTACTATCCCATTCTTCCCGTGATATATGCCTCTGTCAATTCCTCTTTTGGCCTGGTGAACATTTCCTGCGTGGGCGAAAACTCCACCAACTGACCCAGCCAGAACAGCCCGGTATGATCTGAAACACGCGCGGCCTGCTGCATGTTATGCGTAACGATGACAATCGTATAATCCTTCTTCAAATCCGCGATCAATTCTTCCACGCGCAGGGTGGCGATTGGGTCAAGCGCGGAAGTGGATTCGTCCATTAGAATAACTTCAGGTTGAACAGCCACCACACGTGCGATACATAATCTTTGTTGCTGGCCGAGGCTTAACCCCATGGCATCAGACTTCAAATTATCTTTTACTTCGTCCCACAAGGCGGCGGCAAACAGGCTCTTCTCCACCACTTCATCGAGGTTTACATCCATGCCCATCACACGCGGACCGAATGCCACATTATCATAAATGGATTGCGGAAATGGATTCGGCTTTTGAAACACCATGCCCACCCGCTGGCGCAGGTTGACCACGTCCATGCCCGCGTCGTATATATCCTCACCATTTAACAGTACTTTCCCCTCCACCAGGGTGCCTGCAATGGTGTCATTCATGCGATTGAGACAGCGCAAAAATGTGGACTTTCCGCAGCCCGAAGGACCGATCAACGCGGTCACCTGTTGCGGCTGAACCTCGAGATTAATATTCGACAAGGCTTTGGATGTGCCGTAATAAAAATTGAGATTTCGGACAGAAAAGGCGGAGCGGTCTGCGGGCATGGGCTGATTTTATCAGAAAGGATAAAGATGGTGCGGAATACTCACAGGCTGGGACAAATCCATCGAAACGGGATCAATTTTTCATCTGTATGAGGCGGATTTTCATCTGCGATATAATTCAATTTAATGAAACGCGCGTTCACCTTCTTTCTGCTTTTATCTTTCATCATCACGTCCTGCGGTTCCACTTCGTCACGAGCCGTTTCCGAATCTTCAGCACAGTATATCGAAAACAAAGGTTCTGACACCATTGTCAACCTTGCACTGGCCTGGGCCGAAACCTATCAAGGCGACCGCCCAACGGTCCGCATCTCGGTCACAGGCGGAGGCTCGGGCACTGGAATCGCGGCGCTGATCAATAACACAGTGGATATTGCGAATGCGTCGCGCAGGATCAAGCAGGAGGAGATTGATGAAGCGAGGAAAAATGGGATTGAACCGGTGGAGTTCATTATTGCCCGTGACGCAATCGCGGTGATCGTCAATCCTAAAAACCCGGTCAATGAATTAACATTAAAGCAGATCTCGGATATCTACAGCGGCAGGATCACCAACTGGCAGGATGTGGGCGGAGAGGATCGTCCCATCGTGAAACTTTCGCGCGAGACAAATTCCGGCACGCATGTATATTTTTTGGAAACCGTGTTGCGTTTGGGAAGCAGGGAAGATAAAACGTTATTTTCAATGGACACCTTGTTGCTGCCGTCCTCCGAAGGGATTATTTCCGAAGTACGCGACAACCCAAATGCAATAGGTTATGACGGTCTTGGTTACGTGCCGCAAGATCTAAAAACGATCGGCATTGCAAAAAAGCAGGGCGGCGAGTATGTTCTGCCTTCCATTGAAACTGTGAACGACAAATCCTATGCCGTTGCGCGCGATCTTTATATGTACACCAACGGCGAACCCAGCGGGGTTGTCAAGGAATATCTCGATTGGATCCTTTCTGATGAAGCGCAATTGATCGTGGCCGAGTTGGGTTTTGTGCCTGTGAAGTAATGTCATTGCGAGCAGCGAACGACAGTAAGCTACGAAGCAATCTCATAATGGAGAACTATGAAAAAATCCTTATCATGGCATGAATTCATCATTACCAGATTGATCCAATCTTCCGGTTATTCAGCCATCCTGTTTGTTGCGTTAATCTTTTTCTTCCTCCTCCGCGAAGGCCTGCCCACATTGGGCGAAGTGGACACATCCTCCCTTCTCAATATCCGCTGGTATCCTATCGAAAATTACTTTGGCCTCCTGCCGCTGCTCACGGGCTCGTTGATCGTGACCCTCGGCGCGGCGCTCATTGCAATCCCATTCGGGATCGGCACGGCCGTTTATATTTCCGAGATCGCGCCGCGTTGGGTGCGTGAAATCTTAAAACCGCTGGTGGAATTGCTTGGCGGACTTCCCTCCGTCGTGCTGGGATTTCTTGGGATTCTGGTACTCGCCCCATTTCTACGCGTCTTTCTGGACCTGCCGACCGGTCTGACCGCCTTCACCGGTTCCCTCCTTTTGGGAGGCATCGCAGTGCCTACGGTTGTATCGGTGGCCGAAGACGCGCTCGACTCTGTTCCTCGTGCATATCGCGAAGGCGCCTGGGCGTTGGGCGCAACACGCTGGCAGACCATCTGGCGAGTCACATTACCTGCTGCCCGCTCCGGCGTGCTGACCGCCGTCATGCTCGGCGTCGGCCGCGCCATCGGCGAAACCATGACCGTCATGATGGTGACAGGCAATGCGCCCGTTTTAGCCACAAAACTTGGCAGTCTCTTCTCCCCCGTCCGCACCATGACCGCCACGATTGCCACAGAGATGGGTGAAGTTGCAAATGGCAGCACACACTATCATGTTCTTTTCTTTATTGGCATGACCCTGTTTCTTATTTCATTGGTCGTGAATATCATCGCCTCTTCTGTTGTCTTCCGCGCAAAGAAGAGAGCGGAGAGGATTCTTTCATAGGAAAGAAGGCCTTTTCTTCTTTCATCACGAATAAAAAGAGCGTAGTAGAAGGAAGATAATCAAACGCAAATGATGAGACTTTTCGCCCGCAATCGACACCTCGTTCAAAAGCTTGGCTTCAACCTCATTACCCTCATGGCGGTGATGACTGTATTACCCATTGTCGGCACGATCATCTTCATTCTCTTCAGAGGCGGCTCCGCTGTTTCGTTTGACTTCCTGACAGGCTTCCCGCGAAACGGAATGCGCGAAGGCGGCATCCTGCCGGCCATCATCGGCACGTTGTACCTCACCATTGGCACAGCGATCTTCTCCGTTCCTTTGGGAATCGCCGCCGCCATTTATCTTGCAGAGTATGCCAAAGACAACCGGTTGACCCGTCTGATCCGCCTTGCAATTATCAACCTCGCGGGTATTCCTTCGGTTGTATATGGACTATTCGGACTTGGACTCTTCGTGCTTTTCCTGCAATTTGGCACATCCATTCTTGCCGCATCACTCACCCTTTCGATCATGACTTTGCCCGTCATCATCAGCACAGCGGAGGAGGCGCTGCGTTCCGTGCCGCAAGCCTTCCGTACCGTCAGTATTTCCCTGGGCGCCACCCGCTGGCAAACCATCCGCCGCATTGTGTTGAAGGAAGCGTTGCCTGGGATTCTGACAGGGGTCATCCTCGGCTTGGAACGCGCCGCGGGCGAAACCGCCCCCATCCTTTTCACGGGCGCGGCTTTTTTCCTGCCGCGCCTGCCACATTCCCCCTTCGATGCGACCATGGCCTTGCCGTATCATCTCTTTGTCATTTCCACACAGGTGCCTGAAATGCCGATCCAGATCCAATACGGCACGGCGCTGGTGCTGCTCATCTTTGTATTGACCATGAATATCATTGCAACGGTCATTCGGTCGCGGGCCAGGGCGAGGCGGCAATGGTAGATAAAATCGTCATCGAAAAACTCTCCCTCCAATACTCGGATGGCACCGAGTCGCTGCGCGGGATCAGCATGGAAATCCGTCAGAACGCTGTGACAGTTTTATTCGGTCCAGCGGGAGGCGGAAAATCCACTTTGCTGCGCTGTCTCAATCGCTTGAACGATCTGACGGAGGTAAAAGCCAGTTCGGGTCAAATCCTCATTGACGGAGAAAATATCCTTGACCCGCAAGTCGATGTGATTGCATTGCGGCGTAAAGTGGGCATGGTCTTTGCGCGACCCGTCACACTGCCGATGAGTATTCGCGAAAACATTATTTACGGGTTGGAACTCGCGGGCGAGAAACGCAAATCGAAACTGGACGAGGCCGTTGAACGAAGTTTGAAACTCTCCGCAATTTGGGATGAAGTGAAGGACCGGTTGAATGACCCCGCCGTTACGCTTTCAGGCGGACAACAGCAGCGCATCTGCCTCGCACGTGTCCTTGCGCTCCAACCTGAAATCATCCTGCTCGATGAACCGACCTCGGGCCTCGACCCGATCTCAACGGGTAAAGTGGAAGCCGCCCTGCTGGAATTGAAAAAGGAATACACCGTAATTCTTGTGCCGCACTCCATCCAACAAGCCGCGCGCACCGCCGATTATGCCGCTTTCTTTTTACAAGGCGAGTTGATCGAATATGACGACGGCAAGAAAATGTTCACCACGCCGAAGCAAAAGAAAACCGAAGATTACATCATGGGCAGATTCGGTTAAAAGAGACAGTCACCTTAAAGGTGACTGTCTCTTTATTCTTCACCAAACTCTTTCCAAATTCTCGTTCGCACCGGCCTTGCGCCCCACTTTCGCCATGTCAATCCACTCACCGTGAATTTTTACGCGCACCACATCGGCTGTGTAATCCGTCACGGTTGTGTCGTTATTGTTGAACAGATATGAACCCACCGCATAGATATCCACGGGGACTTCCAACTTTTCGAATTTGCGAATCTTATCTGGATTAAATCCGCCCGAAACAACGATCTTCACATTTCGACAATACTCCCTGGCCGCATCTTTCCAGGCCTCAGGCAGGTCCCAGCGTTCCGATGCATGATCCAATGCCTGACGGACGTTGAACACCAGGCGTGGGTTGACTCCCAAATCCAAAGCGGGGTCGCCCACAGGCGTCACAGACACGTCACGCAGGCTTCCGCTTGTATCCAAACGCAAGCCGTACAATTTGTATTTCTCGGCTTCCTCCTGGCTACCCGCATCCATCAACTCGCGATACTTTAAGAACATCGAATCCAATACACGCAAGGTATCGCGGACGGAGTCGTTATTGAAATCCACCAGCGCAATGCGCGGAATGCGCGCAGGCAAAATACCGGAGAACTGCATCATCGCTTCGGCCGTGTCGCCGAGGAAAGATGCAATCGCGGCATGAGCAACCGTTCCCCCGCCCGCACCGCCCCACCAGTCACCCTGCGCATCGGTGGAGACAAACGCTCCCAGGTCCTGGGCATGGTCCTTATTAAATCTATGCAAGGCAATGTTATAGGCGTATCCATCCGCAGCCTGCACCTCATGCACATCGAAACGCGCGGGGAAAAACAGAACGGGTTTTCCGCGTGAAGCCACCAGCGTTTCATACACATTCGTAGCCACACGGCTTGATCGGGTAAGAATGCCCAGCGTGGGGGTTTCGAGCAATGCAAAGTCGCGATAGCGCCCGCGCACTTTGATGACCGGCTGGATTTTCATCGGGTCGCCGTCATATTTGACAGCCGTGCCGTCATGCACAGCCCAGACTTCGAGTTTGTCGGAGGTGTCTATAAATTCATCGCCTTCAAAATAACCCGTGCAATGCCTGAGCATGGCCAGGGACTTATCCACTCCCACCACAGTAGTCTTGCCCTGCCTGCGTGTGAACCATTGCATCTCCACTTCAATATTCCCCACGGAGATATTGTCAGGGGAGACGCCCGGCAGCAAATTATGGAAATGACCCGCATAGCTGTATCCATCTTTCGACAGGGCGATCAACATGCGGTTGATATTCTCGAAATATTTATCCGAATACCAGCCGCGGCGCATGCGTTCAATATCTAATTTGAATGTTTCATTTGTAAGCCTTTTACTGTCAAAAATGGACATGATTCCTCGTTGTGTTATTTATAACTCAAACCTTATTCCAATGGATCTGTAGACTTGACGATCTTCATCCCAGCCTGCGCAAAGCGGACATACGCTTCATGCGCCGTGTCGGTATGATCCACCACCCCAGGCACGACCACCGGTGAAGAGCAGTCTTCGAGCAGATGGACTTTCTTCACAAGGTGCGGATCCACCGCCTGGATGTCTTCGAGTAAATCGGAGATCGTCCATACCACGCAATGACTCTTGGCTTGACCCGCGATATACAACCGATCGACCTCCTGCAATTGCTGAATGAACTTCGGGTTGCGCGCGCCGAGCGTTTCGCCCATCGGCCCCGCCAACACTTCGGGACCAATGACAGAATAATTTTCTGTGAACGATTTATTGCCTTTGATTTCAAAATCGGGCTGGGCGAGCCTTGCAATGGAATGAAAGAAGATGGCTTCCTCCAATGCCGGCACAAGTGCATGGCCGATCCCGCCCAGCATGGCGTGGTAGGGCCAGATCGTCAGCGCGTATTTTCCTTTTTTCTCCAGCTCTTCGGCGTAATGGACCATCATCTGCTGTCCATAATCGGGGATAATCCCAAATTGCGGCGCAAGGGCCGGGTTAAACCTCCACCTGCCTTCCTGCAATTCAGCGGCATGAATATCTGTATACGGCGCAGGGTGATGGCCGTCTTTATCGATAAAAAATATTGGATGAAAGATTTGCTGCGCGGTGTGGGTGTCCATGGTGGCGGTGATGCGGGTGAGGTTCCCGAGGTTACGATAGATAAATTCGCACAGTCGGATATTGTCATCCACGGCGCCGCGTCCGCTGCGGCCACCGACAAATAATTCAAAGCCGGGGGTGCAGAACGTATTTTGCGCATCGACCACCAAAAGGGTAATTTTATCTTTCGAAGCAGAAGCAGGTTTCAGGTCATGTTGAAGCGCGTACTCGCGGGCGTGTTCGGCGCGGGCAGCGTAATCCACTTTCCAAATTTCACCCACGCGGGCTGGGTCAAAAAATGACGGGATGGGAAGAATGTTCATAATCCAAGTATACCCTTGCGGGCACTTCGTAACGAAAAACAGGCTCCACGTCACACATGACTTGGAGCCTGTTTCCGTCAAATTGATTTGATCTAAGCCTGAGGCTGCGCCGCAGGTTGCGGTTTGCGTCCGGTAAGCTGCAGTGCAATGACCACACCTGTGAGATAAGCTATGTAAGCAATCATCTCGCTTAGCGAAGGGGCAGGGTTATATCCAAAGAGTGCGCCAAGTAACTGGCCCAAGGTGGACTCTCCGCTCACGATGGATGTTAAGTCCCAAACATGTTCGATCATGGACGGAATCCACCCAACTACAGTAAACTCATGAACGCCGTGCGCGATTAAACCTGCCGCGAACAAGACGAGCATGAAGCCGGTGACCTGGAAGAAGCGGCGAAGGTCGAGGCGGACGGTTGCCGCGAAGATTGACCAGCCAAGCAGGATGGCTGTGCCCAAACCGAGGATGGCCCCTAATGTGGTTAGGAGCGCATTGGATGTTGCAAAAACCGAGGCAGTCAAAAACAAAGCCAGTTCGATGCCCTCGCGTAGAATAGCCACGAAAGCGACAAAGAATATGGCCCGCTTGCCGACCTGTGAGGCGCGATGGACTTCCACTTCCAGGTTGGCTTTCATGAACCGCGCCTGACGGCTCATCCAGAAGATCATCCAGGTCAGCAGGCCGGCGGCCAGGATCATGGTGAAACCTTCGAAGATGGCTTCGCCTGGGTCTTTCATTTCCAGCCCGAAACTGGTAAGCAGGACTGCGGCCAGAATACTTAATACCGCAGCGCTTATCGTTCCAAACCAGAGGACGGGGATAAATTCAGGGCGGTGGATCTGCCGCAGAGCGCCCAGCAGGATGCCAATGATAAGGGCGGCCTCAATGCCTTCGCGCAGGGAGAGTAAATAGGAGGGGAGCATATCGATTACCTCATGCTAAAGTTGGAATGAAAAACAGCCTATGCTGCAGGCTGTTTTGGTGGGAAAATTCTAACAGGGGTATTGTAAATTGACAAGATATTTATCACATTTTTGATAAATATTCATCGTCACAAATAAGGGACAATATGTCCTAACTACTTCTTCTTATGCAGGCTTGCCTTACTGCCCTTCATCACACGGCGATAGGGCGGCATATTGATCGCGAGCACCCGGCACTTGGATGGATCGAGCAGCTTGTTCCATAAATTGGGATAACTAAGCGCAAAAGAATCGGGACGCATCGTGGAAGTCAACACGGTCGGCAAATGTGCGTTGTAGCGATAGTTCAAGACGCTGTATAACTTGTCTTCGGCCCAAACTGAACTCGCGCCGCTTTCCTTCAAGTCGTCCAAAATCAACAAAGGCGTGGTACGGATTTCATGAAAGCGTCTGTCAAAAGAGACGTCCGAACTGGGGCGAAAGGTCTGGCGCAGGTAATCGAGCAGGGCAGTCACTTCTATAAGCAGCGCCTGTCCGCCAAGCGCGATGCGGTAATTTCCAATCGCGGAGGCAAGATGGGTCTTGCCGCAAAAGGATTGACCCAGAAAGACGAGCCAACCGTTCGGTTCTTCGGAAAAACCCGCCGCCGCGCTAAAAGCTTCCTGCAAAGTCTTCACATCCTCTTTTGTCACTTTGATGCGGGTAATCTCTTTGTCCTTGTACTTGTTCCCAAACTTGTCGGATTTTTCGGTGGTCGTGGTCGTGACCGCTTCATGTCCGATCTCATCCTCGCGCATTTGAAAAGTCTTGAAAGTCATCACTTTCATCTCAGGCAGGGAAAGCATGGAAATACCGGGGTTGCTGGTCTCTTCGGGGCGGCGGTAATCAGGCGCAGAGATCATCAGGTGGTTTACAAAACCTTCATCCTGCAGGCGCGAGCGGATGCGGCCCTCAATTTCATCCAGCATTAAATTGGTTGTAATTACCGTGGGGAGTTTATTGATATAACGATAATTGATGATCTGGAATAATTTTTCCTGCGCCCAGGCGGTTGCATTCTGCGTGCCAAAATCATCCAGAATCAGCAAGCTTGCATTGCGGATCTCTTCGAAGCGCTGCTCAAATGTGGTCTCAGGGTCAGCGTAAGCAAAGCGCAGTGAATCGAGCAGGTCCGGCACCGTGATGAATAAGGTAGGAATGCCGCAGTTGACCGCATAGTTTGCAATTGCCGCCGCGAGATGAGTCTTGCCGCATCCGTATCCGCCTTCAAGCAAAAGCCAGTTTTTTGGATCGCGCGCAAACTCTTCGCATATTTCAAAAGATTTGTGCAAATTTTCGCGGTCCTGCATGGACATGAATTTTGCCCTGTCATTTCCAGAGGCATTAAAGTTTTCGAATGTTAAATGGCTCAAACGGTTCAGGTTGCTCATGGCGAACAAACGTGAGCGCGCACTTTCAGCCACATCCCTGGCGCGGCACACGCAAGATTCCAGCTTGCCGAACTTCTCATGTCCAAGCGGCACATCGTAACGCACATAGCCAACTCCCCCACAATGCGGGCAATTCGGGTCGCCGAGCGTCTTCAAAACATTAATCCCGCTTAAGGAATTCGGAGAACTCGCTGTCGGTGTATCTGTCTGCATCTTTGACAGGGTCTTGTCGATCTTTTCTTTCATCTTTCCCTTTTTCCTTCCAGCGCGCCAGGATCGCTTCCACATATTTCCAATTGCGAATGTTGCGGCTCACTGCCATTTCAAAAGCCTCTTCAAACCACATACTCGGATAATTTTTTTCCGCTTCACGCAGCATGTCTGATAATAAAGGCGTGAGCGCGCCAATATTCTCTTCATATAACTTAAACAAATTGGATTTTTTCACGGGCTCAGACATAATCCTGCCGACCTCGCGCCATTGACCGTTTGCAAACGCCTCCGCCGCAAGCCGTCCGCGCGGCGAATTGAGGAAATAAAAAACGTCCGCCTCATGCTCCGCCTTGAGCAGTGTTCGTCTCTCGATGCATTTTTCCAGCCCGCGCCGAATCTCCTCAGGGCTCAAGCCAAGCGGCTCGGTTTCGAAATCCGTTACGCACATGGCGCGGAAGTTTCCCTCCATATGTTCGATCCGCCAGATGGCATAGAGAGTCACTTTCAGCTCCGCAAGATCGTCCATTTCGTTTATTAAGCGAATGAAAGAATCAGGAACCTGGGTATATGTTTCAGAGGAGGTAAAACCGGGGAATTTATCCATATTATTTCCGCATAGGCAGGACAAACCCGTCCCTACTCATTCGGCCTGAAAACCTTCGTGGCCGCATTCTCGAATTTTGCCAACGCGCCGCGGAAGATCAACTCCACATCTCCCATGGGACCATTGCGATGTTTGGAAACCAGGATCTGGGCGACATTCTGTTTATCTGAATCCTTCTCGTATTGGTCAGGACGATAAATAAACATGACGATGTCGGCATCCTGCTCGAGGCTGCCGGATTCTCGCAAATCCGAAAGCACCGGGCGCTTGTCAGTACGCTGTTCCACAGCGCGGCTCAACTGTGCGGCAGCCAGCACGGGCACATTCAATTCGCGCGCCAGCACCTTCAAACTGCGGGATATGTGTGAAACTTCCTGCACGCGGTTGTCGTTGCGGGTGTCGCCGCCCATCAATTGCAGATAATCCACAATGACCAGGTCAACACCGAATTCCATGTGCAGGCGGCGGCATTTGGTTCTCAATTGCAAAGGCGTGATGGCAGGCGTATCGTCAAGGTAAATATGCGTGTCGGACAATACTTCTATGGCGTGCGTGAACAGGGGCCATTCATTTTCCAATAATCTTCCCGTCCGCAGACGCTGCGAGTCAATGCCGGTTTCCTGCGCGATCAAACGCTGAACCACCTGCTCGTTGGACATTTCCAATGAAAAGATGGCGACATGTTTTTTATGTGTGAGCGCGGCATTCTTCGCAATCGAAAGCAGAAAACCCGTTTTACCCTGACCGGGGCGGCCTGCGATGATCAACAGATCGGATGGCTGCAAACCACCCAGCAGTTTGTCGAGGTCGTAAAATCCGGTCGGCACACCATGAAAATCCTCGGGGCGTTTGGATAGATCGTCGATGCGGTCATAGTAGCCGGAAAGGACGGAACGAATCGGTTGCAGGTCATGCTTCAGCCGTTTTTCACTGACATTGAACACGGCCTTTTCCGCTTCATTCATGGCATTGTCTATGGTGTTGCCCTTATAGGCAAGAGAGGCAATTTGATTCGCGGCATTGATCATCTTGCGCCGAATCGAATTCTCCTCCACGATCCGTCCGTATGCTTCCGCGTTCAGGGACGTGGGCACCTGGTTAATCAGCGAAGTAAGATAGGCAGAGCCGCCAATTTCAACCAATTGGCCTGCGCGCTCCAATTCTTCGGATAAGGTCAGCAGGTCAACGGGAATACGCTGTTCGTGCAAACGCGCAAATGCATCCCAAATCCATTTATTGCGGTGGATGTAGAAATCATCCGCGCCAAGGAATTGGGCGACGTCGTAATAGGCCTCGGAGTTAATCAACACCGCCCCTACAACTGCTTCTTCGGCTTCCCGACTGTGCGGGACCACCGTGGACATGGGACTGGCAGGGGCGGCGGAATTATCATCCCCGTAGGGAATTTCAGGAGGGAAATAATCTGTCATTGGGGTGTATCAGTTCAGGTTGAGGTGGAATCGGGTTTGTCTTTGTCAGGGTTGTCAATATCCAATTTGTCGATGAAATCCTTGAACACGGATAATCGGTCATTAGCGTCCTCCGACAAGGGAGGCGGTTCCTTACCAGCAGGGGCGCTGGTCTCGGGCATGTCCTGATCGGGCGTCATGCCGGCCGCCTCCATCACGCTGGCATGGACCAGGATGGGCACATGCGCACGTACGGCAATTGCAATCGCATCCGAGGGACGAGAGTCAATATGAATCTCGCGCCCGTCCGCCTCCGCGACGATATTGCCATAGAATATATCATCCTGTAGTTTGACAATTTCCACCCGGACAACGCGCGCATTGAAAGCGCCAAAGATGTTCTTGAGCAGATCGTGTGTGAGCGGGCGTACCATTTCCACTTCCTGCAATGCGACCGTAATCGACTCCGCTTCGTAGGGACCAACCCAAATGGTAAGATAGCGTTCGGAGTTGGTCTGCTTAAGCACCACAACACGCTGCGGCGCCATCAAGTGCACACGAATACTATCGATGATCACTTCTATCATATCTGGCATGAGGGGGACTCCAATGCTTATATTTTAGCATAAGGCTGATGGATGCGTCGTGCTTTAAGATAAGAAACTGGAGAGTAAATTCGATTTGCTAGAAAAAAGAAACAAGGCTATAATCGGCTTCGCTCAATCGGGGCGTGGCGCAGTCCGGCTAGCGCGTGGTGCTGAAGCACCAAGGTCGGGCGGCTATCGTTTCAAATCTTATATCGGGGCGTGGCGCAGTCCGGCTAGCGCGTGGTGCTGAAGCACCAAGGTCGGGC
>CAZEGE010000092.1:0-14776 GCA_964511765.1 uncultured Anaerolinea sp.
ATCCAGCCAATCGAACATATCTTCAAAGACCGTGTTGGCGTGCGGCTGACTGGTATCGAAGATCACATTGGTAAACACAGGCACGATCTGCTTGAAGCCCGCGGTCTTCTTCAAGAACGACTCGTCGAGTCCCTGCATGTCCGCCCAAAACTTGATGCCCGCCATCGTGAAGTCACCTTGAAAGCGCCTCGCAAGATACGCATCCAGTTTTGCATTTTGTTCAGCGTTCATCTCGAACGACTCGGGGATCGCGATCGGGTACGCCGTCGCTTCGCCTGCGGTGAAGTACGCCGTCGCAGGCTGCAATCCCACTTCATGCGTGATGACTCGCAGTCCGCGCTTGTGTGCCACATAGCGCGCGGTCGCTTCGGGGAAGAACTGACCATTGAAAACCAGGACAGCCCGCGGCTGAGTCTGCTCGAGCATGGAGTCGAATTTCTGCGCCACATTCCACGCCGATAAAATATATTCCCTGAAAAGATAGCGCGTCGATTCATCATCATTCAGGTGATGGACTCGCAGAGCCCATCTCAGCCCGGGCAGGCACAACGCTCCCAGAGGCAATGTCATTGCGAAGGGCATTTTTTGCAATGAAGCAATCTCCTCGTGAGTCGGGGATTGCTTCATCACCGCTTCGCGGCTCCTCGCAACGACATCATAGTCTTTTAATTTCCATTGAAATTTGGATAATTCTGCAAGATTGAGATTTTCAAGAGCTTTTTCAAGTTCTTTATCGCGCTCAAAAGCAAACCAATGTGGATCTGCACCCGTGTATAACGTCTTCGACTGATACACACACGACTTGCACGGCGGCTCTTTCTGCACATGATCGCGATTTGTTCCCAGCACACACTGACTCATGCCAGAGTCACATGCAAAATAAACCACAGGGATGCCCTGCAAACGAAATGCCCACGAAACTAAAAGATGGAATCCGCTGTTCCACGAGAGATCATCAATCCCCGTGGATGCCTTGAAAAAGACAACAGGCGCACTTTTAGGCTGCGGCTCCTGACGGGCCACACGCCGTGCCATCGCCGCAATCTTCAGATTATTGAGCCTGCGGACCAGTCCGCGTTTGATGCGTTGGGTGAGGAATTCTTCCATCCCGCCTTTACCAATCATTACTCTTCTCGTAACCTAATCTTACCAACAAATCCCCCGCCACGCCCTTGAACAATTTCTTGTGCTCCTCGGTAAAATGCTCTTTCCACCCGCCTGTCTTGCCTGAACGGAAGGTATGACTCTGCCTCGGCTGGATCGCATCCACCAAAACGGATAACGATTTTTCGCGCGGCGTTGGGATTTTATAACCCGTCTTTTCCACTTCATCGAGCATGGCGTTCAACATTGCATCGCGATTATTGATCAATTCCTCGAAGCGGATGCACATCACGTGTTTTTGTTCAAGCCACTGGAATACGCCTTCGTAGCGCTGCTTCACACTGACCATTTTCAACCCGTCACGGTCAATGCCGGTAATTGCAACATTCAATCGCGCGTCAAAATCAGGCAGGGAATTATAGTAGGCATGCATCCCATGTTCCTCGTGCATATCGGTCGCGAAGAAAACCTGCGAAACGAGCATATCCCTCGGGTCACGATAAATGAAATAGTTCACGCGCCCAGCCTCAGTCAAGTATGACACGTTTTCTTTTGTCGCTTCCAAATATCCCCAACTGATCACACCTTGCGGAACAGCACACAAATCGGCGAGGATTTCGTCCGCTGTCCTTCGTCCTCCCTCCTGTTTGATCGTCCGAATCGGGTCCGCATCCACATAGCGATACGGCATGATCTTCGTAAAGCCGCCCAGGATCTGCAATAGCAAATGCGATCCGCTCTTCGGCTTGGAATTGCCAAAGATGGGCGGCGCGTCATTAAAAGAAAACCGCTTCCAGCGCAAAGTGGCCTGGACGGTTTTCCCTGCAGGGCGTAACGTGCGGCGGATTCTTTGAATGATTGCCATGAGAACAATTTACCATAAAGGGTCACAAAGGGTTTTCTTCGTGTACCTTCATGCCCTTCGTGGTTAGAGATTTATTTGCTTACAACACGGCGGAGTTTTTTCATCGAACCCTTTTCGGATTCGTAGACTTTCTTGACGCCATCACCCAGCGCAGACTCTGTTACGCGGATGTATTTCACAAGTCTCTCAAAACCACCAGGTTCCACCGAGGCAGCCTGGTCACTACCCCACATGGCGCGATCCAGTGTGATGTGACGCTCAATGGACGTGGCGCCTAGTGCAATGGCAACTGCGGAAGGCACAAGCCCAACTTCATGGCCGGAATAACCGATGGGATTGTTTGGAAATTCCCTGCGAAGCGTTTCGATCATCTTGAGGTTCAACTCTTCAGGCTCGCACGGATAGGTGCTGGTGCAGTGCATGATGACCAGATTATCTTCACCGATGGTATTTACACCTTTATGGATCTGCTCCATCGTGGACATGCCTGTCGAAATGATGACGGGCTTGCCAGTTTTGCGGACATGCTTCAAAAGGTTATGGTCGGTGAGTGAAGCCGAAGGGACTTTGTATGCGGGCGTATCAAATTTCTGCATGAAATCGACGGAGGGTTCATCCCATACAGAGACCATCCAGTCAATTTTCTTTTCCTTGCAATAACGGTCGATCTCGCGATATTGCTCCTCGTTGAACTCAACTTTATAACGATAATCCAAATAGGTAATGTAACCCCAGGGCGTCTCACGCATCTGTTTTTGTTGATCAAGCGGCGTGCATACCTCGGGGGTGCGCTTCTGGAACTTGACCGCATCTGCGCCAGCATGCACGGCGGCATCAATAATTTTCCTGGCAACATCCAGATCGCCATTATGATTAATGCCCACTTCGGCAATGATATACGCGGGGTATCCATCGCCCATCATTCGATTTCCAAATTTAATCGCACGAGCCATTTTTTCTCCTTGTGGAGTAGGTCACGCTTAAAGCATGGCCTGCAAGTTTTTCAATACCAGTTCGCACAATTCACGGATCGCACCGTGTCCGCCGGTTTTCCTCAACACATGATCCGCCGCGCGAATGACTTCGGGATACGCATCCGCAACCGCCACAGACCAACCTGCGATCTCAAAACACGGAAGGTCGTTCAAGTCATTGCCAATATAGACGACGTTTTCCGCTTTGACATTTTTCCGGTCGATGACTTCGCGCATCACACGACCCTTGTCCTGCATGCCCACATTATGAATTGCCTCCACCCCCATCTTTTTCGCACGCGCCATCACAACAGGGTTCGGTTCCGAGGACAGGATCAGCATATCAATACCTTTCTCACGCAAGGCTTTGATATGCATGCTGTCGCTGCGGGAAGCGGATACGGTCTCCCTGCCATTTTCATCCGTCAACACGAGGTTGTCAGTGACCACGCCGTCAAAATCGCAGATGATCATTTTAATCGTCGCCGGCATCGCGCGACGTGATTTTCCGGGTGAGACTATCTCCAAGCCGGTATAGACCAATGCTTCGTACTTTGCCCAATCTGCAAGCGTATCGATATCCACAGCGTATTGCGGGTCAATCAATAATGGGTAGATGATATCGCCTGTCAATGATTTTTTGTGTGTGATGGTTGCAGTACGCATCGCATCAATGTGGCCTGTCTGCCAGTACACGGGCGGCAAAATCTGGCGCGGCGCATTATACGGCTCTGTAATCCCTTCCACTTCAAGCAATGGATTTAATGGTTTTTCTTCGCCATTGAAACGCCACATTTTGAAGGGGTTTTGTGCGGCCGGCACAACACCGCGCACACAGTCTGCATCCTTGTGATCTAACAAAATCCGGATGGCATCATCCACCATGCTCTTCGGGCGGATGGGGGACGTGGGGCGTAATTGCACCATGATCTCAGGTCGATAGCCTTCCATTTCCTGCATCCATTTGAGCGCATGTTCGAAAACTGGGAGATCCGTGGTTTGATCGTGTGCCAGTGAAGCGGGACGCAGGAAGGGGGTCTCGGCTCCCCACTCGCGGGCAATGGCAGCAATCTCTTCATCATCGGTTGAGACAATGATGCGCGTCACCGATTTAGATTGTTTTGCCGCGGCAATACTCCACGCAAGGAGGGGATAGCCTGCAAAATTGCGGATATTCTTACGAGGAATTCCTTTTGAGCCGCCGCGTGCGGGAATGAGGGCAAGAATTTCGGTCATTACCACGCCGTCCAGCCGCCATCCACGATGACATTGTTACCAGTCATATATGATGAGGCTTCAGATGCAAGGAATAACAAGGCGCCGTTCATTTCGTCTTTCTTTGCCATGCGTCCGAGAATGGTCTTGGCGGAATAATTTTTTACGAAATAATCATCGTGGTTATTGAACACGCCGCCAGGGGTAAGCGCATTTACACGGATCTCGGTCCCGGCATAATACGCGGCAAGGTACTTGGTAAAACCCATCACGCCGGCCTTGGTCACTGTGTAATATACGGGCTTGTACGCCACACGCACCCCATCTTTGATATAGATTCTCTGGTCAGGTCCATTCAACCCGTAGGTGGAGCAGATATTGATGATACTGCCTTTTTTGCCTTGAACGATCATCTGTTTAACACAGGCCTGAGTGACAAGGAACATACCGGTGAGATTGACGTTCAAGGCCGCATTCCATTGGTCAAGCGGATAATCCTCGAAGGCGCCAGGGGCGATGCCCTTCGCGGCGGCGGCGGGATCGAACTTTGGATCGAGGGCGGCGGAATTGACGAGAATGTCCAGGCGGCCAAACTGCTTGACGGTTTCAGCAACCAGCTGACGGGTCGATTCGAGGCGGGTCACATCGAGAGGAAAAGCGATCGCAGAGTAGCCAGAGTCCGTGAGATGGGCAGCTGTCTTCACTGCCAGTTCCATATTCAAATCTGCGGCGACAACAGCCGCACCCGCTTCGGCGAGGGCCTTGCAAAATTCAAAACCTAATTGTCCGCCGCCGCCCGTGACAATTGCAACGCGATCATTCAAATTGAATTTATCGAGAACGGTCATATTTTCCTCTATGGATAAGCCGTATAGATTTTATCTCCGCGGGTATCATGCGCGAGATATAAACCATCGGAAAGTTTTATGTAAATGGATTGCACATCTTCCGATTCGGAGCCAAACTTGAACAAGGCCAGGACCGCCTGGCCTGATAGCACATCGCTCTGAAGAGCCGCAACGCCTTCTTCATAATTGCCACGCGGCAAACCTGTGACAGGATCCACGAGGTCGGGCAGGACATATCCCGGGCGGTCGGTATAAAGATAAACGGGACCAACCTGATTGCTATAGATGCGCGTGTCTGCGGGAAGTTCTCTCAAGAATTCCATGGCTTGCGAATCAAACCACTGGAAGGATGCATATCCCTGCCCGCCTTTGCGAAGCTGCGCAACGGTATTGGACATATCATAAACTGAAAGCGCAAGGATGAATATTGCAATAACGACAACCAGGCTCCGCCAGTAGATCACGCCTTTTTTCCATAACCAGGATCCAAATAATACCAGCATGACAAGCAGGCCGACATAGACCGGTGAGAGAATCCGCAGCTTGAACTTCGTGCTGGCGTCAAACAATAACATGGATGAAACAATGGAAGCCAGATAGCCAAAGATATACAATGCGTTCGTGAACGACAATATTTCAGGTCTCTCTGTGGAAGGCTGGATGAATTTCTTCACTCCTTTGGATAAGACCCAGATGAGCAGCGCCAAGGCAATAACGGCAAGGATAATTACGAATAGATTGGGAATCTTGATCAGAACACGCCGCCAGGTTTCCACTGGAACAAGGAAGATGGAGAAATTACGAATTCCGGTTTCGATATTTTCGGCAGTGAACGGATGATAGACAAGCGTGCGATTCGTGGCGTTATCTGCAACGATTTTATTGCGGACGCTCCAGGCGAGGGCAAAGGGGATAAACCCAGCGCAGAAGACACCGCCACTGACCAGTCGCCTGCGCCAATCTACATGTAACAGGATAAGCGCAATTAAAAATGTTGCGAACAGGGCAAGACCAGCATAACGCGTGAGGTAAGCCAAGGCAGTGAGAATACCCGTGGCAATAAGCCAAAAATACCCATCGCCCTGTCCTCTCCAAAAGCGAGAGGGTTCAAAGGATTGTGAAAAGGTCAAAAATGCAGCAAGGCTGAAAAGGATATAAAGCGGCTCGCTCATAGCCGCCACATGGACTCGAAACAAGGAGGCATTGAACGCAAAAAGCAAAGCCAGCATGATGCCTGCAATTTGAGATTTTGTCATGCGCCAGCCGATCAGACCGAGTAGAAATACGTTGGCGCCAAAAAGCAGTGAGTTGATAAAACGCGTGCCGCGCAAGGGGTCTAATCCGCTCAAGCCGATCAACGCAAGGATGGATGAAAAACCTGGCGGAAAATGTGTGACAGGCTGGTTGGATGCAAGCCAGGCTTCACGATAGCCATTCCCGCCCAAGATACTGCGCGCACCTGCAATGTATGCAATTGAATCATCCGAGAGGCTCAAGCCCTGGGGAGTCGCATAAAGGACGAAAGAAATCGCCAGTACGGCAAGCAGACCCAGGATTAAGAAAGAGGCGGCGCGGGGTTTGGTCATAAATTATTGTGCGCCGCACCTATATTGGTGAAGATTATCAACTCGAACAGATTCCACCCGTTCAATAAGATAAACCTACCCGTCAGGTGCGACGCACTCTCAATCATATTTATTTTATTGGCAGAATAAAGCCCTGCTCTTCGAGAAACTTTATGATGATGCGGGCATTGTCTTCGGGGGTGGCACCAAAACCCGTAAGAGTAATCTCAGGGTTGATCGGTGGTTCGTAAGGATCATCCACACCGGTAAAGCCCATCGGTTTGCCGTCCTCCATGGCCTGACGCGCCTTGGCATAGAGACCTTTCACATCGCGTTCTTCGCAGACTTCAACAGGGGTATCCATGTAGACTTCGATGAAATTCTCGCCGACCATTTTGCGCGCTTCGTTGCGTGTGGCGCGATAGGGACTAATGGCCGCACAAACCACCGCTCCGCCCGCGTGGACAATTTCACCGGCGACGAAACCAATGCGGATGATGTTGGTGTCGCGGTCTTCCTTGCTAAAGCCGAGACCTTTCGAAAGGTGCGTGCGAACCACATCGCCATCGAGGATGGCGGTTTCACGTCCACTCTCAAGCAGCAGGGTGGTGAGCACTTGTGTTGTGGCGCTCTTGCCCGAACCACTCAAGCCGGTAAACCAAATGGCAAAACCCTGCTTATGACGCGGGGGATACATTTCACGCAAAATTTCAGCGGTCTCGGGGCGGGTAAACCATTCGGGGAGCAGTTTGCCCTTGGTGAGATAATCGTCGCGGACCTGGGTACCGGAGATGTTGGCCACCTTTGCGCCCTTCGGCACATCTTTTTGCTCCACATAACGTTCTTCATCGGAAAGATAGACGAGCATTTCAAACGGAACCATCTTGACGCCGAGTTCGGCCTCGTACTGCTTCATGATCTCCTGCGCATCATACGGACCGTAGAACGGCTTGCCGCTGGAATCATTTCCCGGCCCTGCATGATCGCGGCCTACGACAAAGTGGTTTGCGCCATGATTGCGGCGAATGATGGCATGCAGCAGCGCTTCCTTTGGACCCGCCATGCGCATTGCCAGGGGGAGCAGACTCAGCATCGTGTTTTTCTTATCGTAATAATTATCCACCAGTGCCTTGTAAGTGCGGACGCGGGTGTAGTGATCCACATCACCGGGCTTGGTCATGCCGACCACAGGATGGATGATAAGCGAGCCGTTGACTTGTGCGGCGGCGCGCTTGGTGAGCTCTTCATGAATGCGGTGTAATGGGTTGCGAGTCTGGAATGCGACAACGTTATCGTGCCCCATCTTCTCAAGCATTTCACGAACTCGCGCGGGGGTATGGCGTAAATTTACAAAGTCATAATATTTGGGAAGGTTCACAACCTTCATCGGGCCGCTGATACAGACTTTGCCCCAGCGTCCTATTTCGGAAACCATCGGATGTTTTGGGTCTGTCGAACCGTACGCGAGAGTGGCTTCGGTCTCCTCGTCCCAGTGATAGATCTCTTCGAGAGTCATCACAGCGATCAAATCGAAGTTCGCACTGCGCAGGGCAAGTTCTTCGCCAACGGTCGGCAGTTCTTTGGGATCAGCCGTCAGGGTGATGGGAAGCGGGAATAGAGTTCCATCCGCAAGGCGCATTTCCTTTAGCACGCGGTCATAATCTGCCTTACCCATGAAGGTGGTGAGAGGGGAGAAGCCGCCCGTGGCGATCAATTCAAGATCGCACAGGTTACGCATGGTGATCTTAATGGAAGGAAGTTGTCCAGCGCGAGCGAGCAGCTCTTCGCGCTCCTTTCCTTCCAGAACCAAATTCACCAGTTTCCCACCATAAGGTGGGATCAAGTTTGCTTTTGCCATTTTTTTACTCCATTTTATTGATAACGCAGGGGCAAAGCGACACGAATAAAAGTCGGGGCTTTAATAGGCTTACTGTACTCCTGCAAATTTTCACAAGCACAAATTATACTCCAAAATTCATCGACTGAATTTTGGAGTATTGTGGTTATTCATCCCGCATCATTCGAGGCAAAAAAGTTGATCGACCACCCTGGCAGTGGATGATTTAAGCGGCATGGCTGTCAGGATGCGGCAGGCTTGTCCCAATACCGGCGGGTCTGATGCCATGAATGAAGCGAGGTCTTTCAGCCGGGCAGTATTATCAGAATATGCATAAGCTTGCAGGAAGGGCATCCATTCGATCTGGTCTTTTGCAAAGAAACCATGGGAGATGGCTTGCTCTCCCAATCGAAAAACCTCATCCCAATCCCCCAACTGGCGGGCATAGGAAGCTTTCTCATAGTAATAACACCACCCATAAGAGGGTTGATAGCCGAAGGGAATGGGCGGTGGGACATGAAAAGAATCATCCAATGCAATATGTTCCACCTCAGAATACGGTGCGATGTCAACCACACGCGGATCTTCAAAGGAAGATAATTCCACCTGGTATGAATCTATTACCTGAACGCAGGAGAAGGAGGTTGGCTGAGTAAGAATTAGAATATTACGATAATTTGGATAGGTACGGATGCTCCGGCGATTGGAGAAATCCTGAGGCTCACGAGACAGAACCTTGGCAACCGTCTCCTCATTCAGCACCAAGGCATACACAGCCGGTTGAACATATTTTTCGTGATTAGAATCGGGATGATAGAGAAGGTTGGCAGGACCCCAGGTAAAATAATCCTCCTCGGCCGCCACCGAGTAATGTGTGATCAAAGTCGCTGCGGGGTTTATCTGGGGAATACGCCAGCTCACCTGCCACCAAAAATTACGCGTGGCTTCGGTTTCACGGGCTTTTACAAATCCATTGGCATAGTGAGTCAACGATGCGGAAACAATCAGGACTCCAAAAAGTGCATTCCGTAATTTCAAATTGGAGATATAACTTAACACAACCGGCCATAATAGTGCCGCGCCAACAGATGCGATCAACGTATATCTTGAAAAATTCTTGAAATCAACAGTACGACCGACCAAAATAATGGGAAGTAATCCAAACACAAGCGCCCCAAGACTGACCCAAATCGCATCCCGCCTCCAGGCGGACCTCTGACCTGATTCAACATCTGCCGGCTTTTGGATAACCCTGGAAATCATCCAAAATACAAGCAGAACCAGGAAGGCAATTCCGAAGCCCGGCATCCATTCCTGAATGCTCATTCCAACACTCAAGCGACGAAGCGGCAACCACCACGCACGGATGAGTACATCCATAAAGTCGTTCAGGAGTATTGATAAATGATTGAACAGGAATGCGAATGGTTTTGCCCGCAAGTCGGTCAATTGCAAATCCACATCGGTTGCACCCCTCTCGCTCTTAAAATAGACAAGCCTCCACACCAAAAACACGCCGGGGGTCAGAAACGCGGGAAGCCCATATTGAAAAAATCTGGCCGCTCTCACCCATATTGTTTCATTCAGACGAAATGCAAGAACGAATACACAGGCGAACCTGAAAAACTCAAGCCCGATATACCACTCGATCTGGCCCAGATAAAACCAACCCAATAAAATCGAGAGGAGATAAAACAAGACCCTGAGCTTCCACGAATTGGCTTGAATTGCATGGAGCGTCAGCCCAATCGAAAGCATGCCTGCGGCAAGTCCCACAAGATGGCAAAGATAATCAATCGCATTCGGCTGGGATAGAAACCCGGGATACAGTAAAAATAACAGAGACATCCAAAGAGTCACACGCTTATTCCCCGGCCAAAGCGTGCGGAGAATCCACAGAAAGGAAAAACCGCCAATCAACCGAAATAAAAACGCGCTCAAATTATAATAAAGCGGATTTGCGCCCAAGAGGGTATAAGCCGGCATCATCACCAGGGCGCGCAACGGACGATCAATGGCAAATATGTCCCTAAATACCGGGGCTCCCCTTGCTCCCGCCGCATACATCAGATACCAATCGTCGTTGAAATAGCCGAACTGGCGGGTAAAAAACAGATAGGCCAAGGCCGAAACCAGTGACAGCAGGGAAATTGAGAGTAAAAGTTCAAAACGGTTCGTTATTTCTTCGGTTTTCACAACAAGGTTTTCCTCAGCCATTCATAAACCAGTTTGCGCCGTAAAGATTGATGATAATACTGATAATCAAAAGGAAAATAAAATGCCAGGGGATTTTCTTCCCGAGGCCTGCAGCCAGTAATGCAACCAATGGCACAAGGACATCGAGTATATATCGATAACCAAATTGATCCTTGCCTGTGGTGTGATACAAAATAAGAAAAATAAAATTGAACAACACTGTTGTCCATGCACCAATGATCCACCACTTATTTTCATAGCGACGAAAAAGATAAATTAACGCCGGAGTCGTCAAAAAAATGCTCATACCCGAACCCGACGGCAGAATCGGCCAGCGGCTACCCCAATCTATTTTTTGTGGCAAATAAAGAAACATTACCTGCAGATTGCGAGGGATGTAATAGAGTGAAAACAATCCATGGGTTTGTGCATTTTTTACAATATTAGGGTCGCCATTAATAGTGATATATCCAAAATCAAGGAAATTTTCAAAACGCGCATAGTTATAAATGAGCAATCCCAAAACAGCAATCATAATCGGAATTGCCGTCTTACATGACCAGGCAAATATCCGCTTGAGATTAATCATCCCGTGCTCTTCTTTCATAATTTGCATAGTAATTGCAAAAACAAAAGGCAAGGACAACAAGCCGTTTGGTCGCGTCCCCACAGCCAAGCCAATACAAATTCCAATAATCCATGGTGACCATGACTTAAGAGCTGCAAGCACTGCGAGGCCTAAAAAAGTTACCGTAAGAATCTGACTCACAAACCAAAAACGACCGCTGATACCAACCCACAAATGGGGTGTCCCAAATGCAAACAGCAAAACCAGCCACAATGCACTATTACGTGAAAGTTTGATCCATTGACGACGGATAAGTTGGTCAAAAACCAGAAACACAAGCAAAGTATTAATGGCGCTGAAGAACATTGAAAAATCAGCAGTACTAAGATTTTCAGCCCCAATAAGATACGTCAGAGGCATCATCAATATAGCCGGCACAGGCGGGCTGGGAACAAACCACCTCCCATTATATAAAGTCAGATCATGTTTATTGAGAGGTGGATGACTTAAATATAATCTACCATTAACAAATTCATCTGCCAGCAAATTCCAATAAGAGTACTTGGTTTTATTTACCCAACCAATCCATGCTGCTATATGCTCATAAAGAAAGAACGTAAACAAAAAGATCGCTGCAAAAAACAGAACCTTATCCAAAAGATAGAGAATTTTCTCCCCGCGGATATTCTCAATATATAGAAATCTAACTAAAACAATCAATAAAGAACTGACCACGAACAACCAGGCAATTGGGCCAAGTAATCTCACATGAATTGGTTCAAGGAAGCGAAGTGATACAGGGATTGGTGGGATGGTTAGTAATAAAAATGTCCCCATCATCAAGGATAGAAAATAGAGGGTTGTCAATACTGGCGCTATTTTATTCAAAACCACCAACTCTATTTTTTTTTCGAAATTTTCCTGCCAATACCACCATTTGTTTATCGATAGAAATGCTACACCAATATTAATTAATAAAAAAACAAAGAAAACAGAACCAATAGCAAAACGTGTGCGCGATAGGCCAAGAAAAACCTGTTTTTCCACTTCTGAGGGCGGATAAATAAAAGAGACAAACAGAATACTTCCAGAAACTGCCATGATACTTAATATAATTGCGGCGGTTTGTCGTCGTTTTTTCAGGAATATACTAATTAATTCAGTCATTTTCATCCTCAGCAAGATCAACAACACAACCTTTGGCATTGGACTTTTGCACAGCATCCACCAATTGTTGCACCCGCACACCATCATCCAAGGTACAGATTGGTTTCGCTTCTCCATGAACCACTGCAATAAAATGTTTCATCTGCTCCATGAACATGACATTCCGCTCCCACCCTGCCGACAGTGGATACACTTCCCAATCGTTTTTCCCGGCCCTGAAAATGCGGGTCGCGCCGTCTGACAAATTCCATTGTAACGAGCCTTTCGTACCGATGATTTCAAAATGATGCGCAGGCGGCTGCTGGTTGAAATCCAAATGCAGGCTCCCCAATGCTCCGCCTTCAAAACGCAGACCGATCTTGGCGGTATCATCCACATCCACTTCGAGATCGCTTAATTTGGCGGTAAATCCCCACGCGGATTCAACCTTACCCACCAGCCATGGAAGATAATCCAGCGAGTGGCACTGCGTCAGGACCACTCCGCCGCCCATATCCGCGCGCGCCGCATAGCCTTTGCGATAATCCTCCCAGGGATGCCAGGCAGGCAGATATTCACCAAAATGAACATGCGCAGAGATCACTCGTCCGATCTCCCCGTCAGAAATCAATTGCTTTGCCCGCAGCAAGCCGGGATGGAAACGGAATTGAAAAGCAACCAAAACCTGCGATCCGCTTTTCTTCACCGCGCTTTGCAATATATCCAACCTATCCATTGAATGTGAGATTGGTTTTTCAAGCAAAATGTGACAACCCGCCTGCGCCGCAGGGATGGCAATGTCCAAATGCAATGCGGTTGGGTTTGAAACGATGACGGCATCTGGTTTGTGTTTATTTAACGCTTCCTGCAAATCGGTTTCCTGCGGAAATCCGGCCAAATCATCTTCGGGCATGGTACTTTTGCCTGTGCGATATAAAACAATATCCCTTTCACCCAATGCCACCAGATTCCGCATGTGACGCCGCCCAATCGAGCCAAGACCAGCAATTAAGTATTTCATATTTTTACCAATTCATATCTTTTTCGTACTTCCACTTGACCAACATCTCTCCCGCGACTCCCTTAAAAATGTTTTTATCTTTCTCAGTGAAGAGCCGACTCCAATTCCCAGCCTGCCCTTTTGGCAGGAAGGAGGCAATTCCTCCATTGCGTTCAGCCTGCCATTCCTCATCAGGGTTGGATGTCATTTCGGCACGGATCGCTTTTTCAAGCGATTTGTTTACCTTTTTCACGCCGAGAAACTTCCACAACCTGCTCATTTCATCAAAAGGCTGGATTAATAAATCTTCATAACGCATCCCAAAATAATTTTTGCCAAGTAACCTGCGGCCTTCATCTTCGGTCTCTTGCAGGTTTTTTACCCAGCCCTGCGCCACGCGGCGGATAAAAGCCTCGGTGAAGATCGAACGGCGGCCATCTGTAAAAGGAGCAGGATCAACTTGCAAGTCCGCAATGATGCGCCTGTCCTCGGATGTCAAAAATTTGGATTCCTCCACAAAATTGCGAAAGCGTTCCGAGATCAACACATCGCGTCCATCGCGGACGATGTAGATGAGTTTCGCGTCGGGATATACTGCGTGCATGTCGCGCACCGCCTGACCGTGGATCGTGGACGAGGGACTCTTATCCCCCACGATCATCTTGCCTGCCCGAGCCGCGTCGCGTTCCATGATGAAGTCCGCCGCGGCGCGCAGGACAAGCGGCGAGAGGTCGCGCCCCTGATTCCAACGGTTGGACTTGCGCGTCAGCCACTCCTCCGCTTCGGGTGTATTCACCAGTGACTTGAGCAAAGGCTGGCGTGTGAAGAAGTGCGCCTGATAATTGCAATGCACTTCGGGATGCAGGCGCGCGAGGCGCATGAGCAGGGTTGTCCCTGAACGGGCGTGACCGAAGATGAAGAACTTCTCTCGCGAAAAGAATTGTTTGATCTCCGCCACTTCCTCGGGCGTGATGGCAGGGATGGGATTGCGCTTATTCTTTTTGGGATCGCCCTTGATGAGGATACGGGCGGCAGATTTGAGGCGGGAAAGCATGATTATGAAATCTCCAATTATCGCTTCCAATTTAACATGACCAACCCAGCCAGGCAGACAAAAATCCCAACGACATTGACCCACGAAATTCTATCTTTGAAAACAAAGATCGCCACAGGGACGAGGATCAACGAGGCCGCCACATTAACCAGCACGGCGGCAAGGCCGAGATTCCAGCCTGAACGATAGACAAGCAGGAAACCAAATTCAATGCCGACGATGGCAATGGCGAGCAGGAAACTGGCCCAGTTGAGATTCTTCAATTCGGAGGTGAACCCGTTTTTGGCGGGGAAAAGAAGCGTTATGATCAGCGTCACACCGATTGCCACTGTATACGTCACCAGAAGCGAGACTGAAAAATTTACATCCGATGGTGTGCTCTTCGCCACAAAGTGATAGAGCGC
>CAZEGE010000093.1:0-14436 GCA_964511765.1 uncultured Anaerolinea sp.
GGATGTCGATCTGTTCGCCGAGTTCAGCGAGGTTCATGGCGGAGCATTCGATATGCCAGCCCGGGCGGCCCTTGCCCCAGGGGCTGTCCCACGAAATTTCGCCTTCTTTGGCGGCTTTCCACAAGGCAAAATCCATCGGATGGGTTTTGGCTTCCTCCACTTCGATGCGTGAGCCGGCCTGCATGTCGTCCAGTTTGCGGCCTGAGAGGCGGCCATAATCGTCGTCGCTGGTGACGCTGAAATATACATCGCCATTGGACGCGACGTAGGCATGTCCCTTTTCGATCAAACCTTCGATGAATTTGATGATGAGCGGCATGGTCTTGCTGACCTGCGGGTTGGATGTGGCGGGAAGCACGTTCAGGCTGGCGAGGTCTTTTGCGTAATCTTCAATATAGCGCTGGGAGAGTTTGAGCGGATCTTCGTTAAGTTGTTTCGCGCGGTTGATGATCTTATCGTCCACGTCGGTATAGTTCATGACATGCTTGACGGTGTAGCCGCGGTATTCGAGATAGCGGCGGATGATGTCGAAGACCAGCGCAGACATGGCATGACCGACATGCGCGTCGTTATAAACCGTCACACCGCATACATACATTTTGACAAGGTTCGGTTCGAGGGTTTGAAATTCTTCCGTCTTGCGGGTCAGGGTGTTGTATATTTTCAGCATGTGAATACCTTGATTTATCCGCAGGATTTTATCCGCAGATTATAAAGATTGGGCAGATTTTTTTATTATATCTTCATAACCCCAAACGAGTCGCTTGTATTGTAAGCTTGAAGTTCCAAAATTAATTAACAAGCCGCGCTTCAGCCCCGTGGCTTTGAGATAGTTTAATAATTGAGCTTCTTCTATACTTGAGAGTCGGGATAAAGCTTTGAATTCCACGATAATTTCGGAAAAGCAAACAAAATCAGCGCGGTAATAAACTGGGAGTGCAATGCTTTTATATTTTACCGGCAGATTAACTTCCCGTTCAAAAGGGATTTGCTTTAACGGAAATTCAATAACTGCCGCTTCCTGATAGACCGCTTCGAGAAACCCATGACCCAACTGGCGATGGATTTCCATTGCCGCACCGATAATGGCATATGTCTGTGGATCCCGCTCTTCAACGACTTTCATTTGATCTTTTTAATCTGTGAAATCCGTCAAATCTGCGGATTATTTTTTCTTCTTCGCAGCCGCGTCTTCATCCACGCGGCCGAAGATCATGCGGCCTGCGGCGGTCTGTAACACTTTGGTGATGTTCACTTCCATGTATTCGCCGATGTAGTCCTTGCCGTTTTCCACGACCACCATGGTACCGTCTTCCATGTAGCCAACCCCCTGACCATGTTCCTTGCCTTCCTGCATGACGTTGATGCGCAGGGCTTCGCCGGGCAGTACGACAGATTTGATCGCGTTGGCCAGTTCGTTAATGTTGAGCACGGTCACGCCTTGTAATTCGGCGATGCGGTTGAGGTTATAATCGTTGGTCAGCACCGGGCATTTGAGTTGTTTGCCAAGCACGATCAGTTTGTCGTCCACTTCGCGCACGCCGTCCACGTTGATGTCTGAAATGCGGACGAGCAGGTTGGGGAGTTTTTGCAATTCGGCGAGCACTTCCATGCCGCGGCGTCCGCGCTGGCGGCGCATCCCATCCGCGGAGTCGGCGATGTATTGAAGTTCGTTCAGTACAAAGCGGGGGATGAGAAGCGTGCCGGGTAAAAACCCTGTCTTGGCGATGTCTGCCACCCGTCCGTCGATGATGACGCTGGTATCGAGTAAGATGTTGCGGTTGAGGTTTGTCCAGGAGGATGAACTGCCATTTTCGCTGCGGCCGCTGATGGCGCTGAGCAGCCCCATGATATCTCCCTGGCGCATCATGAAGAGAGAAACGCCAAGGTAAGAGAAGATCAGAACACCCAGGAACGGTAGCACTTCGCCGAAGGGTTTTGGTAGAAGAGAAAGCGGAAAGCTAAGTAAGGCCGCGATTAACAGACCAACGACCAATCCTGTAAGCCCTGCGAATAAACTTTCAGCGGCCATGCGGCCAAACAAAGAGTGCAAATAGCGTGCAGGGCGCGTAGAGATGTATGGCGTAAACAGCAATCCGCTTAGAGCGCCGAGCAGGGCAAATCCCAGGATATAGCCAGACATTTCGTTTGGAACGGATTTTGCAACATCATATCCCCAATAACCGCCAATGATTGATAAGACAATCATTCCAATAATGCGAAGGATAAATTCAAAACTCATCAATAACTCCTTTACAATAAATCAGATAAAAGATAATGAATCATGATAGCACGGGTAACATTTCCCGTCAATTGTGGCAATGTGCTTGTATTATTGTTATAATGCGTAACCGTCCTGGCGATTGACCATTTTGGACAGAATCAGATTACATCTCCGAGTAATGAACCATGCAACTCATCGACACCCTTAACCGCCCCCTGCGCGACCTGCGAATTTCCGTCACTGACCGGTGTAATTTCCGCTGTGTTTATTGCATGCCAAAAGAAATTTTCGGGCCGGGCTATCAATACCTGCATCGCGATCAAATATTGACTTTCGAGGAGATCGAACGGCTGGCTCGCATTTTTGTCTCTCACGGCGTTCGCAAGATTCGACTCACCGGTGGGGAACCATTGGTGCGCCGCGACCTGCATCTATTAATTTCCATGCTGTCTAAAATTCCAGACCTGGACCTCACATTGACCACCAACGGAGCTTTGCTCACGAAACAGGCATCCGCCCTCAAAGAGGCAGGATTAAAACGAGTCACGGTGAGCCTGGATTCGCTTGATAACGGGATCTTCAAGGCCATGAACGATGTGGATTTCGCCGTGGAGAATGTATTGCAGGGAATGGCTGCGGCCGCCGATGCCGGCCTGGGCCCAATCAAAGTGAATATGGTGGTCAAGCGCGGTTTGAACGAGTCCAGCATCCTGCCGATGGCCCGTTTCTTTCGTGAAAAGGGCTACATTTTGCGTTTCATCGAATATATGGATGTGGGTCATTCCAATGGCTGGCGGACGGACGAGGTTGTCCCTGCGGCGGAAATAATCAAAATGATCCACGCCGAAATGCCTGTGGAGCCGCTTGACCCAAACTATCGCGGCGAGGTGGCCGAGAGGTGGCGATACAAAGACGGCAGCGGCGAAATCGGCGTAATTGCATCAGTGACGCAGGCATTTTGCAGTACCTGTAATCGTGTCCGTCTCTCCGCTGAAGGCAAGCTGTATACTTGTTTATTTGCAATCAAAGGCCACGACTTTCGCGATTTGATCCGCGGCGGGGCGACGGATGAGGAAGTTTTGCAAGAGATCGCGCGCGTCTGGGGTAAACGCGACGACCGCTATTCGGAACTTCGATCCGAAAATATGAGCTCTTTGCCGAAAGTGGAGATGTCTCACATTGGTGGATGATGGACTCGCGCCATGGGCGAACATAAGCGCATAATTCACTTATGTGTCATAAGCAAAACTTTTAATTCCAACCCGGGAGGTTTGTTTGTTTTCTTCCAATCACTTCAAGGCAATATTATTTGATCTCGACGGTACCCTTCGTCATCACCTCCCCTCCGGTGGGGAGGTTTTTGTGGAGCATGTCAGAAGCATGGGGCTGCAGATCTCGGAAGAGGACACGATCCGCGCCATGCATTGGGAACATTTTTATTTCGCTTCCTCGCTTGAAATTCAGGCGGATCGCGATACCTACAAGGATGACCGCCCGGGGTTTTGGATCAATTTTTCGAGGCGCCATTTGGTAGCGCTCGGGACTCATCCAACCCAAGCCCTTGAACTGGCCTCCAAAATCACAACATATATGGATGAGTTCTATAAACCTGAAGTTCACGTGCCGCAAGACGCATATACGCTTTTGGAATTTTTAAAGGAAGCAGGGTATATCCTTGGCGTGGTCTCCAATCGCGAAAAACCATTTCAGGAGGAACTGATCCAATTGGAATTGGATGCCTGCTTCCAGTTTTCACTCGCTGGCGGAGAGGTGAACTCCTACAAACCTGATGGTGTCATTTTTGAGCGCGCTCTCGAGCTGGCCGGCGCCTCTGCGCAAGAGACGATATACGTGGGCGACAATTATTTTGCCGATATCCTCGGCTCGCGTCGCGCTGGCCTGACGCCTGTTCTCTACGACCCAACTGATCTCTTTCCCGAGGCAGAGTGTGCGGCGATTCGTTCCTTTGCGGATCTGCCCGCACTGCTGAAATAAACAAAAAGAACATAAAATCATGGAAACAAACAAAGCCTTGATCGGTGCGCTCATCTTCATCGTCCTTGTGGTGGGCGCGAACTTCATCATGTATGCCATCGCACACGGCGCGGCGCGTTCTGATCAAAAGAGTTTTCTGGAGATGTTAAGCCAGTCCCTGAAAACCTCTCCCAAAAAGAAGGAGGAGTCGATGGATGAACTGCGCCGTAAAATGCAGAAACTGGAAGACGGACAGAAAAAGGACACAGGGGAATCAAATTAAAGAAAACTGCCAGGCTCTCTTACACAAATCGTACAAAGAATTCAGCAAATTTTAATCCCAGGATGGTACCTTTTAGGATGATTCAGCCAAATTGGAGGCTCCTTTGAATAAAATCTTAAAATATATTTTGTTTATCCTGGTCGTTATTGTGATCGGGCTCGGCTCGTTCGCAGGCGGCTTTATAACCGGCCACCTCGTGCCTTTTGTGAACCTGCCTGGTTTTCAGACACCGGCCGTCTCTGCACCCACCACCTCTCCGGAACAACAAGCGGCTACACCGCAAGAGCTTCAAAATCTCTTTGCACCGTTTTGGGAGGCATGGACGCTGGTCCATGAAAATTATGTCGACCAGCCTGTGAACGATGTGGAACTCATGCGCGGCGCGATCAACGGCATGATGGGAGCCCTGGGTGATGAACACTCTTCCTATATGAATCCGGATGATTATAAACAGGCCAATGCCAGCCTGGACGGGGAATATGAGGGCATTGGTGCGTATGTGGATACCACCACCGAATACCTCACCATCACCAGCCCCATGCCGGGTTCTCCCGCTGAACGCGCCGGCCTTCAGTCTGGCGATCAGGTTGTAGGCATAGACGGCGAAGACATGACCGGTATCAATGCCGAACTGGCGCGTCTCAAAGTCATTGGCCCCGCCGACACAGTTGTCCATTTGACCATCCTGCGTGAAGGCGAATCGAACCTGCTTGAATTCGACGTGACTCGTGAAAAGATCACCATCAAATCAGCCTCGGGTAAAATGCTTGAAAATGATATTGCCTATATTCAAGTCACCACCTTTGGCTCCAATACCACGCCTGAATTGCTTAAAACAATCAAGGATCTGAAAGCACAGAATCCCAAAGGCATCATCCTTGACCTGCGCAACAATGGAGGCGGCTTCCTGCAAACCTCCGTCGAAGTCGCTTCGCAATTCCTTGCAGATGGCGTTGTATTGTACGAACAATATGGTGATGGCACTCGTACGACTTATGATGTCATTCCCGGCGGCCTGCTGACCGATAAAAATATACCCATGGTGGTTTTGATCAATGAAGGTTCAGCGTCCGCTTCCGAGATCGTGGCCGGCGCGTTACAGGATACTGGCCGCGCCAAACTTGTCGGCGTGGTTTCCTATGGAAAAGGCTCCGTCCAGAACTGGATACCCCTCTCAGGAGAGAATGGTGCAGTCCGCATCACGATTGCAAAGTGGCTCACACCAAACGAGCATACCATCCATAAGATTGGTCTCACTCCGGATTACGTGGCGGAAATGACCGCTGAAGACTACCAGGCAGGCCTCGATCCGCAGCTCGATAAAGCCGTCGAAGTTTTGCTGGAGATGATCGGAAAGTAAGGAGAAACCATGTTCCTATTCAGCCCAACCTACTTGATGTACATGATTCCCGCCTTTATACTCATGGCCTTTTCGTCGTGGTATGTAAAAGCGGCATACAATAAATGGAGCCGCGTACAGGCCGGAAGCCGTTTGACAGGTGTTCAAGCCGCGCAACGCTTGATCTCAACCAGCGGATTGTACGGTGTACAGATCCAAAATGTGGCCGGTCAAATGACCGACCATTACGACCCGCGCAACAAGACGCTCTTTCTATCCAGCGGTGTTGCCAATGGCACCTCGGTTGCGTCGTTGGCCATTGCCGCACACGAACTTGGCCATGCCATGCAGGATGGGGAGGACTACTTCCCGCTGAGATTCCGCGCCGCACTTGTGCCGATCGTCAATATCGGCTCAAACCTCGGCTGGATCCTGATCATGATCGGCCTGTTCCTGCGCTTTACAGAACTTGCCTGGCTCGGCGTGATGATCTTCGGCGGCGGCGCAGTCTTTGCCCTGGCAACCCTGCCTGTGGAATTTAACGCCTCAGCCCGCGCGAAGGAATTGCTTGCTCAAACCGGCATCATCCAAACTGACGAAGAAAAACGCGGCGTCAACAACGTACTCAATGCAGCGGCATTGACCTACGTGGCGGGTCTTGTCACCGCCGTTCTGCAATTGCTATATTACGTGTCCCTTGTCGGTGGCAGGCGCAGGAGTTAAAATGTTTTAGAAATAAATTAAATAATAAGACCTCCGAGAAGATCGGAGGTCTTATTATTTGGAAAATATGTGGGGTTGCCATGCAACGAATAAAACCGTGTCGTATTGTCTGTTTTGTGAAAGGGTATTTTTCTGAGTTGTTAAAGCACTTCCGATGTCATCGAAATTCATTCACCCCAAATCCTTGAACTTAATCCAAAACTTACTTTTACTTATTTGTGTATAATCCTTTTAATGAAAAAACTAACCATCGTTGTCATCCTCTTTCTTGGTATTGTGATTGTTGCGATCAGTTTCAGCGAACTTGAGACGATCATGCTCACGCTGAAAAAGGCTCATTTGGGATATTTCATACTGGCCATCCTCATCCAGTTGATTTGGTTCACTACAATTGCACGCATGTACCAATCCGTTTTTCATTTGTTGGGAGTCCACGATGAGATCCTGATCCTGAGCAGAATCGCTTCAGCGGCAAACTTTATCAATGTGGTCGCACCCACTGCCGGCGTGGGAGGCATCGCACTCTTTGCTTCAGAAGCGCGCCGGCGAGGGCATCCCGCCGGCAAGGTCACCGTTGCCGCGGCGTTGTTCCTGCTGCTCGATCAGGCGGCATTTTTAGTCATCCTGTCATTGGGACTTATGGTGCTTGTGCGCCGCAATGACCTGGGTGCAGGTGAAGTTTCAGCCTCATTTTTTCTGCTGTGCACCGCGATCATCTATGCATTTGTTTTATACCTTGGGTATCGCTCGGAGGAAAAACTGGGCAATGCGCTTGCGAAAATAGCGCGGTTTATCAACCGGATTGTAAAATACTTTCGCAAACAGGAATACCTGAGTGAAAGACGTGCGCATGAATTTGCTCACGAAATATCAGAAGGCTTTTCCGGGTTAACTGAAAAGCCTTCCAGTTTGGTGAGACCTGTCCTCTGGGGGATTTTTAACAAGGTCTTATTAATGTTGATCCTGATCTGCGCCTTCTTATCCTTTGAAGTTCCGTTCTCGACTGGCACCATTATTGCAGGATTTTCAATCGCATATCTTTTCCTGATCGTTTCCCCCACACCTTCGGGCATCGGGATTGTGGAGGGCATCCTGCCAATTGCGCTGACGACACTGAACGTCAATTGGAGCCAGGCGGTTTTGATCACATTGACTTATCGTACCGTCACGTTTTGGGTTCCGTTTGGGATCGGCGCATGGGCGTTCCGTTCCCTGCATCAGGCGGGCGAGGAACCCTCGGCGCAGGCGGCATCATAAAGCCTTGAATACACTTGCCTCCCTGTTCGACTTTTGGAAACAAGACCCGCACACCGCCCCCAATTTCGCCGCCTGGAGGACGACTCCGCTGCGCGCCGCGCAAACGCATCCTTTCCCAACCGACCTGCCTGCTTCACTTCGAGCGGCATTAACCTCCCGAAACATTCACTCGCTCTATTCCCACCAATACTCCGCATGGACTCAAACCCGCGCAGGGAAAAACATCATCCTCGCCACAGGCACCGCCAGCGGCAAGACTCTTGCCTATAACCTGCCTGTGCTTGCGGCCCTGCTTCACAATCCCGAAGCGCGAGCCTTGTATTTATTCCCCACGAAGGCACTGGCACAGGATCAATATTCCAATCTTCGGTTTTTTCAATCGGAAATCGAAAATCTGAACTCGTCAATTTATGACGGCGATACGCCCCAATCCCACCGTTCTTCCATCCGTGGAAATGCCCGGATTGTTTTATCCAATCCGGATATGCTCCACACAGGTATTCTGCCTCATCACGCCAACTGGAGCGACTTCTTCTCCAACCTGAAATATGTCGTCATCGATGAAGCCCATACCTATCGCGGAGTCTTTGGCTCGCATGTCGCCAACGTCATTCGCAGGCTTAAACGCGTGGCGGGATTTTATGGCGCGAATCCGCAATTTATCCTGGCATCGGCAACCATCGGAAACCCGAAAGAACTGGCCGAAAAATTAATAGAAGAGCGGGTTGAATTAATCGATAACGACGGCTCCTCGCGCGGTGAACGTCATTTCATCATCTACAATCCGCCGCTTACCGACGCGGCGCTGGGGCTGAGAAAAAGCAGCCTGCTTGAAAGCGTGAGACTGGCGAATCATTTGCTTGCGCAAAATATTCAGTCTGTGGTCTTTGCCAGGACGCGTAGAAGCGTTGAAATTATTTTGACATACCTGCAGGAGAATCAAGGGTCGGGAGTTGGAAATGGGGATCAGTTTCCCGATCCTCGATTCCCGCCTCCCAATTCACGAATACGCGGCTATCGTTCCGGCTACCTTCCATCCCAACGCCGCGCAATCGAACAAGGTTTGCGCGACGGCTCGGTCAAGACGGTGGTTGCCACGAATGCGCTTGAATTGGGAATAGACATCGGCGGATTGGGTGCGGCAATCCTGGTCGGGTATCCGGGCACCATCGCAAGCGCGAGACAGCAAGCGGGTCGGGCAGGACGCGGGGATGATCCTGCGGTGTCTGTGCTGGTCGCTTCGCCAAATCCGCTTGACCAGTTCCTTGCCCATCATCCCGAATATTTTTTCGACAGTTCGCCGGAGATGGCCCTGGTAAATCCAAATCATTTGTTGATTTTGCTGGAACATTTGCGCTGTGCATTATTTGAGCTGCCTTTCCAAAAAGGGGATGGTTTTGGAAGCATCTCCGATGAACTTTTGGCTGAATATCTTGAATTTCTGGTTGCCAACCAAGAATCACATTTCTCCAACGAAAAAT
The DNA here is from genome assembly GCA_964511765.1 of uncultured Anaerolinea sp. Classification (GTDB taxonomy): domain Bacteria; phylum Chloroflexota; class Anaerolineae; order Anaerolineales; family Villigracilaceae; genus Villigracilis. Next base: position 9,282 of record CAZEGE010000093.1, read on the forward strand.
ATTATTGGATGAAGGATCAATATCCCGCTGCCAATATTTCCCTGCGCTCGGCCTCGCCTCAAAGTGTTGTGCTGCAAGCCACCGCCGGTGATGAACGGCCAACGACGATCGGTACAGTGGACGGTGAAAGCGCCGCATGGATGGTTCATCCCGGCGCGATCTACATGCATGAAGGCCAGCAATATTTTGTGCAGGAGCTCGATCTTGAAGGTCACATTGCGCAACTCCTACCCGTTGGTTTGGATTACTATACCGAAGCGCAAAAATCTTCCGAGATCGAGATTTTAAGTGAGTCTGCGCAAGCCGCCATCCCCGGCGGCAGGAAAGCATACGGCGAAATTCAAGTCACCACACAGGTGGTGGGGTTTCGCAAAATTCGCTGGTTCACCTATGAAACACTGGGACAGGAGCCGCTCGACATGCCTCCCGCTGAATTGGAGACGACCGGCTATTGGCTTTCCCTCTCCGAAGAAACCGTGGCGCGTCTGCGTGAAACCGGTGTTTGGAGCAACGACCCAAACGATTATGGCTTCGACTGGCCGAAGATCCGTGACCGTGTACGTGCGCGTGATGGATATACATGTCAGGTCTGCGGCATGCTCGAAAGCGGACATCAACACGACGTGCATCACAAGATCCCGTTCCGCGCCTTCCTGTCTGGGAGCGCGACATCTCCAGATGTCGCACGGGGAGATTTGGTATCCAAAGGGGATGATAAGGTTTTGCGCTCCGTATTCGAACAGGCCAATCGTTTGGAAAATCTCACCACGCTTTGCAGCAGCTGTCATAAAAAAGTGGAACAAAACGTCCGTATCCGCAGCGGACTGGCTGGTCTTGGTTTCGTGCTCGGCAATCTGGCCCCATTATTTTTGATGTGCGACCCCCGTGATCTCGGAGTTCACACAGACCCGGCCGGTATAATTAACGGTCAGCCATCCATCGTCTTATATGATTTTGTCCCTGCGGGGATCGGTTTCAGCCAAAAGCTGTTTGAGATCCATGCTGAGTTAATTCAACGCGCCTATGAACTGGTAAGTCAATGCAAATGTGAAGATGGCTGTCCCTCCTGTGTGGGGCCGGGCGGTGAGAATGGGGCAGGCGGCAAGGCGGAGACGCTTGCGATATTAAAGGAGTTGTTATGAAAATAAAAAATATCTTCCTGATAAGCGTATTCCTGGTTGCCATGCTGGCCTGCGGCACATTAGGTGTTCCCGCATCAGAACCAATTACTCCGCCCATATTTACCCAGCCCATCCCCACAAATGCTTTGACCTTTACGGCAATTCCCACATTCACATCGGTTGCCGGTACGGATATATCCCCAGCGCCTTTGTTGAGCCAGGCCGTCACCATGCAATCATCGCCCTTTGACGAATCTGGCAGCGCGCCTGTTTATACGATCACGGCGCAAATCCCATCTTTGCAAGGTTCCGATGATCCGCGAGTTTCTACTTTCAATGCACGCTTGCACCAAATCGCGCAGGATCAAATCGATCAATTTAGAAATGACGTGCTTTCTTTTGCGTCCAATCCTCCCATTTCAACTGGCGGTTTCTTTGACTTGCAATATTCAGTCATCGGTCAGCGCGGGGATTTCTGGAGCATTAAATTTGATATATCTTTCTATTCCGATGGCGCGGCGCATCCGGCGCATTACAGCCTTACATTGAACTACGATCTTGAAGCCGCAAGGGAAGTCACTCTCAGTGCGTTGTTTCTTCCGGATTCAAATTACCTTGAAGTGATCTCGGAGCACTGCAAGGAACAACTCTCCAATCGTGACATCGCCTTTGACGGTTTTTCGCAGGGCGCCGATCCGCTGCCTGAAAACTTCCAGCGCTGGAATCTTTCCAATGCAGGTCTGGTAATTACGTTTGATGAATATCAGGTGGCGCCCTATGCAGCGGGTCCGCAAGTTGTGGTCATTCCCCTCCCTGAATTGCAGGGTATCATTGCCTCGCCAAGTGCATTGGATGTGTTCGTTCAATAAAAACCATCAGGTATACAAACTCACAGGATATCCATAATGAAATACCGTAAAGACGTCACCCTGCTTTTTACCACGCGTATCATCCGCCTGTTTTGTTATGGCTTTCTTTCCGTTATTCTTGTGCTTTATCTCGCCGAGACAGGCCTCACCGAAAAACAGATCGGCTTGCTGTTCACCTTCACGCTGGCAGGCGATGCCGGCATTTCACTCTGGCTCACCACCCATGCGGATGGATTTGGCCGCAAGCGCACGCTCTTGATTGGCGCGCTGCTGATGCTGGGCGCGGGGATTGTTTTTATCTTAACCAATAATATCCTCGTGTTGATGGTGGCTGCGATCATTGGGGTGATTAGCCCAAGCGGTAATGAGATCGGCCCATTTCTTTCCGTGGAGCAGGCAGGTCTGACCCAACTGATCCCGAATGAAAAACGAACGAAGACTTTTGCCTGGTACAACCTGGCAGGCTCGTTTTCCACGGCCACCGGCGCGCTGGCAGGCGGTTGGTTGGCACAGATCTTACACACAGGCGGCTGGTCTGTCCTGGCATCCTATCGTTTCATCCTGATGGGATATGCTCTCGGCGGCTTGTTGCTGACGATTCTATTTTTAATTGTATCCCCCGCCATCGAAGTCACAAACCTCAAAACAGAGTCGGAACCCAAAAAGGTATTGGGTTTGCATCGTTCGCGGAAGGTGGTCATAAAATTGAGCGCGCTTTTTGCACTCGACGCTTTTGCGGGCGGTTTGATCGTACAAAGCATGATCGCGTACTGGTTCCATATTAAATTCGGCGTTGATTCGGGGGTTCTTGGCAGTATCTTCTTCTTTGCCAACATCCTGGCGGGCATCTCCGCCCTGCTGGCGGTGAAAATGGCCAAGAAATTCGGCTTGATCAATACGATGGTCTTCACCCACATCCCCTCCAATATTTTATTGATGCTGGTGCCGCTGATGCCGACCCTGCCTTTCGCCATCGGACTCCTGCTCCTGCGTTTCAGCATCTCGCAAATGGATGTGCCCACGCGTCAATCCTATACGATGGCTGTGGTTGCGCCAGACGAGCGATCCGCCGCTTCGGGTGTGACTGCCATCGCCCGTTCCGTCGGCGCCTCCCTCTCCCCCACGCTGACGGGTATTTTATTCAGCATCCCCATGTTGTTTAATGCGCCCCTGCTTCTTGCGGGCGGACTTAAGATCATTTACGACCTGCTGCTTTTCAGGGAATTCCGTTCCATCAAACCACCCGAGGAAAAACAATAATTTACTTAATGCAATGTCATTCTGAGCGTGGCGAGAATCTCTACATCCTTATCAGAGACCCTTCGCTCGCCCCTTCACTTCGTTCAGGGCTTCGGCTCAGGGTGACACAATTAATAGGAGAAATTATGTCAATAGCGCCAAAATCACAAGTTCTACATCTCGCTGAAATGGTCATCTATCAGGAAGGCGCAGTGGTCAGCCGCCAGATCACCAAAGCGGAAGCGGGCAACGTCACGCTTTTTGCATTCGACCAGGATCAAGGTTTAAGCGAACACACCGCGCCATACGATGCGTTGGTTCATGTGCTTGAAGGCGAAGCCGAGGTTACCATTTCGGGCCAGCCGTTTCGATTGAAAATGGGGGATGCGATCATCATGCCCGCGGATGAGCCGCATGCATTGAAGGCCATTCAAAAATTCAAGATGCTGTTGACGATGATCCGCGCTTAAATGTCATTCTGAGCCCCGAAGGGGCGAAGAATCTCGCAAATAATTTTCAAAGTCGTTCAGGTTTACGCGTGCGGTTAGGTCCAAATTCAGCGGCGTAACTGCGACCATTTTCTTGTTTCGCAGCACGTACACATCGGTGTCCTCCTGATCCTTTGGCAGATTATCATCATGTCTATACAGGACCGAGCCGGGCACGTCCCAGGATTCCCTTTCAGCGGCGACCGGTTGATAATAGCGGAGGCGGGAAAGCCTCGACATCTGCCACCCAGTTTCAGGCGTGGCATGACTCGGCACTTCCACCTTGATCAAATCCACCTCGTCGAAAAGTTTCTTTTCCAAAAGCAATTTTGCAAAATAGCCGGTGAAATATCCCGCGGTTTTAAAATCGATATCTTCAGAGTGTGTGAGATGATAATGCGCCTCTGTTTGAAGCGAGACGGCCAGCGCTGGATAGCCCATTGCGGCGGCTTCCATGGCCGCCCCGACTGTGCCGGAGATGGTCACGCCCAAGCCGACGTTTTCGCCATAATTGATCCCGGAGACGATCAGGTCGGGTTTATGCGGGACGATCTCCAAAATACCATGCAGGACGGCCTGGGCCGGGGAGCCGCCAACCGCATAAACGCTCCACTCCTGACCGTTGACCTGCACCTGTTCCTTGCGAATGATCCCATCTGAGGTGCTGGGCAGACTGCGGCCCATGGCTGTGGATTGTTCGCGCGGTGCGGCAACGGTCACGTAGCCGATCTTTGAAAGTTCGCTGGCTGCCGCCCATAGACCGGGCGAACGGATGCCGTCATCGTTGGTTAAAAGGATGTGTGGTTTTTTATTATTCATGGCATTCATTATAAACAAAAAGAAGCGGAGTATCTCCGCTTCTTTTATCAGTGGTGCTCCCGGCAGGACTCGAACCTGCGACCTATTGCTCCGCAAGCAAGCGCTCTAATCCACTGAGCTACGAGAGCATTGATGAGCGGGTGGTATTTTACTGTAATGTATTATGCTGGTCAAGGTGCTTGACTGACTTTGAGCATCAAAGTAAAATCGGGTTCTCGCGGGAGTCGCCAAGTGGTAAGGCGTCAGCCTTCCAAGCTGATATTCGTGGGTTCGAATCCCATCTCCCGCTCCAACAAGTGCTTCAGTGTCACGTTTCAAGTGTCAGGTTGCGTGGCACTGAACACTGGAGCACTTGCCTCGTTATAGCGGGCCCGTGGCGCAGCGGTTAGCGCAGGCGACTCATAATCGCTTGGTCGAAGGTTCGAATCCTTCCGGGCCCACTTTTTACCCTTTTTTAAGGGGGTTTTGGTACAGAGCAAGATCAAAATCACTACGTTAATACAGTGTGACACACCGCAATTCATCGCGCAGTACGCGCCCGCAGTTGGATATGAAGACGTGGGAATTTTCGTCAGCCAATCGGGCGAGACCAAGGATGTGCTCAACGCGTTGGAAGCCG
>CAZEGE010000094.1:0-14196 GCA_964511765.1 uncultured Anaerolinea sp.
GGGGTGGGTTTATTTACTGGGCCGTGCGTGAAGGGCAGGGCCAGATCGGATGGCCAGGGCAATAGACTCATCTTAAACAATCTTTCTGGAATATACAACGGCTTACTGGATCGAGCATAATGCGTATTGCTCGATCCAGTAATATACAATATCGGTTTATATCCTATCTTTCGAGGTCCAGCGTATTTCCAAGTTCCCAAGCCTAGACTCCGGAACCGCCCCGTGTAAACAGAAACGTCAAGTACTGTATGTAATAAAGAGCAAGGGTGGAATAGACTATATAATAACGCATCTAGTTTTTTTGATTCTATATGTACGAGCCCTATATAGTCAATCAGGCACTTGAATCCCCATATTTGGGCATCAAAATTAAGATGCTTTTACCCTGGGCACTTGGACGGTTGAGAGGAAAATAATTGCTCGGTAAGCGCCTATCTGCGCTTCGCTCACGCGGAAGATTGATTGGAACAGTTATTCTCCTACGATCTGAACTCTGACCATTCTCTCACGGGCGCGTACTTGATCAAAATCGGCAAAATAAATACGCCCAAACTCCCCGAGCATCATGGCACCATCTATGATCGGTATTGACTGCGAACGTCCCAAGATAACGCTTCTTAGATGCGCGTCTGTGTTTAGTGACCATGAAGGGAGTTCATCTCTACCGGCGGCAGCTTGGATATGCTTGGGCCCGGGGTGGAGGTACTGACCTTCGGTTCTACAAGTGGGGATGACGTTCTCGAGCACGTACACCAAATCCTGCATGAGCAATTCAGTTCCCCAATAGTTGACATCATCCGAGGCTTCCTGGATTAAGACGCTGCAAGTGGTGTGCTGGGAAAAAACAAGCAGAATCCCGTTTTTTATATTGGATTTTTTCAAGGCCGCCTCCACTTCCGCAGTCACGTCATGGAAAGTTGGCCTTCTGTCCGATTGAATTTTAAAAGACTCGTGATAGACCGACATGGTTTGCCTCCGGGCTTAATGTGTTTTATCCCACGCATCTCGCGCGGACTTGATCATTTCTTCGAGCATCGTAAAAGGGTCTTTCGCCTTAATAATTCCGCTGGTGGAACCAGCGCCTTGAGCACCAGCCGCCACAACATCGTAAACATCCTGACCGCAACTTATGCCTGCCCCGTGAAGCACGCGTATTTCCGGATTAATGCTCCAAACGGCGCGGTTAATCTCTTCGATGACTCGTTGGTCGTCCCCGCCGCGCTTTCCCACCCCAATCAGTTCCGGGGATTCAGCGATAATAATATTCGGTTGCATCTTCGCAATGACAACGGCATCTTCAAGAGTATCCGCGCACACCATCGTAGCAAGTCCAACTTCATCAGCACGTTTCACCGTGCGCTGCAACTCGTTTATTGATAGTCGCTTCTCAATGTGATTTAACAAGACTCCCGCCGCTCCCGCCGCCTTGACCGCCTCAGGTAGAACGGACCCGATGCCCCTGCCAACTTCGAGCGCATCCATGTGTTGCGCGAAAATCAAGACTTGCTTCATCTCACGCGCAAGCAACGATATGTCGACATATTGAGGAGTAAAAATAATTTGAACATTGTATTTCTTGCTCATCGCATCGGCATGTTTTGCAAGGTCAAGCACATCCTTGCCATATAAATAAGCTTTAGGGCCTATTTCAAAAAAGGGTGGGGTTATTTGAAGTCCCCGATACATATAGAGATTCTCCTTTATTTGCGCCAAATACGAATCGTTGGAATGACAAATTGCCTGTCATCATCTCAACCGTGGATGGGGTATAAGGCACGAATCTTTTTCCGAGAATAGGGAATTGCCCGATGCTCTGGGTCTCTTTTTAGACCAGTAGAACTTCGACACCCATATCCCGAATGGATTGAACAATATCCGGCGGCGCATTAGTATCAGTAATCAATATGTGGATCGAATTCACCGCCTTGATCGGAATAAAACCGACTCGTCCGATCTTGCTGCTGTCCGTTACGAGAATAACCTGACGAGAATGTTCAACCATCATTCGATCCACTTCCGCCATCAGAACATTCGCGGTGGTCGCGCCGCTGCCAAGTGTTAATCCATCCGTGCCGAGGAATACTTTATCGGCAGTCAATTCCTGTAACTGCGCCAGCGTTTGCGGGCCGACCATCGCCTGATAATCCGGGAGATAAAGCCCGCCGAGGATGGTTAGATTCGGGGACGGCCAGGCCAGCACCTCCTGAGCGATCGGCTGGGAATTGGTCACCAGCGTGATCATATTGCTATTCCGCAGGGCGGATGGGACATGCCGGACAACTTGTAAAGTGGTGGTGCCTGAATCAAGAAGGACGATATCCTTGGGTTTGATTAGTTCTGCTGCCACCTTGCCGATACGCTCTTTGGCTTTGATGTGCAATTCCTTCTTCTCGGCGAAAGAATCCGTGCGCGAACTTCCTGGAATCGGGATCGCGCCGCCATGGACGCGCTTCAAACGACCGCCTTGTTCCAACAATGTCAAGTCGCGGCGTATTGATGTTTCTGTTACCTCGAACTGACTAACCAGATTCGCTACAAAGACCTTGCCGTTCTCCAATACCATTTGCGCGATCTGCGATCTTCGTTCAGCAGCGCTTAGATCTTCCATGTCACCATCTCCACCGACTAATTTTTTTAACTTTGGCTCATTTTACACGATATGATGAACACCTTGCGGGTTGCTCTCAAATCGGCCTGGAGAAAAGATGTTAAATCTCAACAACATCCAATCCCTGTATCTGAGCATAGGTCTTAATTTGGTCCGACAAATGTCCAGAGGCAAGCGCCATGTGATGAGGTGAACCAGCCTTGCACCACGCATCGCACCATTCGCGGATTGGAAGGCTTTTGGGTTTGAACAGCATTTGGGGCGCGGCGACAGGACGCGGCTTGATCGCAATGGACTCACCTTCAGCAATATTGAGCCGCCACCGCCCACCCACGTTGACGAGAGCGAGGTTGGTCACCGGCCCGGGAGCGTACGCGTATTCAAAACCAGCGCCGAATCCATTCACTCCTTGATAATAAATACTGTGCTTGACAGCAACGTCTGCAGGTTTTGCGGCCATGGCCGGGTTGCCATGACCATCGTGCGATAAGATCATCGCATCCCGCTTGAAGTCTATGACGTAGTTTTCGAGAAAGGTCGCATGACCGGCCAGCTCCTGAAGCATGAGCATTGCAGCCACAGTGGTAACATCCGCTTCGGTCGAACATGGGAAGCCGATCTCGCACAGACGGCTGGTTCCGTAGGATGGAATGATCCCAACTCTCGGGTCGGTCAACCAGACTTGATCGAACGTGGCCATTGCATCAAATTTGCCATCACGGGTAACCTTCTCCAGCGCTAACGCAAGACGGCATGAACGTTCGAATTGTGCCGCATCCATCTCGACCTTATAACGGCCTCTTTCCTTCTTGACCAGCGCCTTGACTTCAGCATCGGAGAGTTCACCCATCGCGACCGAGACTTTTTCCGGCTCTACCGGCCAACAGATCGGCCCGACAAATTGCCGCAGGCTGAGTTGATCGATCATCAGGTCGGTCATGCCTTCGAAGGCGTGGCCGACGATTGCAATGCGCGCGGTCTTCAGTCGCCGCATGACTCCGGCCGCGGCGATATATTCCGCAAGTTTCTTATGACCTTCGGGATCGTCCGTCATCGAGGTGACCATCCAAAACGAACGCCCCATACGAAGCAGGCCGGATGTCATTTCCGGCACGCCCGCCATGCCGGAGTTGAGCATGATCAAATCAAAATCGGCGTCCTCCGGCAGAAATTCAATTCCCTGCGTATTCCATACTAAAACCGGCGCGGTGGTATTCAGGAAACAACGTACAGGCACTGCGCCTTTTGTGTACGCCACTTCCACGGCGATGATCAAATCCACGCCTGCAGCATTGAACATCTGCGCGGCAGCTTCCGCCTGACGCTCTTCTTCGACAAGCGGCGGGCACACCGTCTCAGCATATTTGCCGATGATGCCGCCGATCCTTTCAGCCACTTTCTGGGCCATTGGGCGGATGTGCGCAGTCTTGTTGTAATCGTCTTCGAGCAAAGCCATGACAAGAATGCCGACTTTGGGTTTGATTGCCATTTCAACCTTCCTTTCAAAAATCTGGTTATGTGGATTTCAGCATATCTATATCTTTTTGGAATAGCTGTGCTTAAAGTAATCAAAGAGTCGCTGATCCAATTCGCAATATAATCGATAAGATTCAGAATAAACCTTTGCATCGTCGTTTGGCTGAATTTTTTCCTTCACCACGACCATCGAACTACATCCTTCTTCAATGGATGAAAATACACCGCTGGCGACGCCCGCCAGAATTGCATCGCCCAACAAGGCTGTCTCCTTGTTTGCCAGAGTCACAACTGGACGATTACATACGTTGGCCTTGATCTGATTCCATAAAACGCTGCGCGCGCCGCCGCCCGTGGAACGGATTTCGTGGATGTCAATTCCTGTACGTTCGATGGACTCAAGATTGCGGCGCAAAAGAAATGCGACTCCTTCCAGCAATGCGCGTACGAAATGTCCGCGCGTGTGGCTCAGGGTGAAACCGGTAAAAGAGCCGCGCGCAAGCAGATTCGGTTCGGGGCTGAAGGCTCCCATCAAATGAGGCAGCATGACGAGCCCGTCTGAACCGGCAGGCACTGATTCAGCCAATTGGGTCAAACGATCATAAACATCCATATGATCTTCCTCGGCTTTCTTGATTTCATCTTGAAAGAAAGCGTCGCGAAACCATTTGAATGCCATGCCCGCCGTTGGGCCAACCGGAACAAAGAGATAATGCCCCGGCGCGCTGTGATAATAAACAGGCACGATTTCGGACTTGTCAATCATTGGATTGGCGATGGTCGCTTGAATTGCCAATGCCGCGCCCGTTGATTCGGATATCATTCCGGGCTTGAAATTCCCGGCACCGATGGCACCCACAGCTTGATCCATGCCGCCGGTGACGACGCAAGTCTTCCTAGATAAGCCCAGCAGTTGCGCGGCCTCAGCCGAAACGGTGCCAACCATCGTTCCCGGTTGAACGATCTCGGGCAATTGATCCATCCGAATCCCAATCGTATCCTGAACGTCCTTCCACCAGCAGTTATGGATCAAGTCATAATTTAAAGTGGTGCAGGATATTGAGCCGTCAGTCACAACCCTGCCAGTCAAACGATAGATCAGAAAATCCTGAACCAAAACGAATTTGGCGGCGCGGGCAAAGACCTCGGGTTCGTTTTTGCGTATCCATAAGATTTTACACGCCGACCAAGTCGGAACGATTTCCGGAATGCCGGTACGAGAATAAACAACTTTTCCAAATCGTTCTGCGAGGAGGGCAGATTGCTCAGAGGCGCGGTTATCGAGCCAAACCAACGCAGGATAAATGACCTGCCCTTTTTCATCGAGCGTGATGGTTGTTTCACCCTGACTGGAAACTGCCACTGCCTTTACGTCTATGGATTGCGCGCCTGATTTTTCAAGCGCTTCACGGACTGTCTTAACGCAAGCCTGCCAATATACTTCGGGATCGAGCTGGGCGCGATCAGAGGCGGGAGTCTCGAGCTGATATTCCTCGCGTCCCAAACCGAGACAGCGGCCATCGGGAGCGAACAGCCCAGCCTTGACCGAAGTTGTTCCGGCGTCTATCGCAAGCAGATATTGCATTTCAATCCAGTTTGTACTTGGCAGCAATCTTATCGGGTGCCTGGAAATCCTTGACAACTTCCTTCAATGCATCCAGCAGGCGACCGGGTTCCTTCGATTGGATCACATTCCGTCCAAAGACAATCCCTCGCGCTCCAGCCTCGACTGATTCTGCCGCGAGTTTCAAGGCATCGCTTTCCTTTGGGAATTTCTTTGCGCCCAATGCCAGCACTGGCACCGGCGTTGCAGCCGTGATCTCTTTGAAACGCTTGCCGGTATAGAACGTCTTGACCAGATCCGCACCCAGTTCGGCGATGATGCGGCAGCCGATGAATATTTCGTCCTGAAGATCTTCGGGCTGATAATCGTCGCCGCCGGTGGGATACACTTCGCCGATCAACGGAATGCCGAGTGCACGCTTCTGTGTTACACAGGCGGAAAACACTTCGACGTTGTGAGCATCCTCGGCTTCATCGGGATTCTTCAAACTCAGGCTGCCAATCACAAGGTCCGCGCCCTGTGCCACAGCGTCTGCTACTGAGATCATTGGCACGCTGTGTGAATGTTTGTATTTCCACATGGCTGCATAGTTGGAGCCCCAGTTTAGGCGAACGATGCAGGCTGGCGCGCCACGCTTTGAAAAAACGGACTGGCAATGGGATGGCATCCCCGGAGCCATCAAAATCGCATCCGCACCATAGACCTTATCGATCACCGAGGGCAAATTGATCATCCCGGCTAATGGACCAAAATAGAGACCGTGATCCACCGCCACAACGACAGCATTCTTACCCTCCGAGAATAACCTTGACAAACGGATTGATTCACCTGTTACAGGCATGGCATACTCCTTTACTTGAATTGACGAAAATTAACAAAACAATTTCAGACAACAATGGCAAGTGAACAAACTTTCAGGCTGGAGCGGGGAATCCCGCTCCAGCCTGCGAACAACTTTCTGAGCACTTACTTGGCGATCAAAGCCCAACCGTCAGCAATCGCGATTCCGGCCTTATCCAGAGCCGCTGGATCTTTCGGGAATTGAACAGACTTGTAGGCATCTGCCGGAGGGAATTTTGCCAGCAGATCCGCCGGTAACTGCACGCTGGTACGGATGGGATGTACAAAACCCTGAGCGTAGGCCAACTGGCCTTCATCCGAGTATTCGTAATCCAACAGAAGCTTTGCTGCATTGGCATGCGGCGCGCCCGCAGTTACGAATTGGATATACATGCCTGCCACGGTGCCATCGGTGGGGAGTACCACTTGCAGGTTCATGTTCGGATTCTGATCCTTGTTGCTCAACGCATCGAAATCCCACTGAAGCGTAATCGGACATTCACCTTTCTGGATGTTGGCAGCAGACGGTGAAACGCCGTTCAGGATGCCACCATCAATCATCTTCTTGAAGAAATCCAGCCCGGGCTGGACATTGGTCTCGTTGCCACCGTGAGCAAAAGCGGCCGCGAGGACGGTCATCTGTGCGGTGGCGGAAGAGCGCGGGTCCTTCATGCAGACCGTGTTCTTGTATTCAGGCTTGAGCAGGTCTTCCCAAGTCTGAGGCACAGCCATCACTTTATCTGCATTGACCAGGAAAGCCATCGCACCCCAGTAGGCTGCAGACCACCGTCCTTGCGGGTCCTTGGCATAATCCGGGATCTCATCCCAATAGGTGTTCTTGTACGGCTGGGACAGGCCGTAATCTTCCACCAGTTTGGCGAAGGCAAGTCCAAGGTCAGTGGTATCCGCCACGGGGGAGGATTTCTCGGCTTCCAGCGTGGAGATGATCGTGCCGCTGTCCATATCCGTATCCTGATGGGTAATACCGTATTGGGCGGTGAAACCATTGAAAACGCCACCATAGTTTACCCAATCATCCGGCAGGCCGTAGGAAACAATCGTGCCTTCTTTTTGCGCAGCCTGAATCATCTCTGCCATCGGGTCTATAGTTGGAGCAGCCGTTGCAGCGGCTGCCTGAGTGGCGGGGGGTGCAGGGGGTGGGGGTGAAGTTGGCGCGGCAGCAGGCGCACAGGCGGTCAACGCCATAACTAAGACCAGGAACATCCCAACGAACATATTAATTCTCTTTGACATCTTGACTCTCCTTTTATTTGAATTGACGTTAACCTTTGAAAGGTCGATTTCACTTACAACACTCGCAGAACGATGATGCACTTACGTAACTGCCACCTCCTTTCCAAAATTTCAAATCCAAGAAACTGATGAATTGACCGTGACCATAAGAGCCTTCACGAATTTTGTTCGGATCGAATTAACGACCTGCAATGACTACTTCCCGGGCATCCGGTTTAATGATTAAAACATTCAAGGTGGAATCAAAATTCCATCCGGGTTGATTGCTTACGATTTTTTGCTGCGCGAGCGGTTTCCCATCCGCGAGGACCTGGCAAGGCTGGAATGTCAAGCGCAATTTTTGAGTGCCGCCCGCGTCAAATGTCTGATAAGAGACTTGAAACGGTTTGTAAACGATCTTTTGCACCACTGAAGTTGACCGCAACATGTGATCCGAATCCGCGGGAGCAAGTTCGGGCATCGCCGCCATGCCATCTATAAAATGCGGGACGTAATCAAAGTAACCATCGGTGAACCAACATTGGTTGTAATAATCCGGCCGATCTACACCAACGGTTACAATGCCATCCTCGTTCGCCATATAGCTGGCCCAATTGAAGGAGCGAAGCGCCTGTTCTTTATATGCCAAGTCACCAGTTTGCTCTGCGTACAAAGCTGAAAGATTGGCAAAACGCGCTGTGTGACTGCCCATCGGGAAATAACAATACTTCTGCTCATGGATCGGGATCGCCGTAAAAAAAGGATGCCCACCCAGCGTATCCTTCACCCAATCAATCAGGCCCTTAACCGATTCTTTCCATTTGGGGAATTGATCCTTGTTTTGAAGGAGATAGCGCGCCGTTTCCAGCGGCGATAACTGGTCGCGATTTTCGTTACCAGGATCGAGACGGATGTCTTCGAAATGTCCCTTCCAGATGTTGTTTTGAAGCGGATATTTCTCGATCCAGTCCCAGACGCGATTCCGCATAGACTTATAGTTGCCCTCGTTTAAGCGGATCAACTCATCGAACAGTTTGACCGCTGGAATCCAATGCGCGGTGTATTCTTCAACAATATGTCCATCGCGCGCATCAACCCGAAAAGGCCACGGTGAGTGAGACTCGTCGCCGGGACGGATTTTTCGAGCCAGCACATCCGCGCAGCGCGCACCCATTTCCAGATATTTCTTTTCGCCGGTCAATTCATAAAAATCTATGTAGGCCCTCCCCACCTGTGCGATCTTGTCCGGTTCGATGGCAAAGACGCCATCCGCGCGCGCGCCGAAGTACACTCCCGTACCGGGCTGAGCAGAAGCGTAGGGAACATCCGGCCAATCAAAGTGACTCGGCGTGCGATATTCCCAAAGATGGTCGAGCATCGTTCGCACAATTTGTATATGACTGGCGTCACCTGAATACGGGTAATACTTAAGCAGCGTGGTCACGGACCACGCAAATTTCCCGGCGGGGTTATCCGGCCAGACAGTCGGACGAAGCGGATCGGTCCAAAAGCAGGAGTACTGCAAATACCACGGCAATCCATTTGCCGGATCAACAGGACAATTCTTGACAAAGTCCATGGCTAAACGGACAACGCGATCATAAGAGACCCAGGCTTCCAGCCTCTCCTGCTTATCAAGAACCAGTTCGTGCGCGTTGATGAAGATCATTCTTTTATTTCCATTACCTGACAGGCACTCGGAGGAAACATCAACCAGATCTTCTGGTTCAATGAAACCGGTTTAGTATTGGCAACCGTCACATCAGCCACAACCCGTTGACCACTAACGTTTACAAAGAGACGCGTTACTGCACCGTGGAAAGTAATGGTTTCAACCACGCCGGGAATTACATTCCAATCGCTGCGCTGTGGCTGTCCGATCTGGACCTGAATATTCTCCGGTCGAACCAGCACAACCACTTCCTGCCCGTCGGGGAGACTCTTCACGTCGTCTGCAATCAATTTGATATTCTTGCAAACAACTGTGTCTCTGCCGCTGGTTATTCCCAGGAATTGATTGGCAGTGCCTATGAAGGTCGCGACAAAGCGCGTCTGAGGAGCGCGGTAGATTTCTTCCGGCGCGCCGACCTGTTCGATGAGGCCTTTATTCATCACGACGACTTTATCTGAAATGGACAATGCCTCTTCCTGATCGTGAGTTACATAAACCGTGGTGATCGCGAGTTCGGATTGAATCCGGCGAATTTCTCCGCGCAGCACTACGCGCACTTCTGCATCTAAAGCGGATAAAGGCTCATCCAACAACAGAACGCGGGGCTGAACGGCCAGCGCGCGCGCCAGTGCAATGCGTTGTTGTTGACCGCCGGAAAGCTGGTGGGGATAGCGGTCGGCGGTTTCCTGCAAGCGCACCATTTCAAGAACGGCATCAACCTTTCTTCCGATCTCGTTCTTCGGTGTCTTCTTCATCCGAAGACCAAATGAAATATTCTCGCGAACAGTCTTATTCGGAAACAGTGCATAAGCCTGAAAGACCATACCGATGTCACGCCTGTTGGGCGGAACACCAGTGATGTCGCTGCCGTCCAGTTGGATCGAACCGTCATCCAGTTGCTCAAAGCCAGCGATCATCCGCAATGTGGTCGTCTTGCCGCAACCGGAAGGTCCCAACAGGGAAACGAGTGTTCCCTTTTCGATATTTAGATTGAAGTCATGCACAACGTCGACGCCGGAGTATGATTTCGATACGTTTATTAATTCCAGATATGCCATCTGTTTATCCTTTGTTTAGCGAGCTTGCACTGTTTCAAGCGAAGCGATCCTTCCCTTCGTTCCCACCCACAGGATCAGCATGGAAACCAGCCAGGCGATGGTAAAGGAAATCACCGAGAAGGCGGCCGCGACATTTCCATTGATGCGCGTATATTCCACTAACAGCAACGGGAACGTTTTAAATTTCGCACCCACGATCAACGACGTTAGCGTGAATTCCGCAAAAACAGTGGCAAAGACCAACAGACTTCCGCTCAAAATTCCGGGCAGGATATTTGGAATGACGACCTCCGCTAGGATTTGCATAACGTTCGCACCGAGACTTTGACCTGCTTCCGTTAAAGTATGCGAATCAATCGCCTGTAACGCATTAGATACCGGCCTGTACATGAACGGCATAGAATACACAACCACGGCGCCGATCAACAGGTAGGGCGAACGCGCCAGTGGAGCGAAGTTATAAATCTGAATGAGGGCCAGCGCCAGCACCACCGTAGGAATTCCAAAAGGCAGGATCATCAATATGTCAAGCAATGGCTTGGCGTGGGGCAAACGCGTGTGAACCCAATACACCGTCGGGACGATGATGAAAAGGCTGACAAGAACCGTTGCAAGCGACAGGATCAATGAATTTCGCAGTGTGATATTGAAGTAGGAAGATTGAGCGGCTTTTACGTAGAACTCAAGCGTGTATCCTTCGGGTAGGATCGTGCGGTCCCAGCGCGTCGCGACCGAAAAGACATAGGTCGAGATGATGGGTATGAGCATATAAAATAGAAACAACCCAATCAAGGCGGTTTGCCAACCAGCGGCGCGGGCTTTCTTGCGCGATTCTTGTTTGATCTTCTGAGAGTTCTTTGTCATATCCTGGTTCCAAGCTCTGCAATGTCAAGATTTCGACCAACGACGAGCGCGGGCCGTCGCCATCTGATATACACCAATGCTCAAACCCATAATGATCAGGGACAGGACGGCCATTGCCATGCCGACTCCGGGATCCTGTCGAACTTCACCGGCGATCATGTAACCGATCTGCAACGTCACCAGCGACATCTTCGATTGAACGAGCGTATAAGCTGTGGCATACGCGCCGAATGCATTGGCAAATAGCAGGGTAAATCCAGCGATCAGGGACGGCATCAAAACGGGAATACCGATATCCCACCAAAATTGGAAAGGGCTGGCGGACAAGCTTTGTGCCGATTCCTGCCATTCCTTTTTGATCCCGGCAAAGGCGGGGAGAATGAGCAAAACCATCAAGGGTAATTGAAAATACACGTAGGCCAATACCAACCCTGAGAAGGAGTAGATGCTAAAGGTCTCATAAAGATCGTAGTGAAAATACTGTATCAGGAATTGTGTGATGACCCCGTTGAACCCCAAGATCACAACAAAAGCGAAGGCGAGAGGCGCTCCCGCAAAATTGGTGGTTACATCTGAAAGCGTGATTAGCGTATCGCGAACACGCTCCGACGGCCAGCGATAAATTGCATAACCGATCAACGCGCCCAGGAACACGCCAATCACAGCGGTTATCGCTGATAGCTCTATACTGTTCACGAATGAATTTATATACAATGGGCGTTGCAGCTTAGAGTAATGAGAGAGCGTGAATTCCCCGGTGGTTTTATCAAAAAAACTTCCCCGGATCAAAAAAAAGATTGGCACAATCTCGAACGCCAAACAGAATATCAAAAACGGAGAAAATCCTGCCCAATTGGAATATCGGTTGTTTTTTCTTCGAGATGCCATAATATTAAGTCCTGCCTTGATTATTATACTATGCGTGTTTTGTTTGTCAAGGATATTTGTTATGTTTTATTTCGTTTGATGACTGGTTTTTCATATGTTATAATAAAAAACATTACATTTCGAACTATATTCTTTATGCTTTTTGCGGGCCTAATCTCGAAACATGAGACTTGGAGATTGCCGAAACACCAGTGATAAAATTGATTCCGTACCAAGCAATATCACACTTGCCTAAAAACTGACTCTGCCATCTGTAAACCCGGTTACCTCATCTGGAATGAAATTTCATGGAACCAACACTGTCTGATATAAAATACCTAGCGCGATCTGCCGGTGCGATTCTGCGAGAAGGTTTTAAAAAGGAACATGACATCAGCTATAAAGGTGTGATCGACCTTGTGACGGAGGCTGATTATGCTTCGGAGGCATTCCTGCTCAAAGAAATCAAGACGCGCTTTCCGGGCGATCGTATCTTTACCGAGGAGAGTGGCGAAATCAATGGGGAAAACGAAAACATCTGGTATATCGATCCGATGGATGGGACGGTGAACTATGCTCATCATTTCCCAAACTTTTGCGTTTCGATCGGCTTTGCTTCACATGGGGACCTCAAACTAGGGGCCGTGTACGATCCACTGCGCAACGAAATGTTTTCTGCGGAACGCGGTAAGGGGGCCCGCTTGAATGGAAAGAAGATTCGCTCATCCCAAATAAATGTATTGTCAAAAAGTCTGCTGGTAACCGGCTTTCCGTATGATGTCTGGAACACCCAGCGCAACAACTTTGATAATTTCGTGGAAATTTCCAAATTGACCCAGGGCGTTCGTTGTCATGGGTCCGCAGTCTTGGATGGTTGTTACGTGGCTGCCAGTCGTCTTGATGGGTTCTGGGAACTTTCCCTCAAACCCTGGGATGTAGCTGCTGCAGGGTTGATTGCACAAGAGGCAGGAGCGCGCGTCACCACCTTGGATGGCAATCCGGATTTCATCTCCCCGCCCCTGTCCGTGATCATTGCTGCACCGGGGATCTACGATCAATTATTGGAAGCCTTGAAAATATAAGAACCAAGGAAAACAATGTTAACTTGGTGCCTTAATATGCCGCCATTCTGGGAGTCTCATGCGGACATTGGATTAACATCCTGATTACCGATCATTTCACTACTAACCAACTGGCAAACAATGAACTACTTGCCCACCTTTACATCATCATGATTTTTGGACGATATTGCAGAGCCTCCGTCAGGTGCTTAGACTGGATTTCTTCACTCCCCGCCAGGTCCGCTATTGTAGGGGCCAATTTCAAGTTGCGATGATAAGCGCACGCGGATAACTGCAATTGGCTAGCTAATGCACAGCACGATGTCGCCGCCTGCATCAAACCCTGAAATTCGACAGGGTGAGCCGCAAAGCGAGACGAACCTGGACACACTGCCCTCAGCCTGCATGTTTTAGCTTT
Organism: uncultured Anaerolinea sp.; assembly: GCA_964511765.1. Lineage (GTDB taxonomy): Bacteria > Chloroflexota > Anaerolineae > Anaerolineales > Villigracilaceae > Villigracilis. The sequence goes on from CAZEGE010000094.1 coordinate 13,662, forward strand.
TATCATTTAGAAACGGCCATGCGGAGTGGTATTAGTGTACACGGGTGGACAGGACAATGGTTTTTCGTTACGACAACCCGCCGCATTTTCCAAAGTTACCAACCGCGCTGCATCATAAACATATTGAGGAGAATGATGTCATCGCGGCGAACGCTACTAATTTGCAATCTGTATTGAAAGAAATTGAAAGCCTGATCGATTCCAGACTCTAATCCCAAAGGGGAGAATCAGATTTCATTAAGGGCTTATCGCAAGGGAGGATGGATGGGGAGTTTGAATTTTGTTAATGGTTTAACAGCGATTTTCCTCTATAAAATGATAGAGATACACAACACTCAATAAACATTATGGGTTAAGTAACAAAAAAATAAAACAGCCTGAAGGGGGCAGGCTGCAAAAAGAATTATAGCAATGAACTGCCCCCGTCAAGGATGGCTGTCGTTTATTGTTATACCGACACATCCCACATACCCACACATTAATCCCTATATGATGAACAACCGATGATCTGGTTGTTCATTTACGTTTTAGCCAT